>JAGQRB010000513.1 GCA_020425925.1 Planctomycetota bacterium
CGGCGGCCAACAGCCGGCGGGCGCCGGCACCAGCAGCGGCAACAGCCGCGGCCGCGGCCGCCGGATCAACGCGCCCGAGACGGCGACTCAGGCCGAACTCGAAGCCGAGTTCGAAGCGCTCGCGGAAGAACTGTTCGGGCGCTGATCGCGGCGCGCGGCCGCGCGCGCCTCAGCCGTGCGCGCCGAGCAGCTCCTGCAGGCGCTGCAGCGCGCGCATGTGCAGCGAGCGCACCGTGACTTCCTTGTCGTAGCCGAGGACCGGCATGATCTCGGCGTACGACTTGCCCTGGAACAGGCGCAGCTCGAGCACGCGCTTGTGACGTTCGCTGAGCTCGGCGAGCGCGTGCTGCAAGCCGTCCTGAAGCTCGCGGAAGCGCACCAGCATGCTCTGGCGCTCGACGCGTTCGTCCTCGAAACGATCGCGGCCGCCAGACTCGTCGAGGTCGCCGAGGTGCTTGGTCTTGCCGCCGCCGCGCTTCTGTGCCCGGGCGCGACGCCAGTAGTCGTGCAGCTTGCGCTGCGTGATCGTCCGCACCCAACCCGAGAACGAGGCGCCGGGCTCGACCTGGAAGCTGCCGATGTCGCGGAACACCTGGAGCATCACCTCCTGGCTCAGGTCGTCGAGACTGCGGTCGGCCGGCAGGTTCTGACCGTGCGCCGCCTCGGCGACCCAGCGCTGGCATTTCTCGTGAAGATTGGTCCACGAGACGTCGGTGTCGGCCGGCCCACCGTCGCCCTGCACCGACTGCACGTAGCGCAGAGTGCTCGACAGCGGCGGGGGTTCGGAACCTTCGGGGCGAGGCGGCTCCTTCGGATCGGTCATCGCGTCCGATTCTATCGCGACGGACGCCCGACCACCCCGGTGTCTTGCCCGGCGCGGTCGGCTACGTTCGTGTGCCGATGGGCACCCCGCCTCGATTCGGCATCGTCGACATGGGATCGAACGCGATCCGCTTCCTGATCGCGGAAGCGGCGGGCGGCCCGGAATCGCCGACCACGACCGTGCTGGAGAGCCACCGGATGCCGGTCCGACTCGGCCAGGAGGTGTTCGAGACCGGGGTGATCCCGGATGCGACGATCGCCGCCGCGGTCGACGCGTTCCGGCGCTTCCGCAGCCAGTGCGACCGCGTCGGCGTAGTGCACACCCGCGCGATCGCGACCGCGGCGATGCGCGACGCCAACAACCGACACATGCTGTCGGATCGGGTCCGCGACGCCTGCGGCATCGACATCGAGGTGATCTCGGGCACCCAGGAGGCCTACCTGCTGAAGCTCGGCATCGAGTCGCGCATGAGCCTCGCGACCGGGCGCTCGCTGCTCGTCGACGTCGGCGGCGGCTCGGTCGAGATCATGATCGTCGAGAACGGCGACGTCGTGAACGCGGACTCCTATCGACTCGGCACGCTCCGCATGCTGTCGGTGCTGGCGACCGCGGAAGCGGCCGGCGAGTCGTTCAGCGACCTGATGCACCGCCACCTGCACAGCCTCGAGCGCCGCATCGCGGATCGCTTCGAATCGGCGCGCATCGATCGCTATGTCGCCGTCGGCGGCAACATCGAGAGCCTCGCGGACCTCGTCGCCGCGCGCATCGGCAAGCAGACCACCGACGGCGTCGACAGCGTCCCGCTGGCGGAGCTCGAGCGCGATGTCCACACCCTCACGGCGCTCAGCGTCGAGCAGCGCATGGCGCAGTTCGATCTGCGACCGGACCGCGCCGATACCATCGTCCCGGCCGGCATCGTCTACGGCCGGCTCGGCCGGCTCGCCGGCAGCGAGTCCGTGCTGGTACCGCGCGCCGGTATCCGCGAAGGCCTGCTCAGCGAGGTCGTGCAGGGCCACCTGATGTCGTTCCAGGCCGAGCACCACGTCGACGTCGTGCTGTCGGCCTGCCGCGCCATGGGCCGGCGCTTCCACTACGAGGCCGACCACGCCGAGACCGTGCTGCACCTCGCGCGCCGGATCTTCGATCAGACGGCGTTGCTGCACGGCCTCGACCAGCGCGCCCGCGCCCTGCTCGAGGCCGCCGCGCTGCTGCACGACGTCGGCGTCGCGGTCAACAACGACGGCCACCACAAGCACTCACAGTACCTGATCGTGGCGAGCGATCTCGTCGGCCTCAGCGGCGAAGAACGTCGACTGGTCGCGCTGGTCGCGCGCTATCACCGCAAGGCGCCGCCGAATCGAGACCATCCCGACTTCGCGGTGCTGCGGCGACGCGATCGCTCGGTCGTCGAACGACTGGCCGCGATCCTGCGGCTCGCCGACGCACTCGATCGCCAGCACGCCAACGTCGTGCGCGACGTGACGCTGGTGATCGGCGACACCAGCGTCGAGCTGCATCCGACGCTCGGCAGCGATCCCCAGAGCCACCTGTTCCTCGAGGCCCGCGCCGTCGAGCAGAAGGGCGCATTGTTCGCCGGACTGTTCGACCGCAAGGTCCGACTCGTCACCCCGACGTGAACCATGGCCGGCAACCTCGAGACCGAGTTCAAGCTGCGCACGGCTCGATCGCTCGAGATCGCGCTGGTCGATGCCGCGCTGCGTGAATCCGGGTTCGGCAGCGCAGGCGCGAACGCCAAACGGCACAACGACATCTACCTCGACGACGCCGCGCGTTCGCTGGCGCAGAGCGGCATCGGGCTGCGGGTCCGCGTCGGTCGCACCGGCTCGACGGTGACCTGCAAACATCGTGGCGAGCGCGCCGGCGCGCTGTTCGTACGCGAGGAGCTCGAGGCCGAATGGCGGGCTCCGACGACGCCGCCGACCGCGGCCGAGCTACCGCAGCCGCTGCGCGACGCGGTCGAACCGGTCGTGCTGCGCCGGCCGCTGATCCCGGTGCTCCGGCTCGACGTCGCGCGCGATCTGCGCAAGCTGAGCTACGACGGCCGCGAACTGTGTGAGCTCGCGATCGACCACGTGCAGGCGCACGGTGCGGGGCGCAGTGTGGAGTTCACCGAGATCGAACTCGAGGTCCTGGACGACGTGCCGAGCTGCGAGCGGCTCGCCGCACACCTCGAGGAGCGGCTCCACATCCAGCCCGCGAACAACGACAAGCCGACCCACGCCGCCCGCCTGCTCGGCCTGAGCGCGACCAACGGGGCCCACACCGTCGGCGCCGGCGCGCTGACCGCCGCCGCCGTTCGGGCGCTGCTCCGCCGCCAGGTCGCCAACGTGCAGCGGGCCGAGACGCAGGTGCGGCAGAGCACCGACGAGCAACACGTCCACCTGATGCGGACGACGCTCCGGCGCCTGCGCTCGATGGTGGCCGCATTCCGCAAGCTCTGGCCGGACAGCGAGAGCCGCTTGCTACGCGCCCACCTGCAGGCTCTGGCCGCCGAGCTCGGCCGGGTGCGCGATCTCGACGTCATGGTGCGACGACTGCCGGCCGAGGTCACCGCCCTACCGCCGCCGCTGCAGCCCGCCGCCGAACGCATTCTCGAATGGATGCGTCGCGCCCGGACGCTGGCCCGCACCGATCTCGTCGCCTGGCTGCGCAGCCCCGAGCGCCTCGCCGACGCCCAGCGGTTCGCCGACCTGCTGCCACAGCTCGACGCGAGCACCGCGCTCGGCGGTGAGCCGATCGCGGACGCGGCGCGGCAACGGCTGACGCTGCAGACCGACAAGTTGCGGCGCCGGTCGAACGAACTGACCGACGATGCCCCGATGGCGGCGTTCCACTCCGCCCGCATCGCCGCCAAGCGCCTGCGTTACCTGCTCGAGGAGCTCGCCGAGCACGTGCCGGACGATATCCGCAAGGTCGGCAAGCGCCTCGGCAAGCTGCAGGAGGCGCTCGGCGAACTGTGCGACGACGACACCGCGGTGCGGCATCTGCTCGAATGGGCACCGCGGATCCTGGCCGACTGCGGCGACGACCCGCTGGTCGGCCCGGCGCTCGGAGCCCTCGCCCAGCGGCGCCACGCCGCGATCGAACAGCACCGCCCCGCGGCGCTCGAGGGGGTGCGGCGGGAGCACCGGCGGCTGCGCCTGCCGAGCTGACAGCACTATTGTCAGTATATGGCCATTCTGACATACGTCGGAGTGCTCGACCTGTCCGACATGGCCGGCAAACCATTGGAATAGATGGACTTAATGAGTCTCTGCAACTCTGGCACGGGCATTGCAAGTGGCTCCCTGACCTGACCACAAGGAGCAACAGAATGAAGTCGACAGCAGAGCACCCGGGCGCAGCGATCCTGCGCGATCCCTTCCAGAGCCTGTTTCAGACCCTGTTCGGCGACCACGACGGCTTCGTGATCCCGCGCGGCGAGAGCAACCGTGCGCCGCTGGCCAACATCAGCGAGACCGATGCGGGCTACGAGCTCGCGTTCGAGCTGCCGGGCATCGCGGAGTCGGACATCCAGGTCGACGTCCGCGACAACACGCTGACGGTCACCGCCGAACGCAAGGACGACCGCGACGTCAAGGACCAGAAGCGCAAGTGGCACCGCGTCGAGCACCGCTACGGCCGCTACTCGCGCGCGATCTCGCTGCCGCGCGACGCCTCGAGCGACGACGTCGACGCCGTCTACAAGAACGGCGTGCTGCACGTCACGGTGCCGAAGGTGCCCGCCGCGCAGAACAAGCGGATCGTCGTCCGGAGCGGCGAGCGCTGAGCCGCAAGGGCATCCGCCGACCCGAGCACGGGGCGGGCGGCGGCGCAGGCCGCGCC
>JAGQRB010000514.1 GCA_020425925.1 Planctomycetota bacterium
CAGCGCGCGGTTGCGCCGCTGCCGGGTAGCGGGTCCGTTGGTGGCGCGGGACATTACGCACCTCCCAGGAGCTTGCGCATGTTCACACCGGTCTTGCCGGGCACGATGCCGGCGCGGCGCAGGTGGCGCTTCCGCTTCGTGCTACGGCGCACCATGATGTGCGACGTGAAGGCATGGTGGAACTTCACCTTGCCGGTCTTGGTCAGCTTCATACGCTTGACCACGGCCTTCTTGGTCTTCTGCTTTGGCATCGCGAGGATCCGGAGTTCCGGAGGGCGCAGAAAGTTAGCGACGGCCCGACGGGCCGGCAAGCGTCCGAGCGGAAAATGCTGGCAACCGGCGTAACCCGGGGTGAAAACCCGGCCTGTCGCCGCCGTTCCGATCGCCCGCATGGACCTGCTCGCCGCCCTCCTGCAGCTCGCTGCCTTCGTGATGCTCGGGCTCGGACTCGCCCTGCCGAAGCTCCGGCTCACGGCGATCGCCGCCCTGCTCGTCGCCGCCGGCGTCGGCCTCGCCGACGGCCTGCTCGGCCCGGCCGAACGCACCCTCGAAACCGTGCACCACTACGCCGGCTACGCCGGCAACGACCTCGAGGTCAGCATGGTCGCGTTCCCGACCGGCACCGCGACGGCACCCGGCTGGCAGTGGCCGCTGCCGTTCGTCGGCTTCGCCGCGCTGTGGTCGATCGTGCTCTGGAGCCGCGGCCGACAACAGCTGCGCGGCCCGTTCGTGCTGCCGCTGCTCTACGCCTGGAGCGCGACCGCGACCTGGCTCTGGATGCAGCTGCTGGCGGCGCCGAGCGCGGTGATCCAGCCGGCCGGCCTCGATCGCTTCCTGTGGCCGGCCTGCCTCGCGCTGGCGCTGCTGCTGGCCCGCCAGGTGTCCGGCATCCTGATGCTGATCGTGATGGTCAGCGCCGCGATGCTCGCCGCCCGGCTGCCGGCGGCGCTGTTCAGCAAGCTCGCTTCCGACAACGGGCTCGGCACCGTGCTCGACGTCTCGGCGGTCGGCACCAAGGCGACCAGCGCCGCCGGCGAGATCGTCAACCCGCTCAACCAGATGGTCTTCGACCCGCGCTTCTCGGCCGGCTCGAGCGACCAGCAGTTCTGGCTGATCTGGCTCTTGCACCTGATCATCTTCCCGGCGATCTACACCCTGAGCCTGTTCGGCATCGCGCTCGGGGTGCACCTGTGGCACGTGCACGGCGGCGACCCCGAGTGAGGGAACGCCGCGCGCGGCCGATCAGCGCTCCTGGTTCTTGCGCTCGAGCTCGTCGGCGAGCTTGCCGGCGCCGTAGATCTTGCGCAGCGACTCGATGATGATCGCCGGGTGCACGGACACCGTGCGCGAGACCTGATCGTCGAAGACGTAGTTGTTGGCGAGCATCTCGATGTTGCCGTCGAAGATCAGGCCGACCACGTTCTGCTCCTTGTCGATCATCGGCGAGCCCGAGTTGCCGCCGATGATGTCGTTGGTCGAGACGAAGTTGAACGGCGTCCTGAGGTCGAGCTCCTTCTCCTTGTCGAGCCAGACCTGCGGCAGGTCGAACGGGTGCACGCCGCCGAACTCGAAGTGGCGCGCGAACAGCCCGTAGAGCGTCGTGTGGGTCGGCGCGATCGTGCCGTTGTACTCGTAGCCCTTGACGACGCCGTCGCTGATGCGGAGCGACATCGTCGCGTCGGGCGGGATGTCGTTGCCATAGACCGCGAAGCAGGCCTCGCCGATCCTGGTGTTGAGCGCCTTCTCCTGCTCCTCGAGCGCATTGACGGTCTCGCCGTCGCCGCTGGCCGCAGCCGCGGCCTTCCTCTCCTGGATCGCTGCGATCTCGTCCCAGGTCGCGCCGTACTTCTCCTGCAGCTCGTCATCGGCGGCGACCGCGGCGCGCAGGTCGTCCTCGGCCTTCTGCTTGATCTCCATCACGCGCTCGTCGCGCAGTCCGTCGAGGTAGCCCTGGAACGCCTTCCGGGTGTTCTCGAGGCTCAGGATGCGCGGCAGCAGCTTCTTGTGCTCCGCCTCGCTCTGGGCCGCGCGCTCGCCGAGCTGATCGAGCATCGTGTGCACGCGCTCGAGGATCGGCGGGTAGTAGTGATCGCGCAGGTACTCGCACTGCGCGACGGTCTTCAACCGACCGGTGCGCCCCGGGTTGCCGGTGACGAACACCGGCTCGTCCTCCTCGGCGCCGGCGGTCTTCCACTGGAAGCAGTACTTGCTGGTGTCGGCCGGCTGGCCGTTCTCGTAGGCGCGCAGGAACGAGAAGTCGAGACCCCAGCGCGGGAAGCAGAAGTTGTCGGGATCGCCGCCGAAGTGCGCGCTCTGGCCGTGGGGCGCGCAGACCAGCCGGAGATCGTTGAAGATCCGGTGGCTGTAGAGCTGGTAGTTGCCGCCCTGGTAGAGCCCGATGATCTGGTGCTCGAGTTCCGGCTGCGCCTCGCGCGCCGCCGCCAGCACCGCCGCCTCACCCTGGTCGTGGACCGCGTCGGTGACGTCGCGCTGGGTGATCAGCTGCGAGACCTTGGCGCCCGGGATCGGGATCTCGTTGTCGTAGGCACCGGCGTAGAAGCCGTTCGTCTGCCAGTCGTGATCGCCCTGCACCTGCGCGATGAAGTCGCGCGAGCAGTGATGGTTCGTCATGATCAGGCCGTACGGACTCACGAACGACGCCGAGCAGAAGTAGCGGTCGCCGTTGCCGAGCCGCAGCGAGCTCATGCGCGCATGGTCGAGCCACTCCTGCGACGGCTGCCAGTCGTAGGCCTCCTGGAACCAGCCGAGCGGCGCGTGCTCGAAGGTCCACATCCGGCCCAGCTCCTTGTGGGCTTGCGCCGCCGTCGGCGCGGCGAACGTCGCGGCCGCGGCCGCGAACAGGGCGAAGGCGAAGAGGGGCCGGCGATAGCGGCCGAAGCGGTTGTGCAGATTCGTCATGCGGAAATCGTCGATGGACCGGGCATCCTACGGCGAAGCCGGCGCCGTCGCGAAAGCGCAGCCGCGAGTTTTCGGCGCCCGGGCACGGGAGTTGGATCGTGGTTCG
>JAGQRB010000515.1 GCA_020425925.1 Planctomycetota bacterium
GTCCGCGTCGCGGCCGACGGCACCGCGGTGACGATCGACGACGACGACCGCGATCACGAGTGCACGGCGCAGGATCGCGCGGCCAGGAACCCGATCGCGCAGCCGGACATCGCCGTCTCGCGCATCGACGCGCGCGGCGTGGCCCTCGGTCCGGCGCCCGATGGCGCCGACTTCGACGCCGACCTCGAGCTGCGGTTGTTGGTCGCCTACTTCGATCGCAACCACGCCTTCCGCACGCAGCCGGTCGCGCCAGCCGGCGACAAGCCGGCGTCGGTGGCCTTCGGACTCGGATCGGGCATGGCGCAGCTGCGCCGCGCGCGCCATGCCTGGCGCGAGTTCGTCGAAGCCGGCTACGACGTCACCGCCGCCGTCGATCTGGTGGCGCTGACCGCGTGGTGGCAACGCCCGGCGCTGCTGCGCACGCTGCGCGCCCACAGCAACGGTACGGCCGCGGTCTTCGCCCGCACCGATGCCACCGCGCTCGAACGGGCGCTCGGCGTCGAGTCGCTGCCGGCGTCGCTGCGCGGTGATGGTCGCCACGGTCGCGCCGGCCTCGCCTACTACCGGGCGTTGTGGCAGAGCGATCGCGCCACCGATCAGCCCTACATCCTCGTGCATACCGGCTGCGAAGCGATCGCGCCGCCGGGGGCTGAGCGGCTGGCCTACGATCACCCGCACTACGGCCTGCGTCAGCATGCCGAGGCGATCCTGTTCTACACGCCGTGCGTGGCCCTGATCGGCCGGGCCAAGGTGTTCTACGACGAGCCGCGCGGCTTCGCGGCGACGCTGGCCGCGGGCGGTAGCGTCGGCGATGCCTGGCGCCGCTACTTCGCGGTCGAGGCGGCCGGCAGCTGGCAGCAGGCCGGTGGCGACATCGGCCGCAAGCGCGCCTACTTCTGGTCGCTGCTCGGTGACTTCACGCTGCGATTGCCGCCGCGGCGCGAATGAACGGCGGGGCTCCCTGACTACCGCAGCGCGTCGAGCGACGGCGGTTCTCGACCGGCCACTTTGCACAGCGCCGCGACGGCCGGGTCGAGCATCCGCTTGCGGCCGATGACGAGTGCCTCCTTGGAGGCGAACTGCTGCAGCATCGAATCGGCCCACGCCTTGCGCTGCTTACCGGGCACGCACCGTGCCAGCGATTGCAGCCACTGCGCGAACCGCTTCGACTCCTTGTTGTTGCGGGTCCGCGCCGGCGAGGCGAGGTAACGCTGCATCGACTCGCGGCAACCGCGCTCGAAGCCTTTGTCGCCATCGATCGCGCGCCAGCACGCGGCCAGCAGCTTCGCATTGTTGCAGCCCTGCCGCTCGAGGTCCTGCAGCAGCGTCGTCGCCTTGCCGCGCGAGTCCGGCGCCGGCAGCGCGGCGATACGGGCGTGGATCAGGTCACAGCCCGTGGTCCGGTAGAGCGCGAACTCGTCGGCTGCGGCCGCGGCATCGAGCGCTGCCGTGAACGTGTCGCACAGTCGCACCAGCGCGCGCGGGTCATCGAGGCTGTCGGCGGCGGCGACGACGAGCGCGATGGCGAACGGATTGTGGGCCAGGCCCTGCCTGACCAGGCCGATGGCCTCGCGCGCCCGTTGGCCGGCGTCGAGCGCGTCGAACGCGCGGCGCATCACCAGCGTCTCGACGTACGAGCGGAAACCGTGATCGACGCCCCAAGCCACGGACTGATGGAACACCATCGGCCGGCGACCGCCGACATCGTCGTAGTTCCAGCCCGCGTGCACGGTCGTCGCCTCGTCGCCGCCGGTCGCGTATTGCCCGCCGCGGCAGGTGTAGCGCCCGGTTTGGGGATCGAACTGCATGCGCACCAGCGCGCAGTGGCCGGGCTGGCCGGCGGTCGACGACGGCATGCCGCAGATGCGGTAGGTGCGGGCGCCGATGTTGCCCATCGTCCCGCACACGCCGCCGTCCTTCCACATCATCTGGATCGAGCCGTACGAGTACGCGAACGGACTGAGCCGGCGCGCCGACTGCATGTCGAACTGCTGCGCGATGCCGCCGATGTACTCGCCGTAGGTGCGCATCTCGCCCTGGTCGCGGAACCTGATCCAGATGTCCTCGCGTTCGCGCAGCGGCTGATCATCGGCGGCCAGCATCATCAGCACGGGCCACGGCGCATCGAGCGGAAAGCGCGGCCACTTGCGGGCTGTGCGGTCGGCGTCGGCGAACGGGTGGCGGTCGTTGCGCACCAGCCAGGCCATCGACTGCGCCGGCGTCGGCGCCGCGTCGCGTTCGAGCGGCATGCGCCCCTTGTGGCGGTAGGCGTCATGGAACAGGTCGTACGCCTGCCGGATGCGGTTGCGTTGCAGCGGCGCCTTGATCGCCTCGCTCGCGTACCAGTGCACGGCACGGTCACCGCAATCGATCCACACGTCCTCGTGACCGTGCGCCTGCATGTAGGCGTTGAACTCGCGCTGCAGCTCGGCCGAGGCGATGACGTCGGCGGCCAGCGGTTTGCGCTGCTGCTTCTCGAGCACCGTGATCTCCTTCTTGCCGCGCGGCTTCGGCTTGCCGTCGGCGTCGTATTCGAGCGGCGGCAGCTTGCGCACCTTGACCTCGACCTCGACCGGGTCGTGGTCCTCGAGGAAGTTGATGATGTGATCCTCGGCGTCGAGTTCGCGATTCGGGTCCTTGGTGTCGACCGGCAGCCGCGGATCGCCGGGCACCACGAGCTGGAGTGGCGGCCGCGGTGAGATGTCGGGCAGCGGCGGCGCGGTGTTCTCGGTCGGCTCGTTCTTGCCGCGCTTGCGTTTCGGCGTCGGCCCGTACGAGCCCTGGATCGCGAACGCGAGCGCGAGCTGCGGGTAGTCGCGGCGCACGAGGTCGGTGCCGAGGTCGATCTCGAGCGATCGCAGCCCGAGCACGACGCGCAGCGGATCGTTGCGGCAACCGTAGACCGAGGCGCGCAGTAGCGGGTCGCCGTCGATCCAGGAAAGGAAGTCCGCCGGCAGTTCGAGCCCCTGTTCGCGGCACGCGGCGAGCACCCGGTCGCGGGCGTCGTCGAGGTGGCGCTCGACGCGGCTGCGCCAGTCGATCGGTGGGCTCGGTTCGTGAAGACGCGTGGCTCGGGTGGCGCCGGAATCGATGGCGAACAACGGCAGCAGGACGAGGAGCGCGCGGCAGGGGTGCAGCATCGCCGCGGAGCTTAGCGAACAGTGGCCTCGCGCGGGACCCGGCACAGGGCCGGGGGTAGACTGGCCGGCGTGAGAATCGAGGCGCACACTTTCGTTGCGGCCGTCCTCGAGGCGGGTCGCCCGTCTGTCACGGCATCGGTGGGGAGGTCGCGATGAGCGGCGAGCGTGATCTCTCGGTGCTCGAAGAGCGGATCGCCGAGATCGCCGCATTGCCCGACGGCGAGCAGGCCGCGGCCTTCGCCGCACTGCGGCGCGAGCATCCAGCCCACGAGCAGCTGCTGTTGCGTTGCGAGACCGAGCTGCGGCGGATCCCGGTCGGCGGCGGACAGGATCCCGCCGCTGCGGTCGGCGAACAGATCGGCCCGCACCGCGTCCTCGGCGTGCTCGGCGAGGGCGGCATGGGCACGGTCTA
>JAGQRB010000516.1 GCA_020425925.1 Planctomycetota bacterium
CCGGTGCCGGCGGGGGCGCGCACCGCCCGGCTGGCGTTGCGCGGCGAGCGGCCGACCGGTGCGGGCTCGGCGCGGAACGTCAACTTCGATGCGCTCGCGATGATGCTCGCGCCCTACGTGCCGCCGCCACCACCCGACCGCGTGCACGGCGATCTGCTGCAGCTCGATCCGAACGGTGGCTGGTGCTGGTACCAGGACGAACGCGCCGTCGTCGACCGCGCGCGCGGCGAGCTGCTGGTCGGCTCGATCGGCAGCTACGGCGGACTCGGCGGCCAGACCGAGGACGGGCTGGTGCAGGTCAGCCACGTCGATCTCGCGAGCCGCAGGCGGACGCTGCACACGCTCGACGACATCGAGTCCTACGGCGGCGGGGACGACCACAACGTACCGGGCTTCGTCGTCAAGCAGGACGGCGACGTGCTGGCGTGTTACGCCGCACACAACCAACGCGACGGCACGCTCGACGACCGTAGCTACCTGCGGACGTTCGACGTCGCGACCGCGAGCTGGGGGGCGGTGACCGAATGGCATTGGTGGCCGGTGATCCCCGCCAACGCACCCGGCAGCGGCGGCACGACCTACGCCAACGTGTTCCAGCTCGCGGCCGAGGACCCCGACCACGACACCCATGGCCGGCTCTACAACTTCGCGCGCACGCAGCAGAGTCCGCACACGATGTACTCGGACGACAACGGCGCGACCTGGATCTACGGCGGCCAGCTGACCGAGGCGCCGAGCGCGACGCCGGCCGGCAACAACTACGTCAACGGCTACTACCGCTACTGGTCGAACGGCGTCGACCGCATCGACCTGATCGCGACCGAGTACCACCCGCGTGACTTCAACACCAGCATCTACCACGCCTACATCCAGGGCGGTCGGATGTACGACTCGGCCGGCAACGTCATCGACAACGACATCTTCGACGCCGCCGGCTCGTTCCACTCGGCCAACGTGCCCTCGACCGATGACATGACGCCGGTCTTCGTCTGCGACGGCATCCAATGGTCGCGGGCCTGGAACACCGACGTGCACGCGTTCGCCGACGGCACCGTGGTCGCGTTGTTCAAGGCGCGGCCGGTGCCCTACGACCCCAACGCATCGGTCGGCGACGGCGACCATCGGGTGTTCTATGGCCGCCTCGACCCGACCACCCTGACCTGGAGCACGCACGAGGTCTGCAAGGCCGGCGCGCGGCTGTTCGCGGGTGAGCAGGACTACACCGGCCTCGGCGCGATCGATCCGCGCGATCCCGATCGGATCTGGATCTCGACCGAGGTGCATCCGGTTCAGGACGTGCTCACCGACCACCACGAGATCTACGAGGGTCGCACGGCCGATGACGGCGCGAGCTGGAGCTGGCGTGCGCTGACCGCCGACTCGACCGTCGACAACCGGCGCCCGATCGCGCCGGCCTGGGACGCGCACCACACCGCGCTGCTGTGGTGGCGCGGCGATCACGCCAACTCGATCGTGCGCGACACCGCGGTCGTCGGTCTGCTGCTCGCCGATGACGAGGAACGCGCGCCGCTGGCCTACGTCGACGCCGATTCGGGCAATACCGCGCGCGCCGACGGCGCGCCGTGGAACGTCACGAGCGGCAGCGGCGCCGGCGCGGCCGACGGCCAGTGGCATCGCCGCACCGGCTTCGGCAACGGCGGCGATGTCTTCACCGCGGACGAGAGCGGTGCCGAGGACGTGCCGCTGCTGCGCACGACGGTCACCGGGTTGCCGGCGGGGCGCTACGACGTCTTCGCGTGCTTCT
Organism: Planctomycetota bacterium; assembly: GCA_020425925.1. Classification (GTDB taxonomy): domain Bacteria; phylum Planctomycetota; class UBA1135; order UBA1135; family UBA2386; genus JAGQRA01. Next base: position 1,766 of record JAGQRB010000516.1, read on the forward strand.
GGACCGATTCGGCCGACTGGCGCATCGCCGCCGGGCTCGCCGCCGACGAGCTGATGGTCTACCGCCGTCACGGGGCGCAGTCGGCGCTCGCGGTCGACTTCGGCGATCCGCTGCTCGATCGCGAGGGCAACCGCACGCTGATGCGGGCCTACCTCGGCCGCGTCGAGCTGGCGGCCGCGCAGCCGCTCGAGGTCTTCGTCGACGACGCCGGCGACGGCAGCGCCACGCGCACCTGGTTCGACGGCGTCGCGCTCGCGCCGGTCGCGGCGCAGGCCTTCGGGGTCGGCTGCGGCGATCCGCAACTCGCGCTGCTGCCCGAGCCCGGCGCCCGCCCGGTGTTCGGTGCCACGGCGCGCGCGCTGGTCACCGGCGCGCCGACGGCGATCGCTGCGCTCGCGCTCGGCTTCAGTCGCAGCGCGCTCGGTCCGACGCCGCTGCCGCTCGACC
>JAGQRB010000517.1 GCA_020425925.1 Planctomycetota bacterium
AGCAGCGCGAACAGGCCCTGCTCGAACGCCTCTTCGTCGCGCAGCCGGAACGTCGCGGTCCACGGCGTGCGTGTGAGTTCCTCGCCGAAGTCCTCGTCCTCGGGCAGCCAGAACAGCACCTCGTCGGTCATGTGCGCGAACAGGTCGGTGGCGGGGTCGAGGCCGGCCTTCTCGCGGACTTCGGCGCGCGGATCCGCGTCCGGGTCCGACGCGGCGAGCGCATTCATCACGGTCTCGTAGAGCTGATGGCAGTCGAAGTGGCCGGCGGTCCAGGAACCCTCGCCGGCAGCGAGCAGCAGCGACGGGATGGTCGACGTCGCCGGCAGCAGCGCCGCGAAGATCCCGCGCTCCGCCTTGGTGAACTGCTGCGCGTACTCGACCTGCACCCGCGGCCCGGCGGTGGTGATCGTCAGCGTGCCGGTGCCGACCGAGTCGAGGCCGAGCGCACGCATCAGCTGGCGGTCGCGTTCGGGCTCGCTCGCGATCGCGGCGGTCAGCAGCGCGGCGAAGTCGATCTGCACCCGCATCGCCGGCGAGTCTGGGCGGAGCTCGGGCGTCGCGGCGGCCGCGAGCGCACGGGCGCGACCCAGCGCGAGGCCAAGGTCGCCTTCGCTCGACGCCGCCAGCAGCAGCCGGTCGCCGGTGCGGATCGGCGCCGCGACGTGCATCTCGCTGCCGACACGAACCTCGAGCTTCTCGCCGTCGAGGTCGAGGGTCTGCCAGTCGCCGGCGACCGACTCGTAGAGCATGCTGCGCAGATCGGCGGCGATCGCGTCGAGATCGGCGCGCCCGTCGCCGTCGAGCACGACCGCGATGCCGGCGGCGGGTTCGCTGGCGCGTCGCATCCGGTCCGAGTCGAACCAGAGCCCCATGCGGATGCGGCCGCCGTAGCCGAGCAGCCGGGTCCGCGACGCCGAGTAGCCGGCGTCGTCGCCCGCAAGTTCCTGCCAGATCGCGAAATAGGGCGCCAGTGCCGGCTCCCAGAGCTCGCGGCCCTGCTCCGACTCGAGCATGCTGCCGAGGTTGGTCGGGCCGAACCGGCTGCGCCAACCGTCCGGTCCGACCGTATCGATCAGAACGTGGGGGGTGGCCGCAGCCGGCGCGCGCGTCGGTTCGGTTTGGGCGGTCAGGGAGAGCCCCGCGAGCAGGGCGCCGGCGAGCACGGCTGGCGAACGCATGACCGTCGTTGTGGCCGACCGGACCCGGACGTTGTCGCTGCCGGCACCGTGCCGATGCGGTCCGGCGCGAGGTGATCGCGGTCGACCGCGCTCTACACGCGGTCTTCACACACAGGGCAGGAGGGCGCAGCGTCCCGGCGGTTCCCTGGTCCGAGGCTCGCGCCGGTGACAGGGGCGATCGACCCGAGCGGTGTATGGCGGCATGGATCGCCGTTCGCTGTGGCGCACGTGTTCCCGGACACGCATACGGCACGCAGGGTAGGCGCGGCGGGCGATTCCGGGCGGATCCCGATGCCGGGGTCGACGCCCGCGCACCGCCGTCGGGGCTTCGCGAGTCCTTAACGAAACGTTGTCGGACGGCTCACCGTCGCTCGGGATGCTCTCCGCCCTCGATTACCGAACCTGCTTCGGCTCTTCACGGAAGCTCAACATATCTCCCTAGCGTGCTCGCCGTTCGAGGGTGCTTCCCCACCCCTGTCTGAATCAGAAACCTCCCTCCAATCCGACTGAGGACGTCACAGCAATGAAGATCTCCTTCGCCCTCCTGGGCGCGCTCGGCCTGGCCGCCGGCACGAGTGCCCAGGTCCTGGTCACCAGCGACATCACCACCTCGACGACCTGGACGTCGAACAACGTCTACAACCTGCAGCAGCAGATCTACGTCCGCAACGGCGCGACGCTCACCATCCAGGCCGGCACCCGCATCGAGAGCACCGCCAACCTCGGCGGCAGCCTCGCGGTCGCCCGTGGCTCGAAGATCGAGGCCCGCGGCACCGAGCGCAACCCGATCGTCTTCACCTCGACGAACGACAACGGCTCGCTCCGTCTGGCGTCGAACGAGTGGGGCAACGTCACCCTGATGGGCGACGGCTACATCTCCGAGGACGTCAACGCGGCGCACGCCAACACCGCGTTCCCGGATGCCGGCAACTTCGCGTTCATGGAGGGCCTGACCGGCACCTCCGCCGACCAGCAGTACGGCGGCGGCAACGACGACGACAACAGCGGCACGATGACCTACGTCTCGCTGCGCTTCGGCGGCAAGGTGATCGCGCTCACCAACGAGCTCAACGGCCTGTCGCTCGGTGGCGTCGGTCGCAACACGACCCTGCACCACATCGAGGTCTTCTGCAACGTCGACGACGGCGTCGAGATCTGGGGTGGCATGCCCTACCTGCACCACGTCGTCATCTCGAACATCGGTGACGACAGCTTCGACAACGACCAGGGCTGGCGCGGCCACGCCTCGCAGGTCCTGATCTGCCAGGGCTACAGCAACAACGCGTCGCAGGGCTCCGGCCACGGCGACAACGCGATCGAGGTCGACGGCGCCGAGCAGTCGGACTACCAGCCGGTGACCCGCACGCGCTACGACAACTTCACGATCATCGGCTCGCCGCCCGTCGAGATCGGCTCGACCGGCATCTTCGAGCCGGGTTCGGGTTCGGACCACGCGTTCGCCCTGCGCGACAACGCCGGTGCCCAGCTCAACAACTCGATCATCATGGACGTCGGCGAGCGCATCGTGTCGTTCGACAACACCGACGGTGACGGCGGCGCGGGCTACGGCTTCAACGGCACGATGGGCTGGGACGCGATGTGGACCACCGCCTACAGCACCTACCCGAACGTCAACGAGGGCCCGATCAACACGCTCGCGGCCAAGCAGGCGTTCTACCCGGCCCAGACCTCGGGCAACCTGATCCAGGTCAAGGACTGCGTGATCCACAACGCCAATGCGCCGTCGGCCTTCTCGGTCTACAACACGCGCATCGCGCTCTCGGGCACGAACTCGATCGACAACGTCGTCGCGACGGCGAGCCCGATCGTGTCGCGCACGCACGGCATGCAGATCACCTCGGCAACCGGCAAGATCGACGTCCTGACGTCGCTCAACCCGCTGCCCGCCAACGACGCGCTCAACGCCGTCAACGTCTCGCCCGTCGGCCTCAACTTCCGCGGCGCGATGGTCCCCGGCTGCAACTTCGCCAACGGCTGGACCGCCCTGGCCGAGTTCGGCGTGCTCGTCGCGAGCGACTTCACCGACCTCGGCAGCCCGACTGCCGGCGTCACCGGCGTGCCCGAGGCCTCGGGCTCGTACAACTCCGGCTCCGGTGTCGCCAACTTCGCGCTCGCGAACGCGGCGCCCGGCACGCTCGCGATCGGCATCATCTCGATCTCGCGCGCCGACATGAACCTCGGCCCGTTCGGCTACCCGGCCATCAACCTCGTGCCGTCGTTCCCGGCCCTCGCTTCGATCGTGACGTTCTCGAACGGCTCGGGCGACGCGAACTTCAACCTGAACCTGCCGACGCCGGCCCTCCAGGGTCTGTCGGTCTACAACCAGTTCGGCGTCATCGACAACGCCGCGCCGCAGGGAGTGTCCGCGTCGAACGCGACCCTGTTCGTCGTTCCGTAGTCGACGACAGGACCGAAACGAGCCGGGTCGACCGACCCGGCTCGGAGCGTGGGAGGGCACCGTGGTTTCGGTGTCCTCCCGCGAGTGTTTAGCGAGCAGGGCTTCGACCGGAGTTCCGGAAGTGCGACCGATGAATTGTGTAAGTCTCTTGTTGGTTCCTACATGTGTCTTCGCTGTCGCTTCACTTTCGGCGGCGCAGGAGGTCCCGGCGGCGCCGCCGACCGCGGCATCCGCAAAGACCGCCGAGGCGCGCTTCGAGGACCGCGACATCGCCGTGGACCGCCGCCGTCTGCTCGAACTCGCGTTCGAGGCGACGATCCGCATGCCGGTGCCGCACGAGCGCGACCGCGCCGAGCTGCAGGAGGGCGTCGCGCTCGCCGCGATCGACCAGGGCCAGCTCGCGCTCGCGGAATCGTACGAGGCGCGCATGGACGATTGGCGTCGGGGTGTCGTCGAGGCCCGGCTCGGCCTCGCCGCGGTCGAGCTCGGCCATCAGAGCCTCGCCGCGAAGTGGTTCACCAAGGCCGCGCGCATGGCCGAGGGCGTGGCGCAGGACGCCGACGGTCAGATCTGGCAGCGCGACCGCATCCGCGCGCTGCTCGCGATCGGCTACAAGCGGCTCGGCAAGATCGAGGACGCGCTGAAAGCGGCCGAGAACCTGACGCCGGCCGAGGCCGCGCACTGGCAGGAGGAGGTCGCCGAGACGCTCGACGAACGCACCTTCGACATGCAGCTGCAGGTGATCGACCATGCGGTGCAGACCTCGGACATGCAGACGGCGATGAACGCCGCGGGCATCGGTGCGCGGCTGTACGACCGCTTCTACGCCGATGCCGCCAAGCGCGAGCGGGTCGCCAACCGGATCGACGCGGTCAGCAAGAAGATGCCGCGCCAGGCCGGCGTCGAGCTCCTGGTCGAGCTCGGCGGGATCGCCGCGGCCCACGACGACACCGAAGCTGCCAAGCACTGGGTCGCGCAGATCCAGGAGCGGCTGGCCAACTTCCGGATGCACGGCGAGGACCGCATGCAGATCAACGCCGATATCGCGCTGCTGCTGCACCGCGCCAAGGCGACCCAGCAGGCCATCGACGAGCTGCACGGCACGATCGATTTCTTCCGCGAGCACCGCGAGGAGATCGTCAACCTGTTCCGCGCCGACGGCCTCGCGCCGGTGGCGCGCGCGTTCCACCTCTGCGGCGCCGAGCAGGCCGCGATCGCGACCTACGACCTGGCGATCGAGAACGCCGAGCTCAACGAGAACGCGCGGCCGCGCGCGATGGATCTCGTGCTGATCGCGCTGTCGATGGTCGACTGCGGCTTCAGCCCGCCGGAACGCATGCTGGAGCGCCTCGAAAAGATGCGCGCGCGTCTCGGAGATCCCTGGTAAGAGACCCCGGCATGAGCGTGAAGAAGCCCCAGACGCGCTGGATCCTGGCCGCCGCCGTCATGTCGGTCGTCTGCGCCGGCATCCGCGCGCAGCAGGTCGGGACGATCCGCGGCGTCGTCACCGACGGCGACTTCGACGTCCCGCTCGGCGGGGTCGAGGTCAGCGTCGCGGGCCGCGAGGACAAGGCGACGACCACCGAGCAGGGCAACTACTCGTTGCCGAACCTGCCGGCCGGCTCGTACACGCTGGTGTTCGCGAAGGACGGCTACGTCCGCGTGATCAAGCCCGATGTCGCGGTGCTGGCGGGGCGCCTGACCGATCTCGACGTCGCGCTGACCGGTGACTTCACCGACATGGAGGAGTACGTGGTCGAGGACGTGCTCCAGCTCGGCGGCAGCACCGAGGGCGACCTGCTGCAGCTGCGCTTCGAGAGTCCGGCGGTGATGGACGCGGTCGGTGCCGACCTGATGAGCAAGGCCGGCACCAGCGACGCGGCGAGCGCGCTGCGGCTGGTCGCCGGCGCCTCGGTGCAGGACGGCAAGTCGGCGGTGATCCGCGGTCTGCCGGACCGCTACGTCAGCTCGCAGATCAACGGTGTGCGCGTGCCGACCGCGGACGAGAACAAGCGCGCGGTCGAGCTCGACCAGTTCCCGCGCGAGGTCATCGAGAGCCTGCAGGTGCGCAAGACGTTCACGCCCGATCAGCAGGGCGACGCATCCGGCGGCGCGGTCAACATCGTGCTCAAGGGCGTGCCGAAGGACACGTTCTTCTTCCGGTCGAGCGGTCAGTTCTCGAACAACTCGCAGTACACCGGCCAGAGCGACTTCCTGGCCTACGAGGGCGGCGGCCCGCACTGGGACGCGCAGCTGCACGGCGACCGCCAGATCCAGAACGAGAACATAGGCGAGAACTGGGACGGCGCGGTCGGCTCGACGCGGCAGGCCGCGCCGATGGACATGCGGTTCTCGACCGCGATCGGCGGCAGCTTCCAGCTCACCGACGGCGTGCGCGCCGGCGGCCTCGTCAGCGCCTACTACAAGCGCGACAACTCGTTCTACAAGAACGGCATCAACGACAAGTACTGGCGCGGCTTCCCGAACGAGCCGCTGACGCCGCAGGTGACGGGTGACTCCGGCGACTTCACGACCGCGCTGTTCGACGAGACCAAGAGCTCGCAGACGGTGGGCTGGGGTCTGCTCGCGACCGCCGGTATCGAGTCCGAGAACCACTCGATCAACCTCGTCTACCTCGAGACCCAGACCGCGACCGACACCGCGATCCTCTCGGAGGACACCCGCGGCAAGTACTACTTCTTCCCCGGCTACGACCCCGAGAACTTCCAGTCGCCCGGCTTCCAGGAGGCCGGCGAGGCGCCGTTCCTGCGGCTCGAGACGCTGAACTACATCGAGCGCTCGACCGACACCCTGCAGCTCGCCGGTCACCATCGCTTCGACACCCGCACGCTGTTCTCGCCCGAGATCGATTGGACGCTGGCGAAGAGCTCGGCGCGCTCGACCGAGCCCGACAAACGTCAGTTCGGCTCGCGCTGGCGGCCCGGCATCACGTTCATGGGCCAGCAGCTGACCGATCCGGTCTACGCGCCGTTCAAGCCGGCCGCGAACTTCACGCTCGGCGCGCTGCAGCGCATCTTCAAGTCGATCAAGGAGGAGAGCGAGCAGGGTCAGATCGCGATCAAGCTGCCGTTCGAGGTCTGGGACGGCGAGAAGGGCTACTTCAAGTTCGGCGCGTTCTACGACGAGACCGATCGCGAGTTCAACCAGGACACCTTCTCCAACCTCGCCGACAACGAGACCTCGGTCGGGCCGTGGGAGATCCCCTGGAGCGTTGCGTTCCCGTACGAGAACCACCCGATCCAGGAGGCGACCACCGACATCGACTACTCGGGCTCGCAGCGACTGGCGGCGACGTTCGCGATGATCGATGTGCCGATCCTGCCGCTCGTCAACCTGGTGGGAGGCATGCGCTGGGAGAACACGTCGATCTCGATCACCAACGATCCCGAGGCCGACGCGACCTGGTATCCGCCGAACGGCGGCAACTCGGAGGAGCTCGAGGGCAACGAGGCCGACGTCTCCTACCACCAGGAGAACGCGCTGCCCGCGATCAGTCTGATCGTGCGGCCGCTGACCGGCGTGACGCTGCGCGCTTCCTACGCCGAGACGCTGGCGAAGCAGACCTTCAAGGAGCTCTCGCCGATCCTGCAGCAGGAGTTCCTCGGCGGCCCGATCTTCATCGGCAACCCCGAGCTGCGGCAGAGCGAGCTGCAGAACTACGACGTTCGCGTCGACTGGACCCCGTACGAGGGCGGGCTGTTCTCGGCGTCCTACTTCAAGAAGGACATCGAGGGGCCGATCGAGTACGTGCAGCGCGTCACCTCGAGCTTCGACTACACCACCGCGCTCAACTACCCCGAGGGTCGGCTCGAGGGCTGGGAGTTCGAGACACGTCAGGCGCTCGGCTGGTTCTGGGGCGCGCTCGAGGGCCTCGAGGTCGGCGCCAACGCGACGCTGATCGATTCGAAGGTCCGTCTCACCGACGACGAGATCGCCGAGTTCGCCGATCCGCTGGTCGACGTCGGCATCGTGACCCGGCCGATGACGAATGCGCCGGAACACCTCTACAACCTGTTCCTGACCTACGACATCGCGCCGACGCGGACGCAGATCGGCGTGTTCTACACCCTGCAGGGCGACACCCTGGTCGCCGGTGCCGGCGTGTCGGAGTCGCGCTTCTTCGTGCCGAGCGTCTACCTGGTCGAGAACGACCGGTTGAACCTCAGCATCTCGCAGGCGGTCGGCGAGAATACCTTCCTGAAGTTCCAGGCGAAGAACCTCACCGACCCGGACCAGCGCACCGTCTACCGCTCGGCGGCGACGGGGCCCGACATCACCAAGACCAACTACAAGAACGGACTCGAGTTCTCCCTGAGCCTCACCGGCGAGGTCCGCTTCTAGACCGCATTCGTCAGCCGCACCACCCATCCATCGAACCATCTGTCATGGCATCTCCAGCTAAGAAGGCCTCGTCGAGTCGACTCGTGACTCAATCGCTGCGGACGGCAGCCTGCGCCGTCTGCATCGCCGCGCTCGGTATCGCCCAGGAGGGCGCCGCCACGGCTCCGCCGGAGTCGCCGGTCGAGACGGCGCGCACCTACGTGGAGAAGCGGCTCGAAGCCTGGTCGATCATCACCAAGGAGAAGAACGACTGGCGCACCGCGAAGGTGACGATCGAGGATCGCATCGCGATGGCGCAGCGCGAGACCGAGGAGTTCGGCAAGCGCACGGCCGACGCCGAGAAGAACATCACCGAGACCGACGTCAAGAACGACGAGCTGGTCGGCAAGAAGGAGCGGCTCGAGGCCGCCGCCAAGGCGCTGGTCGATCCGGTGGCCGCGCTCGAGCAGCGACTGAAGGCGATGCTGCCGCGGCTGCCGGCGCCGCTGCGCGACCACGTCAAGCTGCTGACCCAGCGCATCCCCGACGATCCGGCCGCCGCCGATCAGCGCCTCGCGGTGCGGTTCGGCAGCGTCGCCGCCGTGCTGCAGGAGGTCGACAAGTGGAACACGACGATCAGCGTCGTGCCGGAGCTGCTGCCGCTCGAGGACGGCCGCAAGGCCGAGGTCACGGCGATCTATCTCGGCATCGGCCAGGGTTACTACGTCTCGGCCGACGACCAGCACGCCGGTGTCGGCAGCGCGACCGACAGCGAGTGGGTCTGGCGGCCGGCGAACGAGGCCGCCGCGACCATCCGCGAGGCGATCGAGATCTACAAGAAGAAGAAGACCGCCAGGTTCTTGAGCCTGCCGGTGCGCATCGACTGAGCCCGCGAGGAACCAGAAATGACCACCCATCTTGTCAAAGTCCTCGCCGCACTGCCGGTTCTCGCGAGCGGTGGCGCGCTCACGGCTCAGCAGGATCCCGTCGAGCCGTCGGCGATCCAGCAGGCCAACACCGTGCTGCAACGCAAGTACGAGCAGGCCCTCCAGGAACTGTCGCGCGTGCGCAGCGAGAATGCCGACGCCAAGCTCGAGCTGATGACGTCGTTGCGCGACGCGGAATCCAAGCTGCTGGCCGCGCGCCGCGAGTTTCAGGATCGTTCGCGCGTCCTCGAGACGAGGTCGCTGTCGCTGACCAACCTCGAGGGCACGATCAAGTGGCTCGAGGAGGACGCCTCGAACGTGCAGAACATCCTCGGCGACTACATGCGGAACCTCGAGTCCCGCCTGCACATCGTCGAGAAGCACCGTTTCCACGACGTCATCGAGAACGCCCGGCTCGCGGCCGAGAGCGCCAACCTGACGCCGGCCGAGATCTCGGCGCGCCAGATCGCGGTGCTCGATGCGGCGATCGAGCGCATCGAGGATGCCGCCGGCGGCGTGCGCTTCCAGGGCCAGGCGCTCGACGCCAACGGCCTCATCACCGACGGCACCTTCGCGCTGATCGGGCCGAACGCGCTGTTCCTCGGCAAGAACGGCAAGACCGTCGGCACGATCGAGCGCCGCGGCGAGTCGACCGAGCCCTCGTTGACCGCGCTGCCCACGCCCGAACTCGAGGATGCCGCCCGGCGCGTCGTCGCCGACGGTGTCGGCAGCATGCCGGTCGACCCGAGCCTCGGCGAGGCGACGCAGGTCGCGGCGCTGCAGGAGACGCTGTGGGAGCACCTCGAAAAGGGCGGCGTCGTGATGTATCCGATGTTCGTTCTCGCCGGCGCGGCGCTGCTGATCGCGCTGTTCAAGTGGCTCCACCTGACGTTCGTGCGGCTGCCGTCGCAACGCCGCCTCAACGAGCTCTACGAGAGCGTCAGCGCGGGCGACGTCGAAGGTGCCCGCCAGGAGGCCAGCGCCGTGCAGGGTCCGGTCGGGCGCATGCTCGAGGACGGCGTCGAGCACATGGACGAGCCGCGCGACCTGATCGAGGAGGTGATGTTCGAGCACGTGCTGTCGACGCGTCTGCGGCTGCAGAGCTGGCTGCCGTTCATCGCGATCACGGCGGCGGCGTCGCCGCTCCTCGGTCTGCTCGGCACGGTAACCGGCATCATGAACACGTTCGCGCTGATGACCGTGTTCGGCACCGGCAATGCCAAGGCGCTCTCGAGCGGCATCTCCGAGGCGCTGATCACCACCGAGACCGGCCTCTACATCGCGATCCCGTCGCTGCTGCTGCACGCGTTCCTCGCCCGCAAGGCGAAGTCGGTCATCGACCGCATGGAGAAGTCGGCGGTGGCGTTCATGAACCGCATCGGGCAGCAGAACATCTACGTCGGTGACCCCGACGACGACACCGCCGCGCCGGCGCACGGCGACCAGCTGTCGATGGATCGGGTCCGCGAGGTCATCGCCGAGATGCTCGCCGACAACAACGCCTCCGCCGACCGGGCGCACCGCACGGCCTGATCGCCATGGACTACGTGCTCGAACGGCTGAGCGTCGCCTGGAACGAGGTCGCGACGATCTGGAACGACGGCGGCTGGTGTATGCCGCCGCTCGCGGCGCTCGCGCTGATCACGTTCGCACTCGGCATCCACATCAACCTGCGGCTCGCCGGCAAGCGTCACCGCGACGTGCCCGAGGCGCTGTGGAAGCGCTGGATCGACGTGCCGGCGCGGCGCGAGGGCCCGATCGGCGAGCTGCTCGACAACGTCGCCGGCGCGGCGTCGATCAAGGAGCAGGTCACCGCGTTCGCCGAGATCCGCACGACCGAGCTGGCGCCGTTCCAGCGCGACCTCAAGGTCATGAAGGTCTGCGTCGCCGCCGCACCGCTGCTCGGCCTGCTCGGCACCGTCACCGGCATGCTGCAGACCTTCGCCGCGCTCGCCACCGGCTCGGGCGGCGACCAGACCATGGCGCTCGTCGCCAAGGGCATCTCGGCCGCGCTCATCACGACCGAGACCGGGCTCGTCATCGCGATCCCCGGGATCTTCTTCCGCTACGCCATCAGTCGCCGGTTCGAGGAGTACCGGGCGTTCCTCGCCCACCTCGAGACCGTCTGCACCCAGAAGCTCTACCGCCGCATCCGCGCCCACGCCGTGGCTGCCGCCTGATCGATCTCTCCGAGGACACCGCCCATGTCACGCTTCAACTCGAACGCCGAAGAGGATGCCGACACCGCGATCGACATCTCGCCGATGATCGACTGCGTCTTCATCCTGCTGATCTTCTTCATCGTCACGACGACGTTCGTCGAGGAGACCGGCGTCGAGGTCGACAAGCCGCAGGCCGCGTCGGCGAGCAATCTCGAGAAGACCAGCATCTTCCTCGCGCTGACGCAGAGCGGTGAGGTCATGCACGCGGGCCGATCGATCTCGATCGCGGGCGTGCAGCCGCTGATCAAGCGCGAGATCCAGAAGGAGATGGTGCCGGTCATCATCCAGGCCGATCGCGCCGCGCCGTCCGGCCTGTTGGTGCGCATCATCGACGAGGCCAAGCTGGCCGGCGCCAAGACGATCAGCATCGCCGCGACCCGGACCTGACCCGCACCGTCCCATGGCATACATCGACAGAACGAAGGTCGGCTGGGGGCACCGCTTCCTCGTCGTGTTCGGATCGTCCGGACTGACGATGCTCTGCTTCAGCGTGCTGCCGGTGCTGCAGTTCATCGCCAAGGGCAGCGGCGATCGCCTCGATGCCACGCAGGTCGACACCTACTACCCGCCGCAGCAGGAGCCGCCGCCGCCCGAGCCCGAGCCGGAGAAGGAGCCCGAGGAGAAGCCGCCCGAGCTCAAGGAGCAGATGGCGCCGCTCGATCTCTCGCAGCTCGAGCTCGCGATGAATCCGGGGCTCGGCGGCGGCTGGCTCGCGGGCGACTTCGGCGTCAACCTCGGCAGCCTGACCGGTGGTGGCAAGGGCGAGGGCGAAGGGTTGTTCTCCGAGCTCGACCTCGACCAGAAGCCGAAGGCCGTGTTCCAGGTCGGCCCGCAACTGACCCCTGACCTGCGCCGCAAGACCCCGGCGACCGTCATCCTCGTGTTCGACGTCACGCCCGATGGGCGCGTCGAGAATCCCAGTGTGTTCCGTTCGAGTGACCCGGCGTTCGAGGGCGCGGCCGTGAACGCGATCCGCCAGTGGCGGTTCGAGCCCGGCAAGCGCAACAACGAACCCGTCGGCTTCCGCATGCGGATGCCCATGACCTTTCCCAAGTCCCGATGAAGTCCCTGCTCAACACCAGTGTTCTGCTCCTCGTCGCCGGCTGCTCGCTGCCGCCGAGCGGAGCTCTTCGGATCGGCGACCGCGGCGGCGTCGAGGTCCGGACCGATGCCGGGCCGATCGATGCCGATCGCGCCGCGCCGTCGGCGTCGGTCGCCGTCGTGGAGTCGAACCAGGACCCGAAGCCCGCTACGCGGTCTCAGGACCCGAGTGGCATCGACATCTGGAACGACCCCAAGTTCCAGAACTACTTCATCGAGTCGTACCTGCCCGACACCGAGGTCGAGCCGCCGCTCGCCGCCGACGAACGCACGACGTTGCAGGAGATCATGGGTGCGATCGCGAAGAACGACCTGGACTTCGCGCAGAGCCAGCTCGAGTCGATCGTGAGCACCGGCAACAGCTCGCCGATGTTCGAGTTCACGCTCGGCAACGTGCACTTCCAGCGCGACGAGTTCGAATCGGCCGCGAAGGCCTACCAGCAGGCGCTCGATCGTTTTCCGAAGTTCCGCCGGGCCTGGAAGAACCTCGGCATCTGCTACGTGCGGCAGTCCGACTTCGCGAACGCGGTGCGGTCGTTCGGACGGGTGGTCGAGAACGGCGGCTCGGACGCGATCGTCTACGGCCTGCTCGGCTACAGCAGCGCCAAGACCGGCGACGCGATCGCGGCCGAGTCGGCCTATCGCATGGCGGCGTTGTTCGATCCCGATCTCGTCGACTACAAGCGCGGCCTGGCGCAGAGCCTGTTCGAGCAGCAGCGCTTCCCCGAGGTCGCGGCGCTGCTCGGCTCGATGATCGAGCGCAACTCGCACGACGGCAAGCTCTGGCTGCTGCAGGCCAACGCGTTCCTGGCGATGAAGCAGAGCACCAAGGCGGCGGAGAACTACGAGATCGTCGACCACCTCGGTCAGTCGACCGCGGCAAGTCTGAACACCCTCGGCGACATCTACGTCAACGACGAGCTGTTCGATCTCGCGCTGAGCGCCTACGAGCGCGCGTTCGCGAAGACGGATGATCCGTCGCCGTCCCAGACGCTGCGCAACGCCAAGGTCCTGGTCTCGCGCAATGCGATGCCGCAGGCCAAGCAGCTGCTGAACACCGTCGAGTCGCAGTTCGGCGCGGTGCTCGGCGACGAGGATCGCAAGGACATCCTCAAGGCGCGCGCCAAGATCGCGATGTCCGAACGATCGAGTGACGACCAGGCCGCGATCCTCGAGGAGATCGTCAAGCTCGATCCGCTCGACGGCGAGGCCCTGATCCTGCTCGGGCAGCACTACGCGAGCAAGGGCGAGGGCGAGCGCGCGATCCTCTACTACGAGAACGCCGCGGCGATCCCCGAGTTCGAGGCCGACGCCAAGCTGCGGCACGCCCAGCTGCTGGTCCGCGAGGGCAAGTATGCCGGCGCGATCCCGTTGCTGCGGCGCGCTCAGGTCCTGAAGCCGCGCGACTACGTCCAGGACTGGCTCGAGAAGGTCGAGCGCTACGCCCAAGGCGGCCAGTAGATCGTCGGCCAGTAGATCGGGCGGTAGCCCCGGGCAGCCCGCAGGCCCGGCCGACCGTGGCCGGGCATCTTAATCCGACCTTCCTCAACCTTCACTCGTCGGCGACCCGATGCCGGGTTCATGCGGGTGAAGTCCAGGAAGAGTCTCTGGTTGTCAGCAGTCTTCGGCATCGCGTGCTCGGCCTGCACGACGACCGGCAGCCTCGGAACGGCCGGTGACGGCGACGCCGTGATCGCGACACCGGCGATCGTCGCCCGGGCCCACGCCGGCGACCCCGACGCGCAGTTCCTGCTCGGCCTCGCCTACGAGGACGGTCGTGGCGTCGAGCCCGACCTCGCGATCGCGAAACGCTTCTACGAGCGGGCCGCGACGCAAGGGCACCCGGCGGCGCAGAACAACCTCGGGTTGCTCTACTACACCGGTCGCGGCGTCGAGCGGTCGTTCGGCGCGGCCGCGGAGTGGTTCGCGCGCGCCGCCGAGCACGGCTACGCGCGCGCGCAGTGCAACCGCGGCGTCATGCTGCTGTTCGGCCAGGCCACCGAGCGCGATCCCGAGGCCGCGCGCGGCTGGCTGCAGCGCGCCGCCGATCAGGGTGACGCGAAGGCGCAACGCGTGCTCGGCTCGATCTACGAGGAGGGGCTCGGGGTCGAGCCGGATGCCGCGCGCGCCGCCGAGCTCTTCGGCCACGCGGCGAACCAGGGCGAGGCCGCGGCGCAGTATCGACTGGGTCTGCTCTCGTTCCAAGGTCGCGGGGTCCCACGCGACGAGGCGGCTGCGGCGCACTGGTTCGAGGCGGCTGCCGAGGCCGGTGTGGCCGAGGCGCAGCATCACCTCGGCTGGATGTACCTCGCGGGCCGCGGCGTCACGCAGAACGACGAGACCGCGGTCCGCTGGCTCCGCAGCGCTGCCGATCAGGGGTTGGCCATCGCTCAGTACACCCTCGGTCTCGCGCACCTGCGCGGCCAGGGCGTCACCGCGGATCGCACGGTCGCCCGCCGGTGGCTGGCGCTCGCGGCCGGTCAGGGCCTGCCCGTCGCGCAGCGCGCGGTGCGGTCGCTCGATTCGCCGCGCGGCGCCGATCGGCCTGCCGCGCCGAGCTACTAGCGGTTTGCGGAGGCGGCGAGGCCAGCAGGGCAGGCGCGACGCGAGTACAATGCCGTCGCCATGCGCATCACCACCTGCCTGTTCGGCGCGGCGCTGGCAGCGCAGACGCCGAGTCTTCCGCACGTCGTGCTCACGGAGCTGCCCGGCGGCAGCCCCGCCGCCGCGCTCGTCGAGGTCGATCCGTCGACCGGCGCGCTGACGCCGCTGCCGCGATTCTCCTCGGATCTCCTGCGGCCGCTCGCCGTCGCGTTCGATGCGATCGATGGCGGCCTGCTCGTCGCGCTCGCGAACGGCGCCCAGAGCGAGCTCGTGAGGCTCGAGCGTTTCGGCGCCGGCTTCGCCGAGTTCCCGATCGCGACGTTGCCGGGTGAGGTCGCGGCCCTCGCCGCCTTCGGTGACGATCTGCTGGTCGCGATCGACGATACGGCCGGTGGCCTCTATCGGGTGCCGCGCCGGGGCGGCGCGCCGGCGGCGGTGCTGACCCAGGGCAACCTCACCGCCGCGCAGACCTATCCGGCCTCGAGCGTGGTTCAGCTGGCCTGGACCGGGCGCGCCGGTACTCCCGTCACCGCGTCGGGCACCGGGCTCTGGGACCTCGCGACCGCGGCCTGGGCCTTCGGCCCGTACACGTTCGCGAATCCGAACGGTGTCGACGTCACAGGCGTGATCGACATGCCGACGGCGGTGCCGCGTCAGTTCCTGTCGTTCTCCGACGGCACGTTCGCGATGTTCGCCGGCATCATCGGGCCGTCGCTGCAGCCGGTGCCGACCTCGCCGGCCGTGCCGGCGGGCGGCGCTGCGGCGATGCAGCCGCAGAGCCCGTTCTCGGTCGCCGGGATCGTGGTCGGAGGAGCGGCGTTCCCGTTCGTCTACGAGGTCGACCCGTTCTCGGGTGCGGTCACCAACCAGTCGGCGGCGTTGCCGGGCGATCCGGTCGACGTCGCGCCTGGGCGCGCGCTGACGGCCGAGGTCGTGTTCTACGGCGCCGCCTGCGGTGGGGTCGGGCTCGGGGCCTCGAGTTCCGGGCTGCCGCAGCCCGGCGCGACCGTCACGCTCGGCGTCAGCGGGCCACCCGCGACGCCGCTGTTCCTCGTCGGCGGCCTGTCCGACTTCGCCCTGGCCCAGATCCCGGCAGTGCTGCCGGGCGGCTGCGCGCTCGAGGTCTCGCCCGACGTCGCGACGCTGGTGTTCACCGACGGCCTCGGCAATGCCGGCCTGACGCTTGCCGTGCCGGCCGGGCCCGGCTGGCTCGGGACGATGCTCTACTTCCAGTGGCTGCATTTCGCCGCCGCCGGCATCTCGACCTCGGCCGCGAACGCGATCCGGATCGGCAGTTGAGGTCGGTCCGGGGGCGCGGTTCCGGGCTCGGTACCGCGGGCCGCTTGAACGGCGCACCGCCGCCGATAGCTTGCCGCGCATGGGATTCTCCACTCGCCTTCGTCTGGTCGCCCTGGTGCTGCTCGCCGCCGCGACGACGGGTTGCCGGTCGCGGCGCGCCGCCGCCGCCGACATTCCGCAGGGTACCTACTACACGAAGTACTCGCTCTACTTCGAGAAGGACCTCACCCGCACGACCAACTACCGGCGCGGCATCCTGCTGCCGATCAACACCGAGGTCGCGCTGCTGTCGAGCCGCGGTGACCGGATCGTCGTCGAGATCCACCCCGACGGTCGCAAGTTGACGATCGAGAACGTGCCGCGTCACACCGGCGGTTCGCTGGAGGACGCGTTCGCACAGGTGCTCTCGAGCGAGCCGACCGACATTTCCGGCTACAGCGAGGAGGAGCAGCAGGCGATCGAGGGCGGCAAGGCGATCGTCGGCATGAGCAAGGATGCCGTGCTCGCGGCGATGGGGCCGCCGCCCCAGACCGGCACGCTGTCGCTCGAGTCGAACACCTGGAAGTACTGGGACACCCGCTTCACGACGTTCAACGTGGTCTTCGGAGAAGACGGCCGCGTGACGAATGCCCGCCAGAGGTAGTCACGATCCGCGCGCCGTGCGCGCGCTCGTCACGGGTGCCAGCAAAGGCATCGGTGCCGCGATCGCGCGCCGGCTGGCCGCGATGGGGCATCCGGTGCTGGTCAACTACAACTCGGATCGAGCCGGTGCCGACGCCGTCGTCGGTGCGATCACGGCGGCCGGCGGCGAAGCGCTCGCGATCGGCTTCGATGTTGCCGATGCCGCGGCGACGGATGCCGCGATCACCGGACTGCTCGACGACCCCCGGCCGATCGGCGTGCTGGTCAACAACGCCGGCATCGTGCGCGACAACGCGTTCCCGATGATGCGCACCGAGGAGTGGGACGCGGTGCTGCGAACGTCGCTCGACGGGTTCTTCCACGTCACGCGACCGCTCGTGATGCAGATGGTGCAGCAGAAGTGGGGGCGCATCGTCAACATGTCCTCGATCTCGGCGACCCGCGGCAATCGCGGTCAGGTCAACTACGCGGCCGCCAAGGCCGGGATTCTCGGCGCGACGCGGGCGCTCGCGATGGAGCTCGCGAAGCGCAAGATCACGGTCAACGCGGTGGCTCCGGGGCTGATCGACACCGATATGATCGCATCCGTGCCCGATTTCGTGACGAAACAGATCCCGATGCAGCGCGTAGGTCGGCCCGACGAGGTCGCGGCGCTGGTCGGTTTCCTGGCCTCCGCGGAGGCCGGTTACATCACGGGTCAGGTCATCGGCATCGACGGAGGTTTCGGCTAGTGCCAAGCGACGTGCAGGACGTGCTCGTGATCGGCGCCGGTCCCGGCGGCACGGCGACCGCGGGTCTGCTCGCCGCAGCGGGCCACCGGGTGCTCGTGCTCGAGAAGGACGAGTTCCCGCGCTTCCGCATCGGCGAGTCGCTGCTGCCTGCATGCCTGCCGGTGCTGGCCCGGCTCGGGATCGAGGCCACCGACGAGACCTTCGTCTACAAGCGCGGTGCTCGTTTCGTCTGCGAGGCGTCGGGCCGTGAACAGGCGTTCGGCTTCCTCGAGGGGATGGGCGCCGCGTCGGTGCACGCCTGGCACGTCGAGCGGTCGAAGTTCGACACCGCGATGCGGGACCGTGCCCGGGTGCTCGGTGCCGAGGTGCGCCACGGCGAGACGGTCGTCGACGCCGGCACCGAGTCCGATCACGCCTGGGCCCGGACCCGCAACGGCGAGTACACCGCGCGCTACCTCGTCGACGCCTCGGGTCAGTCGCGGTTGCTGGCACGGCGTGCCGACGCCGTGCGACCCTACGACTGCTTCGGGCATTCGTCGGTGTTCACGCACTTCGCCGGCCTCGATCCGGCAGCGACCGCCGAGCTCGGTCCCGACTTCGACATCCGCATCATGCTGCGCCCGGAAGGCTGGGGTTGGATCATCCCGTTGCCGGCCGCGCGTCTGAGTGTCGGCATCGTCTCGAAGGGCAAGGTCGCTGCCGAGGATCTCGACGCCGGACTGCTGAGTGGCCCGCTCGCCCGGCGACTGACGGCCGGGGCCGAACGCCTCGAGACCCGTATCGTCGGCAACTTCAGCTACCGGAACGCGCAGCCGGGTGGCGCGCGCTTCTGCACCGTCGGCGATGCCGCGTGTTTCCTCGATCCCGTGTTCTCGTCCGGGGTCACGCTGGCGCTGCGCGGCGCCGAGGGCATCGCCGATGCGCTGGCGCCGGCGCTGGCCGACGGCCGCGAGGACGATCCCGACCTGCTGGCCGAACACCATCGATCGATGGACCGCGCCTACGCGACGTTCGCCGCGCTCATCGAGCGCTTCTACAACACGCGGTTCGCCGAGACGATGTTCCTCGAGCCGCCCGCCAGCGCCGATCTCCGCCGCGGCGTGATGAGCGTTCTCGCCGGCGACGTGTGGCGCACCGACAACCCGTTCCAGAACATGCTGCTGGCAGCACGCCGGCGCGAGCGGTCGCTGCGAGCCTGAGCGGCCGTCCACCGATATCGACCGGATGCCAAACCCGATCTCTCGTCCGCTGCCGATCACCGGCTACAGCCTGCTCAGCGCGCTCGGCCGCGATCGCGCGGCCCACGTCGAGGCGCTCGCCGGCGGGCGCACGGGGCTCGGCCCGTCGCCGATCGAAGTCGACTTCGAGACCGCGGTAGGTGCGGTCCGGGGTCCGTTGCCCGAGCTCGACGCCCGGTTGGCGCCGTGGTCGACGCGGCTCGCACGCATGGCCGCGGTCCTCGTCACGGGGCTCGACGAGCCCCTGCGCCGCGCGCGCGAACGCTGGCGTCCGGAACGCATCGCCGTGATCCTGGGCACCAGCACCGCCGGTGCGGAGACGACCGAGACCGCGTATCGCGAGCTCGTCGAGAGCGGGCGGTTCCCCGGCGAGTACGACTTCCACCGTCAGCACACGTTCGGCGCCGTGTTGCACGTCGTGCGCGAACTCGCCGGCGCGCGTGGACCGTCGTGGATGATCTCCACCGCCTGCACTTCGAGCGGCAAGTCGTTCGCCACCGGGCAGCGGCTGATCGACGCCGGCGTCGTCGATGCCGCGATCGTCGGCGGCGTCGACACGCTCTGTGGCATGACGTTGCGCGGGTTCCAGTCGCTGCAGGCGCTCGACACGCGGCCGTGCCGGCCGTTCAGCGCCGAGCGCTGCGGCATCAGCATCGGCGAGGGTGGCGCGTTCGCGTTGCTCGAACGCGAGGGCGAGGCCCGGGTCGTGCTCGAAGGCGTCGGCGAGACCTCCGACGCGTATCACATCAGTGCGCCCCACCCCGAGGGCACCGGGGCGCGGGCGGCGATGCGGCAGGCGCTCGCCCAGGCCGGCCGTGACGCCGCCGAGGTCGACCACGTCAACGCCCACGGCACGGGCACGCTGCTGAACGACAGCGCCGAGGCGAAGGCGATCGCCGCGGTGCTCGGCACCGGGGTTCCGGTGGTCTCGACCAAGGCCTACAC
>JAGQRB010000518.1 GCA_020425925.1 Planctomycetota bacterium
GATCGCGTGCGGCGAGCAGTCGTCGACCCAGGCGTTCCGGGTCGTCGACCGCCGGCCGGCGGGTTCGCCGCTCGGCGTCGGGGCCGAGGAGTCGGACGTCGAGGAGCTCTCCGACGAGGAGGAGGAAGAGCGGCTCGAGGCCGGCGCGAGCGCCGGCCAACTCGAGGGCGAGCTCGAGCGCGAACGCCGCGGCCTGTAGCCGCGGCTACTCGATCACGAAGTCGTGGATCGAGCCGCCGTCCTCGACCTCGAAGTCGCCGAGCAACACCGCCTGGATCGCGGCCAGCAGGTCGATGCGCGCGACCGCTTCCTGCTGCTTGGGCTTCAGGGCGTCGAAGCGGTCGCCCTCGAGGTCCTTGGCGCCGAGGTCGTTCAGCACGAACAACGCCAGCCGGGCGGCGTTGAGCGCGGCGAGCCACGCACTGCTGTGCTCGTGCGGGATCAGCAGCGCCGAGCTGCCGTCGAAACCGAGCTTCTGCAGGCTGCCGAGGTCGCGGCGCACGAGCTGGGCCCGCGACAGGAACAGCCGCTCGAGCTCGGGCACGGCGTGCTGGCGCCAGTGCTCCTCGTCCTCCGGGGTGTCGCAGGTCTCGGGCAGCAGCCGCCGGCGCACCCGCGCATCGGTGCTCTCGAGCAGCATCGGCACGCCTTTCAGGGTCTCGACCGCGACCGCCGGCAGACCGCCGAACAGGTAGCCCTCGTCGAGCCGCGCCGCCCACAGGCCCGTCATCGCCGCCGCTCCATCGCCGCGATCCCGCTCATCCTTCCGCCGCGTCGATCGACGCGAGCAGGTGGTGCGCCTGCAGCTTCTGGGCGTAGACCTCGGCCTGCTCGCGCGCGCCGGTCCAGACGATCGAGCGGCCCTGGTTGTGCACCTCGAGCATCAGCCGGTTCGCCTTGTCGAGCGAGTAGCCGAAGACCTGCATGAAGACCTTCGTGACGTAGGTCATCAGCGTCACCGGATCGTCGAGCACGATCACGTTCCACGGCGGCGCCAGCGCCGGCTTCGGCTTCGACTTCGTCGCGGTCTTGGTCTTCTCTTTGGTCGCGGCGCGAACGATGGGCACGTCAGCACTGTAGCAGGTCGGCGCGAAACCGATCAACGCGCTGTCGCCGCGACCTGCACCACCGCGTCGCGGCCCGGCAGCGGCACCAGCAGGCGGCCACGCGCCGCGTCGTAGCCGCAGGCACCGGGCTGCTCGAGGCGGTCGGGCAACGTCTCGATCCCACCGGTCCGACCGAAGCGATAGACGCAGCTGCCGGCGCGGCTGGTCGCGAAGTAGGCCGCGTCGGTGCGCACCAGACCGACGAGCGCCGCGTGCGGTGCCTGCGCGATCGCGGTGCGCCGCCCGCCGACGTCGACCTCGTAGAAGGCACCATCGCGATGACCCACGACGTAGACGCCGGCGGCGCGCGCGACGAGCGCGGTCGGCTGACCGAGCTCGGGGCCTCGGATCAGCGGTTCCGCCGCCGTGCCGCCCGGTCGGATGCGCCAGATCGCGTCGGTGCCGGTCGGCCGGAGGTCGGCATCGAGCCCGGGGTCCGAAACGTAGATCGTGCCGTCGGGCGCCGCCGCGCAGCCCCAGAGGTCCGTCGCGCCGGGGATCGCGACCTCTCCGCGCCGCCGGCCGCCCGCGCGATCGAACGCGCGCACGACATCGATGTCCGCGACCCACAGGGTGTCGCCGTGCAGCGCCAGCCCCTTCGGCGCGTGCAGCGTCACGCCGGCGCTGCCGCCCGCGATCCAGCGCCGCACCATCCCGTCCCCAGCCGCACCGTTGCCGGCGACCGCCGGCTGCACCCGCGCGATGTAGCCGTTGTCGTTCTTGACGGTCGCAGCACCGTTCTGGTTCGCGACCAGGTAGACGTCGGCGTCCGGATCGTGCAGCACCGCGACCGGCGCGTCGTAGCCCGCCGGCTCCGCCGGTGCACAGGCCGCGCCGAGCAGCGCCGCGCCGAGCGCGGTCGCGAGGCCGCGTCTCCGGCCGGCGCGCGTCACCAACTCTCCCGCTGGCCGCCGAGCGCGAGGATCGCTTCCCACTCCTTCTTGGTGACCGGCTGCACCGACAGTCGGCTGCCGCGCTGCAGCAGCATCATGTCCTCGAGCTCGGGCTGCTCCTTCAAGAGCTCGCGCGCCAGCGGCTCGCGCATCGGTCCGACGCTGGCGATGTCGACCATGAACCAGGTCGGGTCGTCGGGCGAGCTCTTCGGGTCGTGGTAGTCGCTGCCCGGCTCGAACGCGGTGTGGTCGGGATAGCCCGCCTTGACGACCCTGGCGACGCCGACGATCGCCATCGGCTTGCTGTTGCTGTGGTAGAACAGCACGCCGTCGCCGACGCGGATCTCGTCGCGCAGCAGGTTGCGAGCCTGGAAGTTGCGCACCCCGTGCCAGAACGTGCGGCGATCGCGCTCGAGGTCCTCGAAGCTGTAGGACTCGGGCTCGGACTTGAACAGCCAGTAGCGGCGGGGCTTCTTCGCGGCAGCCATCGGCGGCCACGATAGGCCCCCGTTCGCGGGGAGAAACGGTCGCCGCGAAAAACGTCAGCGCGGTTGCCACAGCGCGCGCAGCTCGCGGCTGGCGCGGATCCCGACCTCGAAGCCGACCTCTTCGTTGCGCTGGTTCTGCAGCACGACCGGCTGCTCGCTGCGATCCCAGGCCCGCAGCGTCTGGATCACGTCGCCGTTCTGACGGCAGAGCTCGAGCACCCAGTCGGGCTCACCGAAGCCCTTGCCGGCGCGCAGGTCGACCGCCCGGGTGCCGTGCAGGTCGCGCAGCTCGTTGTCGGCGAACTCGCGCACGTCGTCGCGGTTCTCGGTGCGGCCGGACTCGACCCAGTGGCCGGCGTCCTGGTCGTGGCGGTACTCGCGCACCGGTTCCTGTGCCGCCCGGCCCGGGCGACGGATCCGCAGCATGCCGATGTGCACCGCGACGCGCACGATCTCACGCTCGCAGTAGGTGGTCCAGTCGCGGCGCAGCCGCTGCACCGCACCGGCAGGCACCAGCGCGACGGTGCCGGGCTCGTCGGCCCGCACGCAGTAGACCAACTGCTGATCACCGCGGTCGACCTCGGCGCCGAGCCAGAGCGTCGTCGCCTCGCGCTGCTCGAAACCCCGGCACGACAACGCGAGTCGACCCGGCCCGAGCCCCGTCACCGGGTCGTCGACCGACGCGCCGTCGACGAACTCGACGGCCCGCAGGTTGTTGAGCGACTGCACGAGCTCGTTCATCGGCGTCGGATCGGTCGTGTAGCCGACCGGTTCGACGATCCGCCAGTCGTTGCCGACCGAGTCGCGCGCCAGGTGCAGGCGGTCGCCGCGGCCCTGGCCCGGATCGATCACCACCTGCGCCAGCTCGGTCGCGAGCTCTTCGAAGCCCAGCAACGTGCGCGCGCGCAGCCGCTCGGCGGCGTTCTGGAACACCGCGCCGTAGGTGCGCGGATCGCATTGGAACCAGCTCGTGCGGCCGGGCAGCTGACCGAACGCGGCGCCCTGATCGACCCAGAGCTTCAGCTCCTCGGTGCCGCCGGAGCCGACCGCGCGCACCACCACGGCGGGCTCGCCCTCGGGCAGCCGTACGACGCTGGCCATGAACTCGTCGGCCCGCAGCGACAGCACCGCGGTGACGAACTGCACCGCCGCTCCCTGCGCCGCGCGGCCCTCGAACGGCTCGAGCAGACGCCAGGCGCCGTCCTTCTTGACCAGGTGGATGGTCTCGCGCTTGCCGGTCGCGGTCGCGCTCTCGACGGTGAGCTCACGACAGACGATCTCGCGGTGCAGGAACACCTGGCGATCGCGCAGGTCGGACAGGTTGACCCGCATGCTCTCGTAGAGCCCGTTGCCACCGCGCCAGATCTTGCCGTCGCGACGCAGGAAGCGATCGGAACCCATCGGTCCGGGGCCGCCGAGGTCGTACTCGATGCGGTGGCCGTCGGCCCAATCGACCGCGAACGTCATCGACGGTGCGCCGAGCCCGGTCTCCTTGTGACCCTTCTCGTCGTCGCTGTAGTCGGTCGCGATCAGGTTCGCCGAGTCCCAGGCCGCGACGATCTGCTGGACGTAGCCGAACGAGGCGCGGTCGACGATCGGCTCGCTGAGCGAGAACACGCCGTCGTCGCCGCGGCTGAGCTCGAAAGGCTGCTGGTCGGGGTTCTTGAACTGCCAGCGCACGACCTTGGCCTCGCGCAGCGAACGGCCGTCGAGCGCGAGGATCTCGGCGCTCTCCTCGACCTTCGGCTTCTCGGACGTGAGCAGCAGCACGGCGACGAGGCCGCCGACCAACGCGAGCAGAACGAGCAGGGTGCCGAGCCGCATCAGAGCCTCCGCCGCACGAAGAAGACGATCAGCCCGAGCCCGAGGAAGGTCGCGGGCACGATCCAGATCAGCAGCAGCTTCACGCGCTCGAGCTGCTGCGGCTGGACCTTCATCTGGCGCGGCTGGTAGCGATTGCTCTGGATGTCGAGCATGACATCGCGCTCCGCCAGCCAGTTCATGATGTTGAACGCGAGGTCGCCGAAGCTCGGCAGGCCGAGGTTGTTGCAGAACTCGCCCGAGACGATCACGACGCGGCCGGTCGGCGGCGCCTCGACCGCGTCGGTCGACGGCGGCGCCGCCACCGTCAGCGCCGCGCCGACCAGGAACTGCGACAGCGCGGTGCGCGGTGCGCGCAGATCCGGGCGGCCGTCGCTGCCGATCGTCGCGAGCCATGCCTGGTTGCCGCTCGCCATCAGCTGGGTCTGGATCACGCCGTCCGGCGCGGTCAGCAGTTCGATCGGCCGCGCGTTCGCGACCTCCATCGGGCGCTGCGCCAGCTTGCGCGTGATCGGGTGCTCGGGGTTCATCACCAGCTCGAGCTTGCCGACCGCCGGATCGCCGTCGAGGCCGCGGCCACCGGTGCGGTTGTTGTAGTCGCGAATCAGGTGCTGGATGCGCGGCTGCCCGATCTCGTAGCCGAGCAGCTCGCCGAGCTTGCCGCCGGTCGGGTTGCGTTCGGCGCTCGGCGACCAGACGTAGTTCACGAACAACCGGCCGCCAGAGCGGACGTAGTCGAACAGCGCCTGCGCCTCGCGGTCGCCGATCGGCTCGGTCGGCTCGGGCAGATAGACCATCGCCGCGTCGCGCGGCACCACGGCCTGACGCGCCAGATTCAGCGCGCGGATCTCGAAGCCGAGCTTCTCGAGCGCGAACACCAAACCGCCGTAGGCGCGGCCGATGCTCTCGTTGGTCCAGTCGAGCAGCGGCGAGTAGCCCTGCACGACGTAGATCACCGGCGTGCCCTGCACCAGCAGCGACTTGATCGCCGTGCTGAGCTGCGCCTCGCCGAGGAACTGCTTCAGCACCGGGACCGTCGGCCGCCCGCCGGGCTGCGGGTTCTGCGCCATGTCGGGCGTCTCGATCAGCGCGAGGTCCTGGGCCAGCGACAGCTTGCGGAAGCGGCGCTCGCGGCCGGGCTGCCGCACGGTGACGACGACCTCGCTGCCCGGACCCTGGTAGTCGAACGCCTGCTTCGCCTCGCGGGTGTTGGCGATGTCGTTGAACAGATCGTGGTAGTGGATCTTCACCGCCTCGGGCGCGAGCCACTGGTAGCGCCGCACCAACAGCTCGGTGAGCTCCTGCAGCCGCCGAACGATCACGAGCTCCTGCTGCATCTGCAGCGAGCGGCCCTGGCCGCTGATGCGCGGGAAGAACAGGTGGAACTCGACCTCGACGCCCTGCTTCTGCAGCTCGCGCAGCAGCTCCTCGGTCGCGGGATCGACCGAGTTGACCTGCTGCGGCGTGAGGTCGATCAGGGTGCGCAGCGCCGGCCGCGAGCCGACCCAGACGATGAGCACCCAGACCGCGAGCATCAGCGCGGCGGCGAGCCCGAGGCCGAGCAGGTTGAGCCAGCGTTTGAGCCTCATGCCACCCTCCGCGTCGCGACGCCGAGCGTCGTCAGGAACAGGAAGAACACGATGCCGCCGACGTAGAACGCCACCTGGCTGGTGTCGATCAACCCGCGCGCGAACCACTCGGAGAAGTTGCGATTGACGTCGAGCTTGTCGAGCAGCTCGCGGACGTAGAAGTTCTGCCCGAGCTCGCCGAGCTCCGCACCGAGCCGGCGCGGCAGCGTCAAGAGCCCGAAATCGAACAGGATCGCGAGCAGCGCCGCGAGCAGCACGTTGTCGGTCAGGCTGCTCGCGAAGCAGCCGAACGCGAGCAGCAGCGCGCTGAGCAGGAACATGCCGAGGTAGGCCGCGAACACCGGCCCGAACGACAGGTCGGTGCCGAGGAACGGCTCGTACTCGACGAGGTGCAGCAGCCCCGCGGTCGGCAGCCAGAGCAGCGCGTAGAACACCGCGGCCGCGAGCCACTTGCCGACCACGACGCCGCCGTCGGTGACCGGCGCGGTCATCAGCATCTCCATCGAACCGGTGCGGCGTTCCTCGGCGAAGCAGCGCATCGTCAGGATGCCCGGCACCAGGATCACCATCCAGAACGTGCTCGGTACGCCGTAGGTCGCCGACACGAAGACGTCGGGGTCGCCGTTCGTCAGCGCGAACGAGTACGACAGGCTGGTGAGCTCGTAGCCGCGCCAGAGGTAGAACACCACCAGGATGACCCAGCTGACCGGGCTCACGAAGTAGCTCAGCAGCTCCTTCCTGAATGTGACCAGCGCGCCCTTCATGCCGCCCCCTCGCCGACTTCCGCGGCGCGGTCGGCGCCCTCGGTCATCAGATGGAAGTACTCCTCGAGGCTCGGCACGTCGATGCGCAGCTCGCGCACCGGGATCGCGGCCCCTGCCAGCTGCTGGCCGAGCGCGGCGCGCGGATCGCTGCCCTCGGCGAGCTCGGCGGTGACGACGACGCTGCGCTCGGGCCCGGCCGCGAACTCGGCGGCGTTCACGCCCGGCAGCGCGGCGACGAGCTCGCAGAGCCGCGGCGCCTCGCAGAAGGCCGAGACGACGAGGCGCCGGCCGACGCTGTGGCCGACGAGTTCGTCGGGCGGGCCGTCGGCGCGCAGCCGACCGCGGTGGATGATCAGGATGCGCGACGCGACGTCCTGGACCTCGGCGAGGATGTGGCTGCTGAACAGCACGGTGTGTTCGGCGGCGAGCTCGCGCACGACGTCCTTGATGCGGCGGCGCTGGTTCGGGTCGAGCCCCGACGTCGGCTCGTCGAGGATCAGCACCGGCGGGTTGGCGACCAGCGCATCGGCGAGCCCGACGCGCTGGCGATAGCCGCGCGAGACGTTGCCGACCAGCTTGCGGCGGACGTCCTCGACGCCGGCCTTGGCCATCGCGCGCGCCACCGCGGCCTTGCGTTCCTTGGCCGGCACGCCCTTGAGCGCGGCGCGGTAGCGCAGGTACTCGACCACCCGCAGCTCGGGGTAGATCGGCACGTTCTCCGGCAGGTAGCCGAGCTGCTGGCGGACCTGCAGCGAGTGTCTGGCGACGTCGAAGCCGGCGACGGTGGCGCGGCCCGAGGTCGCCGGGTGGTAGCCCGCGAGCACGCGGATCGTCGTCGTCTTGCCGGCGCCGTTGGGGCCGAGGAAGCCGACGATCTCACCGCGTTCGACCGCGAAGGACAGGCGATCGACCGCGAGGGTGGGGCCGAAGCGCTTCGTCAGATCGGTGACCGTGATCATGCAGCGAGTGCGTTAGCGCACGAAGACGGCCCCGTAACAGGCAGAGGAGACGGGACGTGCCACCCAGACCGGCCGCAGTGCGCGCAGAAGGGTAAACGCCCGACTGCGAAAGGCCAGGAAGACTCCCTGGAAGGGCTCGAAGTGAGCCATTCCGCACGTCACCCGACGATGGCGTCGCGCTCAGGTCCCGATCACGAAGTCGAGCCCGTTCGACAACCGCAGACCGCCGCCATCGGTCGACGCCGCGCCCTGGGCGAAGACCCGGAGGCCGACGAGCGCCGCGTCCGCCGGGATCGGGTACGGCGTGAGCTGCAGGTTGGTGGCGCCGACCGGCGCGGTGGCGATCACCACCGTGGTCGCCGGGTCGAGCACCAGCGTGCCGATCGGCGTCGCGACGTTGCCGGCGGTGAGCGCGAGCGCGAGCGCCGCGATCCCGGGCTCGCCGGCGAGCCGGAAGCCGATCGCGCCACCGACGCGCGGCTCGCCGACGGTCCAGAGCTGCGGCGCCCGGATCGCCACCGCTACCTCCGCGAAGTGCGGCGCAGCGCGCAGCGTCGGCCCGACCACCTGCTCGAGCCCGCGCGGGTCGTCGCCGAGCACGGCATCGAGCCAGCCGATCGCGGTCGTCAGCGACCGATCGAACACGGCGCGATCGACGAGGCCCGACGACGGCGTGAGCCGCGCGACGTTGCTGTGGGTGCAGTCGCCGTCGAGCCGCACGAACACCTTGGCGTCGGTGTAGGCCGTCGCGCGGTCGTAGTAGGCCTGCGCGGTCGTCTGCCAGTTCAGCGTCGTGTCGCCCTCGCCGTGGAGCAGCAGCAGCGGCACCGCGACCAGCGGCGCGAACGCGCTCGGGAACCAGCTCTGGGTACCGCTGCCCTGCCCGGCCCACGGTGCGAAACCGATGCCGGTGCGATAGCCCGGGTTGGTCGCCAGCGTGCGCACGGTGTTGCCGCCCCCCATCGAGTGGCCAGCGAGCGCGGCGCGGTCGGTGGCGAGCGCGCCGTACAGGAACGCGCCGATACGCTGGTTCTCGAGCGCGAGCGCCGGCAGCAGCGCCGCGGCGTCGGCGGCCTGCAGCGTCGGATCGGTCATCGCGGTGTCGGACAGCACCGCGAGGTAGCCGGCCGCCGCGAGCCGCTCGCCGAGGTCGGGGTAGTTGCGACCGAGGCCACCGTAGCCGTGCAGGAACACGACGATCGGGTAGCCCCCGGGCCGCGGTAGCAGCGGCGCGTTCTGCCCGGACTGCAGGGCCGGGTAGTAGCAGCGCGCGAGCAGCGTCGCCGAACCGCCGGTGGTCGGATTCGGCAGCGCCTCGTCGCGCCAACCGACCTGCGCCGACGCGGTCGCGATCAGCAGCAGCGATACCAGGAACGTCGCGCACACGCGGTGGATCATGCCTTGCCGTTGTCCGCCGTCGAGCCGACGGGGACAGACGGCCTCCGCGTCATTTCACCACCAGCTCCGTGGCAGTTCCCTCCCGGCCGACCCGGACGCGCACGGCAGCGGCCGGGCCGAGCAGCGCGTTGCCGTTCACGAGGTAGTCCCCCGGCGGCACGGTCAGTTCGGCAACGCCGTCGTCGCCGGTCTTCTCGTGATACTCGACGGACTGCGCACCGAATCGCTCGTCCTCGAGCGGCGCCGGCCCCTCGCCGTTCCAGCGCAGCGCGAACACGTGCATGCCGCGGAACGGTGCACCCGCGCGCGTGACCCGCACCCGCAGCGTCGCGGTCGCGCCGCGCTCGACCACCAGCTCGGTGGCGTCGGCGGCGAGCGCGAGTGGCACCCTGAGTCCATCGGCGTAGACCGCTTCGCCGGTCATCGGCAGGCGCGGCAACGGACCGAACGTGCGGCCGCTCGCCGGCAGCTCTGCGTCGATCCCGGCACCGACGAGCCCGCTGGCCGCAGCGCTGTCGGTGCATCCGAGCCGGAGATGGACCGGGGCGGGCAGTCCGGCGGCGTCGACCGCAGCGAACGCGACCCGGCGGTCACCGAGATCGATCGCGAGATCGAGCGCGGTGAAGTCGCCGACCTCGGCCGGGACCCAGCGCGACACGACGCCGTCGACCCGGACCGCGAGCTGCGTCGTGAACACGCCGGCGCCGAGCCGTACCGGGCTGGCGAGCTCGAGCCGGAACTCGCCGTTCGGGCCGGTGCGAGCCCCGCGTGATCGGGCCTCGAACCGGGCGTCCGCGATCGGCGCGCCGGCCGCGGTCACGCGCCCGGTGAGGACCGCGCCGACGCTGGCGTGGCGCAGATCGACGTAGGTCGTGCGACCGGCGACGACCTCGGCAACGCCCAGCGGCCGCGGCGCGATCTGCGCGTTGGAGTGGAAGCGCGCGATCTCGTAGCGGCCCGGTGCCAGCGGACCGAACGTCACGAAGTCGCGGTTCACGATCGCGAGCATCGCCGGCACCGTGTCGCCGATCCGCGTGACACCGACGTAGCCGAGATCGATCGCGGCGATCTGCAGCAGGCCCCCCGGCACGAGCTCGTGTTCGAGTTCGACCACTTCGCCGTCCGTGAGCTCGACGTCCATGCGGCGCTCGAACGCGAAGCCGTTGGCGACGACCTCGACTCGGTGGGCGCCGGGTTGCAGAGTCGCGAAGCGATAGCGCCCCGCGGCATCGGTGGTCGCGAGCACGTGGGTCAGCGGATCGAACGGCGCGTTCTCGGTCGCGCCGTCGAAGCGCCAGACGTGGGTCCCGCGCAGCACGAAGCCGGCGGTGTAGTTCGAGGACCGCGGCGCCAGCACGGCGCGCACCCGCGCTCCCGCGATCGGGCGGCCCGCGCTGGCGACGCGGCCCTCGAGCACCGGTCCGCGGGCCACCGCGAGGTCGCGTTCGACCGTCGCGCCGACCGCGACGTCCACCGTCGGCATCTCGGCGCTGTTTGCCGCCCCACCGCTGCCGTCCGGGCTGCCGCCGAGTCGTCCGGTGACGAGCCGCACGCCGGCGGACGCCGCCAGCGTGAAGCCGTAGCGCCCGGCAGGCAACGCCTCGAACTCGAACGCGTCGCCGACCACCGCGGCGTCGAAGCAGCGGCTGCCGCCGTTGGCGTACTGCGCGCGGACCAAGGCGTGCGCCGAGACCACGGCGCCCGCCAGGTCCGCGGCATCGACCCCGGTGAGCCGGCCGCGCAGCCGCCCTGCCGGCGCGACGCGGACCCGCAGCCCCGAGGCCGCCTCGCGGTCCATGCGCAGGTCGAAGTCGTTCTGCCCGATCCGCCCGTCGGCCGTCGTCGCGTAGACGAAGCCCGAGCGCAGACGCAGGCCGCGAAGCGTGCATTCGCCGGCGCCGTCGCTGCGGCCGCGCGCGATCGGCTCGCGTCGCGGGTCGCGCAGCGCATTCGCGAGATCCTCGCGCGCCGACCAGGCGTAGACCTCGATTGCGGCGTCGGCGACCGCGGCACCGTCGGTATCGACCACGACGATTCGCAGCGCACCGTCGAGCGCACCGCGACCGGCGCGGAGCTCGATCGGTCCATTCTGGCGGTCGGCCGCGACGACGACGGTGGCCCGCGCGGTCTCGTCCGGCGTGAGCTCGGCGCGCACGCGCGTCGGACCACCGGGAACTCCCGCGATTTGGAAGTGACCGAGCTCGTCGGTCACCGCACGCTGGCCCGCGAGCGCGCGGTCCTCGGTGAGCTGCACCAGCGGCGGCAGCGTGCCGTGGATCGGCTCGGCGACGACTTCGA
>JAGQRB010000519.1 GCA_020425925.1 Planctomycetota bacterium
GGCAGCGAGGGGCTAGGGTCGGAGAAGTGTAGATCGGCCCGGGTCGTTCGCCAAGGCGGGGTGGCTGGCCGCGTGACCTTGCGCTCGGAGCAACCGGCCATGACGATGGCGGCAGGTCCGATCCGGGCGTCGGTCTCGGCGGACCAGCTGTCATGGAAGCAAGTGCACCGCGTTTGCCCTGGTGGCCGGTGGTCCTCCTGGGCGTGATCCTCACCGCTTCGATCGCGATGCTGCACGAGGCCGGGTTCGGGTGGCCGGTGCGGTTGGCAGCGATCGCGCTGGTACTGGTGGTCTGGGCGAGTTGGGTCCACGGGCGGCAGCGAGCATGACGCGAGCTGCCGCGATCTTCACTCGACCCTGCCGAGCGCGAAGGTGACGACGCGCTCGGCACCGACGGCGACCGTGCGTTCGACAGCGGGCAGCGCCGGCGTGTCGCGGTTCGCGACCAACACCGCCGCCCGATCGACCTCGGCCGCGGTCAACGCTCGGCGCGGACGCGCGTCGGCGACGTTCGCCGCCGGTCTCGGCCACGCCACCGATCGGCAGCACGAACTTCAGCCGAGCAACCCGCCGACCAGCTCGAGCGTGCGCGCCGTCGCACCCTGGTTGTCGCGGATCACCGCGTGCGCGTTGCGACCGAGCTCGGCGCGGCGCTCGACGCTCCGGCACAGCGCGGTCAACGCCGTGGCCAGCGCATCGCGATCCGGCACCTCGATCGCCCCGTCGGCGGCGAGCAGCACCTCGACATCGCGCCGGAAGTTCGTGGTGTGCGGGCCGAACAGCGTCGCGACCCCGAGCGCGGCGGGCTCGAGCATGTTCTGGCCGCCGTGCGGCACCAGACTGCCGCCGACGAACGCGAGGTCGCTGGCGGCGTAGAACTTCTGCAGCTGTCCGATCACGTCGACGACCACGACCGCGTCGGGAGCGAGCGGTGGCAGCTCGGCCGCGGTACTCCACCGCACCGAGCGGGCGCCGGCGCCCTCGAGCTGGTCGCAGACCGCGACCGCGCGTTCGGGATGGCGCGGCACCAGCACGACGCGCAGCCGGGTGCCGGCGGCGGCGGCGGCAATGCGCGCGGCCTCGAGCACCCAGAGCTCCTCGTCGGCGTGGGTCGAGCCGGCGACCAGCACGAGCTCGCCGTTCGGCGCCAGCCACCGCCGCAGCGGCGCCTGCGGATCGGCCTGCTCCCCCATCACCACGCTGTCGTACTTCATGTTGCCGGTGACGTGCACGCGCTCGGCGTCGACCCCGAGGTCGAGCAGGCGCTGCTGGTAGGAACGATCCTGAACGCAGTAGGCGCGGATCAGGTCGAGCTGCGGCAGCAGCCCGCGCGCGAGCCGGTAGCCGTGGAACGTGCGCTCGCTGATGCGGCCGTTGATGATCGCGATCGGGATGCCGCGGCGGTGCGCGACCTGCAGGAAGTTCGGCCAGATCTCGAGCTCCATCAGCAGCACGCAGCGCGGCCGGATCCGCCGCAGTGCGCGGCCGGGGAACGGTCCGAGATCGAGCGGGTAGTAGATCACCGGCAGGTCGGGATGTTCCTGGCGCGCGACCTGGTGGCCGTTCGGAGTCGTCGACGAGATCACCAACTGCAGGTCGGGTCGGCGCTCGCGCAGCAGCGCGATGAAGTTGCGCGCCGCCTTGACCTCGCCGACCGAGACGCCGTGGATCCAGACCACACCGCGGTCGGTCTCGAGCCGCGGCACGCCGCCCATGCGCTCGCGCAGCCCGCGCCGGAAGCGCCGATCCCAGAGCGAGCGCCAGAGCAGCACGGGGCCGTAGGCCACGAAGGCCAGGAAGAGCAGGGGCTGGTAGACGCACATCGTCAGCCAGCCCCGCAGCAGCGAGGGCGACGTCAACTAAGGGCTACGGTACTAATCGAACGCAGGAGCGCAGCACTTCTTGTACTTGATGCCCGA
>JAGQRB010000520.1 GCA_020425925.1 Planctomycetota bacterium
CGCGACATCGCGCCTGAGGGCGACTTCCTCGGGATGGTGCAGCGCAAAGCCGACAAGAAGGGCAACATCGAGGACGCCGCGCTGACCTGGACCTCGTTCGACATCATGTCGAGCGCGATTCAGATCCTTCAGGACGGCTCGCTCGAGTCGATCAGCGACGCTCTCGGCGGCGCCCACAAGGTCCGCAACTTATACAACAACATCCTCGACCCCAAGGCGAAAGTGCCGTTCGTCACGAGCGACACGCACCAGGTCGCGGCCAACCTGCTGATGCCGCTCGGCGCGTCCGCGGCCGAGGTGCAGCACAGCCTCGGCACCGGCCGCGGGTCGGCGGCCGTGGCCGAGCTCGGGCTCAGCGGCACCTACTGGCGCTAGCACGAGGCCGTCGTCCGGGCCGCCGAGTCGCGGGGCGTCTTGCCGCGCGAGATGCAGTCGGTATCATGGGAGGCCGTTCGCGCGCTCTTCTCCCCTGAGTTCAAGCGGGACAAGGCGAAGGTCGATCAAGTCCGCGACATCTGGAAGGACCACCACAATGGCAAGCTCACCTAGGACGGCGCCGTCTCGCGGATCTTCAGCCTCGCAGGAGGCATCGACAAGCCCGGCTGGGTCGCGCATCGACCCGGTTCTGGAAACTCTCCAGCAGCTGGGCACTCCAGCTACGACGGAGACGTTCCTGCAAGTCGGCTACGGGGTGGACAGCCTGGACGAGCTCGAGCCGGAACTGAGGGCAAGGGCCGAGGAGCGGCTCGAGAAGCTCGGGCTGAGCTCCGACACGACGAAGCCGGCGACGGCGGACTGACGCGCAAGGGCGGGTTCGACCCGGACAAGTTCGTCGCGCGCATCGCCGAGGCCGGCGACGCCACGACGTTCATGCACGAGATGGCGCACTACTTCCTCGAGAACTACCTCGAGCTCGCGCGCCAGGCCGACGTCCCGCAGCAGCTGCGCGACGACATGGCCGCGCTGTTCCGTTGGTTCGGCGTCGACAGCTTCGAGGGCTGGGACCGCCTGAGCAACGAGGAGAAGGCCCGCCACCACGAGGCCTTCGCCTACAGCTTCGAGGTCTACCTCGAGCACAACGAGACGCCCAGCGAGGAGCTCAGGCCGCTCTACCGTCGCTTCCGCGACTGGGTCGTCGCCGCCTACGGCTCGGTGCTGCGCGAGGTGAACGCGATCTACCGCTCGCGCTTCAAGCGCGACCTGCCGTTCCTGACGCAGGAGGTCAAGGACGTGATGGGCCGGATGGTCGCGGCGTCCGAGCAGGTGGCCGCGGCCAGGCGCGCCGCCGACCTGGTCGGCCTGTTCCAGACGCAGGAAGAGTCGGGCATGTCCGACGCCGAGTGGGCCGACTACCAGAAGCAGCTGACCGAGGCCGAGCAGGTGGCCATCGAGAAGATGACCGTCGAGCAGATGAAGGCGCTCGCCTGGGTGCAGGCCGCTCGAGCTCGGTTCGTCAAGGCGATGCAGAAGGACCACAAGGAGGAGCGCCGCCGCGTCCGCGCTGAGGTCGAGCAGCAGCTGAAGCACCGCCCGGTCTACCGCGCGCTGGCCTTCTTCATGCGCGGCGAGCACGTCCACGAGGACGGCACCGTGACCAAGCACGCGATGGCCAAGCTGAACGCGGCCGCGGTGCGCGAGCTCTTCCCGCATGGCCTGCCTGGTGGTCGCCGCATGCCGACCGGTCGCTACGGTCTGGTGCAGAAGGAAGGCGGGATGGACCCGGACTCGGCCGCGCAGCTGTTCGGCTTCAAGACCGGCAAGCAGATGATCGAGGCGATGCTGGCGGCGCCGAAGTTCAAGGACGCCGTCGAGCAGGAGACCACCGAGCGCCTGGTGCAGACGCACCTGCCGGATCCCTACTCCGCGGCCGGCGACGACCTGATTCACCGCATCATCCACAACGAGGCGGCCGCGCGCTTCGTCGCGATCGAGCTCCGAGCTCTGGCCCGCATGCGGCAGCCGGTGCGCATCATGCAACGCGCTGCACGCCAGGCCGCCGAGAAGGCCGTGGGTAAGATGACGATCGGCGAGCTCCAGCCCTACCGCCACGACCAGGCCGCGGCCCGCGCCGCGCGCGACGCGCAGCTGGCGCTCGCGGCCGGCGACCGCCTGAAGGCGATCGCGGCGAAGCGCCGGCAGCTGCTCCAGACCGAGATGTCGCGCATCGCCCGCCAGGCGCGCGCCTCGAGGGAGAAGGCCGAGAAGCTGTTCCGCAAGATGTTCGAGTCGGATGCCAAGCTGGCGAAGACCCGCGACATCGACCTGGTGAACGCGGCGCGCGCGATCCTGGCGCACTTCGGCTACGGGCCGGCCACCGGCAAGCCGGCCTCGAGCTACCTCGACCAGGTCAGGCTCTACAACCCGGACGCCTTCGACAGCATGAAGTCGCTGCTCGAGCTCGCGCCGCTGTCCGAGGAGGACATCGCCAACCTGACCGTCGAGCAGTTCGGCGTGTTGCGTCACGTCGTCGACACACTGTGGGCGCAGAGCAAGGCGATGCGCGAGCTCGAGATCGAGGGCGAGAAGATGCGCGTCGACGAGGGCGTGGCCGACCTGATCACGCGCGCCGATGAGCAGCGCAAGCGGAAGCCGAAGCGCGGCGCGAAGGGCTCGCGCACCCGCATGGAGCGGATCTGGGACGGGCTCTACGACCTGAAGGCGCAGCTGCGCAAGGTCGAGAACTGGGCCTACAGCTACGACGGCGACAACTTCGGCCCGTTCCAGCGGCTGCTGTTCACGCCCGTGCGGCACGCACTCGACCTCTACCGACGCGCGTCGGAGCGGTTCGTGCAGCGATACGTCGACATGGTCGCGACGCTGAAGCTGAAGAAGGGCCGGATCCTCGCGCCCGAGTTCGCGAGCGAGGACGCGCCGGACGGCTTCGTGTTCGGCCGCGGAGAACGCAACGGCATGGCCGAGGTCATCGGTGCCATGCTCCACATGGGCAACGGCACCGGCAAGGGCAGCAACCTGCGCAAGCTGCTCGTCGGCCGCGGCTGGGGCCGCATCAACGAGGTGACCGGCGACCTCGACGCCAGCGCCTGGTGGACGTTCGTGCAGCGCCTGGTCAAGGAGGGCGCGCTCGAGCGCCGGCACTTCGACTTCTTGCAGTCGGTCTGGGATCTCAACGAGGAGACCAAGGCCCTCGCGCAGGAGGCGCACCGCCGGATCTTCGGCTACTACTTCAAGGAGGTGCAGGCCGAGGAGTTCACGATCACGTTCCCCGATGGCGAGAGCGTGACCTATCGCGGCGGCTACGTGCCGGCCAAGGTCGACCCGAACGTCGTGCGCGACTCGCAGATCCACTCGAAGATGGAGGAGCTCGAGGCCGACTGGCGCGCGGCGATGCCGGATACCGGCCACGGCTTCACGATCGATCGCAATGACAACTACGCGCGCGAGCTCTCGCTCGACCTGCGCTACCAGGCCAAGCACCTCGACGATGTGATCCGCTTCGCCTACGTGCAGCCGGCGATCCGCGACACGATGAAGCTGCTGCGGCGCGACGAGCTCGTGAGCGCGCTCAACAACCGCGACCCGTTCGTAGTCGACAAGATGCTGATCCCGTGGCTGAACCGAGCCGCGCGGCAGATCGTGATCGAGCCCGGCCGCGTGAAGTGGTGGGACGACTTCTGGCGCGGAGCTCGAGCTCGCGTGGGCCGCAACATCATGTTCAACAACTGGCGGAACGCGCTCCAGCAGCTGACCGGGTGGTTCCCGGCCGCGCTCAAGGTGCCGCCGCACCGCCTGCTCGGCGGCCTGGCCTATGCGATCTTCAACCCGAAGCGGACGCGCGAGCTCTTCGCTCGCGTCTCGCCGTTCATGCAGGACCGGATCGCCAACCAGGCCTTCGACCTGCACGGCCGGCTCCGCGACATGGTCGCGCGGCCTGGCCTCTTCAAGCGGTCGCGCGACTGGTTCGCGAAGCACAGCTACTTCGCGCAGGTGTTCATGCAGAACTGGGTCGACATCTCGACCTGGCTTGGCGCCTACAACCACCACCTGTCGAAGCTCGGCAACGGCATGGACGTCGAGGTCGCCGAGCGCAACGCGGCGCGCCTGGCCGACAGCGCGGTGCGTCTGACGCAGGGCTCCTTCCAGCCCGAGGACGTCGCGACGTTCGAGGTCGGCGGCGCCTTCTACCGGACGCTGACGCAGTTCCAGACCTACTTCAACATGCTCGCGAACCTGAACATCGACGAGTTCCGCGCGGCCGCGCGAGCGACGGGCATGCCGACCAAGCTCGGCCGGTTCTTCCTCGTGCACCTGCTCGGCTTCATGGCGCCGATGTTCGTGGCCACGCTGATCACCGAGGTGGCCGGCGGCAAGCTCGAGGACGACGAGGACGACGGCTACGGCGACGAGCTCCTCGAGCTCCTGGGCCGCAGCTACAAGGAGGGCGCGCTCGCGATGATCCCGGCCGCGGGCCCGTCGATCAACGCGGCCGTGAACGCCTTCAACGACAAGCCGTGGGACGACCGGATGCTGAGCTCGCCGACCATCGCGGCTCTCGAGGCGGCGGCGCGGACGACGAGCCTGGTCACCTACGAGATGTGGCTCGAGGAGTTCGACGGCATGTCGGCGAAGGACAAGCGCGATTTCTGGGGCACGATGGGCCTGCTGACCGGCTACCCGCTCGGCCAGGTCGGCAAGACCACCGCCTACCTCGAGGACTTGGAGTCAGGGAACGTGCCTGAGCCGGAGTCAACAGTCGAGAAGCTCCGCGGCCTGTTGACCGGTTCGGCCGCGCGCAGGTAGCATCGCGACCTCGAGCCGGGCTGACGAGGCCCGGTGGTGTGCATGATGTCTCATTGCGAAACGAGAGGGACGAGCTCGCTGGGGTAACCCGGCGGGCTCGTTTTATGTGATGCCAACACTCCGCGACGAACGTCTCCTGCGCGGAGTCTCGCGCAACGCCGCGCTGCGCGCGATCCGCAGCGACATCGAGGAAACCCAGGCGGCCGCGGTCGCGCGCGCTCGAGCTCGAGCCCGGCGCCGCATGCTGCTCGGGCTCGGGTGGCTGGTCGTCGCGATCGGCATCGCTCTGGCCGCGCAGAGGATCCTGCCGTGGCCTTACTGACGATCGAGCTCCCGTGGCCGAGCTCGAAGCTGTCGCCCAACTCGAGGCAGCAGCACCACGCCCTGGCGCGCGCCAAGCGGAACTACCGAGCTCAGTGCAAGAACGCGACGAGGGCCCAGGTCGGCGACGCCGTGCGCTGGCCCGAGCGCCTGGTCTCGATGTCAGCCAACGGCATCCTGATCGAGACGGCGCTGAAGTATCGGCTGCTGTTCTTCCCGCCCAACGAGAAGTCGCACGACCGCGACAACCTGATCGCGCGGATGAAGTCGGGCCTCGACGGCATGTGCGATGCGCTCGGCATCGACGACGGGCTGTTCGTCGAGTCTGCCGGCCGCGTCGTGCACACGATGCACGGCGGCCGCGTCCTGGTCGAGATCGACGAGGACGACGAGGCCGGCGAATGGGTGCCGGCCTAGATCGTTCGCGCTCGAGTAGCCGCGAACACGCGCGCGATCCGCTCCTTGAGCGTGCCGCCGACCTCGGGGGTCAGGGCGATCGCGAGCATCTTGACGGTGCCGCGGCGCGGCACGTTGCCGTAGGGGCTGCGCATCCTACGGAGCGTGCGCTCGGGGAAGTCCTTCCGCTCGCACCACTGTTCCAGGGTCTCCCCCTTGCGGCGCGCGAGCTCGAGGATCTCGTCTAGGGTCTCGGTCTTGGTGGTCATTGCGCAAGCATCCTACTCGCCGGTCGATTGACCGGCAACTGCGGCGACCACGTATTGCGGCTTCCGCTCGGTGCCGTTGTTGAGGATCAGATGGCGGGACATCGCGGCGTTGATGCCGGCGTAGCTCTCCTTCGTGTTGCCGCGCATCTTCGCGGCGATCTCGCCCTTGCTGCGGGCGGTGCCCAGCTTCGTCAGCGCCTCGACGGCGCGCTTCACCATGTCCTCGAACCGCTCGTCGAGCCGAGCCTGCTCGGCCTCCTCGGCCTTCGCCGGGTCGAGCAGCGCCAGCTTCGGCGTCGGCACGATCACGCACGACGTCTCTGGCGAGCCGTCGCGCCGCATGCGCTGCGTCTGGACCTGCAACAGCTGGAAGCTGATCGGCGCGCCGACGTCGCCGTCCTTGACCTTGAGCGCCGACAGGATGCGGGCGTCGTCCTTGCCGTGCGCCAGGCCGAGCACGACGTCGACGTTGCCGACGAGCGCCGAGCTCCCGCGCACCGCGTGCAGGTCGAGCCGCTTCGGTGCGCCCTTCGCCGGCTTGGCCAGGTGGTGGGCCATCAGGAAGGTGCAGCCGTGGCGCTTGCGGATGTTGGTCAGCGCGCGCAGGGCCGGCGCGATCACGGCCGCGTCGTTCTCGTCGCCGGCCACCAGGCCCTGGCTGAGCGTGTCGATGACGATCAATCCGGGCGGGTGGCCCCAGTTGCCGGCGACGGCCGTGATCAGCGCGTCGAGCGACTGCTGGCCCTTCGGCGTCGACAGCGGCGGGATGCCGTCGCCGAGGACGCAGTAGCGGCCCTCGGTGTCGGTGCCGGGGTCGTGGTGCTCCTTCCAGGCGCGCAGCCGGCCGGCCAGGCCGCCCGTCCCCTCGCCGGCCAGGAACAGCACCGAGCAGGGCTGCGCGTCGCGGCCCAACCAGGTGGTCGCCCCGTGCGCCAGGTGCATCGCCAGGTCGACAGCCCAGAAGCTCTTGCCGGTGCCGGGCTCCCCGGCGACCAGGACCAGGCCGTGCTCGGGGATCAGGCCCTCGACGATCCACTCGAGCGGCGGGGTCTCGGCGACGTCGAACCAGTCCGACAGCTGGATGGTCTCGCCGCCGGCCGGTGGCGGCGCCGCCGGCATGGCGGGGGCTTCGGCCTCGCCGTATTCCTCGAGCTCCTCAGAAGCGATCTGAGGCTCGATCTCCTCGGCCGACTCAGGGGAGGCCCCGCGCATCTTCGGGCCCAGGACGATGCGCACGTCGTCGACGTGGCGCTCTGGATGCCTTTCTCGATCACCCTTCAGCACCGAGGCGAACGTCTTGCCGAGTTCGGTCTCGGTGAGGGGTGGCCGGTTGGCATGGTTCCAGCCGACGAGCAGCTGCCAGGCGAACTC
>JAGQRB010000521.1 GCA_020425925.1 Planctomycetota bacterium
CCACGGCAGACCCGAGCGCCGGCGTCGACGGCCTGGTGCTGGCCGAGGGTGGCCAGGCGGAAGTGATCTGGAAGGAGCCCGGCACGGGCTTGCGGCGCGCTCTGGTCCGGATCGGCAACACGCCCTCCAGCGGCGTCGGCGCGCTCTACCTCGCGATCGTCGTGTCGCCGAGTTCGAACGGATCGTCGGTCGCATCGTGGACGGTCGACATCTACGGCGCCGACGTCGACTCGCTCTCGGTCGCGCCGAC
Organism: Planctomycetota bacterium; assembly: GCA_020425925.1. Lineage (GTDB taxonomy): Bacteria > Planctomycetota > UBA1135 > UBA1135 > UBA2386 > JAGQRA01. The sequence continues at coordinate 251 of JAGQRB010000521.1, forward strand.
GCTGACCGCGGAGACGGCCGTGCAGGAGCCGGGCCAGAACATCTACTACCGCGGCGAGGTCGTCACCGTCCAGCAGGTCGGCGACGGCTGGCAGATCGGCAAGTTCCTCGCGTCGTCCCAGGCCTACTCCGTCGAAGCACTGCAGATCTGCCTGCGGGTTGCGCCGGCGGCCGCATCGGACACGGCCGCGGCCGGCGAGCCGACGAACTTCCTGGTCGACCTCGCCGATTGCCTCGACCACTTCGACGGCGGCGCGAACGGCGACCGTGCATGGATCGTGTTCCGCTACGGCACCTACGGCGGGTTCGGCACGATCCGCACGACCGAGTCGATCCCGGTTCGCTACCAGAGCGGTTGGAACCTGGCGACGATCGACAGCTTCCAGACGTCGAGTCTCGCGGCGCGGAACGTGCTGATGAGCGGATCGCCGAGCTCGGTCGCGAGCGTGCAGGACACGGTCGCGATCATGGGCTCCTCGCCGTCGTCCAGCTCGGTCGCCGGCACGTGGAGCGGAACCGCGTCGCTGACGCCCGGCACCTACATCGCTTTCCTCTACGGGCAGCCGTTCGTCACCGAGGTTCGAAGCCTCGATGCCGAGGTGCAGTACCTGTTCTCGGGGACTGACGACGCCGATGCCTGGACCGCCTTGCCGACGCTCCCGACCATCACCGGGGGCGTCGACAGCGACCAGATCATCCTCGGCCGCTACTCCGCCTTCATCGCGGTGAACTCGACGATCGTGCCGGGCAGCGGACCCGCGACGAAGCTCGACCCGTTCGTTCGCGCGCGGTTCCCGGTCGCCGCCGGTGGCTCGGCGATCACCCAGACCTACTCGTTCGACATCACCGCCAACGCGCTGTCCGGCGGGCTCACGGTGTCCTGATGACGATCGTCACGCCGACCATCGTCCCCGTCGGGGTTGCGACCGCTCACCTGTCCTGGACCGGCACGGCCGGCGTCGTGGTCCGCGTGTTCGTCAACGGACGCCTCGGATACGGACCGATGACGATCGACACGGCCGCGAAGCAGGTCGACGTCGCCGCGCCAAACCCGGCCGTGATCGAGGTGCACGAGAACGCCGCCGACGAGACGGTCGAGTCGACGCTCGTGCCTCTCGAGCGCAGGCCGCTGCTGTGGTGGTCGAGCGTCCCCGGCGTGGCGTTCTACCGGGTGACCTTCGGCAGCCAGGTGCTCGCGGTGGTCCCGCACGAGCCCTCGCGCCTGCACCACCAGGTGTTGCTCGACTTCGACCTGCGAGAGGACGGCGGCGACGGTTGGACGTTCCTGGCAGTCGACGCCGTGACTGCGACCGGCCG
>JAGQRB010000522.1 GCA_020425925.1 Planctomycetota bacterium
CACGCCACCCGCGCCGCGGTCGCCGAGGGCATCGTCGCCGGCGGTGGCGTCGCGCTGGTGCGCGCCGCCGAGGGGCTCAAGGGCCTCAAGCTCAGCGGTGACGAGCGCATCGGCGCCGACATCGTGATGCGCGCGCTCGAGGCCCCGATGCGCCAGATCGCGGCGAACGCCGGCGTCGACGGCTCGATCGTGGTGCAGACGGTGCGCAACAACAAGGATCCGCGCTACGGCTACAACGCCGCGTCCGACACCTACGAGGATCTGATCAAGGCCGGCGTCGTCGACCCGGCGAAGGTCACCTGCGCGGCGCTGCAGAACGCGGCGTCGGTCGCCACGCTGCTGCTCACGACCGAGGCGTTGGTCTCGACCGTGCCGGAGAAGAAGCCGGAAGGCGGCGGCCACGGCCACGACCACGACATGGGTGGCATGGGCGGTATGGGTGGCATGGGCGGTATGGGCGGCATGGGCTTCTGAGCCGACCGCCAGCCCCGCTATCGAGAACGGCCGGGTCGCGCAGCGTGCGCGGCCCGGCCGTTTCTCGTTCCAGGGTCGCTCACCGCGGCAGGATCTGCCAACCGTGGTCGATCGGCGATCGCACTGCCCGCAGCGGACGAACGCCGTCGAGCACGGACCTGCCGAGCGTTCAGCTCACCACATCGATCGGCACGCGGGCCGTCGCTGCCCGGGCGATGCGGGTGTCACACGTGAGCAGCGGAACACCGAGCGCCTCGGCGAGCGCGACGTAGAGTGCATCGTAGGCCGTCAGGTTGTCCCGGAGTTCGAACCACGATCGAGCAGGGCGGCGTGCCCGTGCCGCTTGCACGGGAACACTCCGAGATCCTCTACGGCAGCCGAAGCTCTCGCTGCGGTGATCGCACGGCTTCGAGCCAGGCGACGAAGCACCTGCAGAACCTCGATATCCACGAGACGCGGAACATGGCGTGACGCAGGTCCTTCGAAAACGCGACTCTCTATGCGTTCGCCTGTTTCAGTACCCAGCAACAACTCGACCATCGCTGAGGCATCGATCACGATCATGCGGAATCGCGCTCGCGGCGTAGGATCTCGGCGGCGGATTCCGCGAGCTTCACCCGCTTGCGCGAACGGAGCCTGGCGCGCATCTCGTCGTCGGTCGGCAACGACGCCAGACGCGTGACCTCGATCAGGAGGTAGTCGGAGAGCGATTGACCGGCTTCGGCCGCTCGACTCTTGAGTCGCCTGTGGATCGACTCCGGCACGTTGCGGATCTGGATCATCTTCGCCATGCGCGTAACATGTGCGCAGGCTTGTTGACATGTCAATCGACCCGGCCCCCGCGACCTGCCGCCCGCACTGCGGCGCCTGCTGCATCGCACCGTCGATCGCGACGCCGTTCTTCGGCATGCCGCACGGCAAACGCGCGGGTGAACGCTGCGTGCACCTGACCGCCGACGAGGCCTGCGCGCTGTTCGATCGACCCGAGCGGCCGCAGTTCTGCCGCAACCTGCAGCCGTCGCCGGCGATGTGCGGCGACGACCGCGGCCAGGCGCTCGCGATCCTGGCGCGCTGGGAAGCGGAGACGCGGCCGGAACGCTAGCCCGCTTCTCTCACCACGCCACGCACGCCGCACGCCCGAATCCCGCCTGCACTACGTCAGACCGTCGCCTTCGGCTCCGGCCCGCTGTCGCGGGCTCCGTCAGCGTGCTCGGCGGGGCCACTGCCCCGCCTCCGCGCGCTTCCGTCGTCTTCCTTGCCCAGACGCGATTCTGACGCACCGCGCACGCGCCCTGGTGAGCGAAGCGGGCTAACGCGGCAGGATCGTCAGGAACTCGAGCCCGGACAGCACGACCTGGTTGGCAGGCGTGATCCACGCCGCCTGGATCGGGAAGCGGAACCACGACAGACCCGGCGGCAACGAAAGCGTCCAGGTCACCTCGCGACCCGGCGGCGCGCCGAGGAAGAACGTGCCCATCGTCGCCGGATCGAGCCGCAGCAGGCCCCAAGGCGTCAGGGTGTCGAGCGGCAGGCCGAAGGAGAGGAACGACAGCGATCCGACCGCGGGCGCGCGCAGCAGCACCTGACCGCTGCGGCCGCTCTGCAGCGGTCCGAGCGGCTGCAGGTCGACCGTCTCGTTGACCAGCACGGCGGGATCGAGGCCGGCGCGCAGCACGAGCAGATCGACGTCGCGGTCGCGTTCGACGTCGGCGGTCAGCAGGCCGCGCGTGATCGGCGTGCCGCGGTACGACAGCAGGCTCGGCGTGCCGTAGCCGACCGAGTTCCACGCCAGCGCGACATCCGGCCCGTCGGCGCGCGCGAGCACGACGTGCGGCACGTTGCCGACGCGCACCACCGCGACGTCGACCGCCTCGAAGCCGACGTTCGCGAGCTGACCGAGCGCGGCGAACCCGAACGCCGAGGCCTGCTGGTTCCAGCGCAGCACCGACACGCCGACCTGACCGACGGTGCGCAGCACGACGTCGAGGTCGCCGTCGTCGTCGAGATCGCCGACCGTGCCGCGGTCGCCGACCGCGCTCAGCGGCACCGCGAACGGCACCGCGACGTAGCCGGTCGCGGTCGCGGCGAACAGGCGCGGCGGCGCGTTCGCGCTCTGCAGCGCCAGCACGTCCGGCGGCGAGTCGCCGGTGAAGTCGGCGACCAGCAGCTGCGAGAGATTGAACAGGCCGAGGCCGGTCGGGAACCGCGACGGGTCGCGCACGAAGGCGCCGCCGATGTTCTCGTGGAACTCGAGCTCGCCCGCGAACGTGCCGAGCACCAGGTGATCGCGGCCCGAAGCGTCCGGCAGCGGGGCGACCGCGGCGATCACACCGGTCGCCGGCCCCGCGAACACCACCGCCGTGGCATCGATCCACGCCGCGCCCGTGTTGCGCAGCACGGCGATCTGGTCGGAGACGCCCGAGCCGTCGCCGAACGCGAGCAGGTCGAAGCGGCCGGATGCCGTCAGCGCGAGCGGCGCGAGCTCGTGCCAGATCGTCGTCTGCGCGAGCAGCGGCAGCGGCACGCCGGCGGCGCTGCCGAGCTCGGCGAAGTATCCCGAGCCATCGTTGTCGAGCGCCTGCCACGCGCCGCTCGGGTAGAGCCCGACGAAGTCGAGGTTGCCGTCGTGGTCGCGGTCGACGAGCGCGCCGGCGTAGTCGGCACCGCGGCGCGACGGCGGGAACGCGAGTCGTTCGCTGTCGTGGAACTCGGCGCCCGGACCGTGGATCAGGAGGCTGTCGGGTCCGTCGCCGCCGGTGGCGAGGTCGACGTCGCCGTCGCCGTCGTGATCCGCCGCCACCAGCCAGCTGCGGCCCGGGTACGCGGTCAGCAGCGGCACCGTCTCGGTGACGTTGGCCGTGCTCGTCGGCTGCCCGAGCAGCTGCCCGCCGGCACCGCGCAACGCGAAGCCGACCCGGCCGGTGGCCTCGAGGAACACCACGTCGTCGAAGCCGTCGCGGTCGACGTCGACCGCCGCCATCGCGAGCGCGCCGCGCAACCGCAGGTTCTGCGCCACCGACGGCGAGTTGAACGAGCCGGCGACGTTGCCGAGCACGGTCGGCGAAGCCAGCGCGTTGCCGGCGGCGCCGAACACGAGCTCCGGCAGCGCCGAGCCGACGAGCTGGACCGCGAGGATGCTGCCGGTCGAGATGCCGCTCGAACCGAACGCACCGACCTGCACCGCGAAGCTGCCGCCCTGGTTGCGCAGCAGGGTCGGCGGCAGCGGATTGACCGACGCGATGACGATGTCGAGATCGCCGTCGCCGTCGGTGTCGGCGATCGCGATGCGCGGCCGCGGGTAGGCGGCGGCCGCCGGCACGTTGGTCGCGGAGACGTTCGTGAACGTGCCGCCCGCGCTGCCGCGCAGGTACTGCGGCGGCGTCGATTCGAGCAGCACGAGCAGATCGTCGATGCCGTCGCCATCGAGCTCGACGGCGTCGATCGAGATCCCCGCGGCGAGCGGCAGCGCCGGCACCGGCCGCGGCAGCACGCGCTGCAGCGCCGTGCCACCGACGTTCGCGAGCACGTCGACGTCACCGTTGCTCCAGACCACGGCGACGTCGGGCAGCGTGTCGCCCGACGCATCGAGCCGGCCGATCGCGAGGTCGCGCAGCTCGAGCGCCGTCGTGACGTTGATGACGAGCGACCAGGCGCGGCCGAAGCGGCCGGTCGCGGCGTCCTGCAGCAGGAGCTCGATCGCCTGCGGCCGGAGCCGCACGAGGTCGTCGAAGCCATCGCCGTTCATGTCGGCGAACTTCGCGGCGACGAGCGTGCCGGCGGGCTCCGGCAGCCAACCCACCTCGTGACCGAGGCCGACCTGGGCCGCCAGCCGGGCGGCCAGCGGGGCAGCGAGCACGGCCGCCAACGGCAGCCAGCGGAGGAAGTGGACGGGCGGATTCACGGCGATCGAGAGCGTCGCATCCAGGATAGCGCCCGGCGCGATTGCGGTGATTGTCGCGGCCCTCCCAGACGCCGGCCCGGATCGCGGCTTCCGGTTCGCCGCCGCGGTGCGTCAGGGCGCCAGCAGCCGGAGGCAGAGGTCGCGGACCTCGGTAGCCGCGATGCGATCGCGGGCGTGGTCCCGGGCGCTGCAGAGCAGCACCGGGCCGAGCTCGGGGTCGTCGTAGAGCCGGCCGTGGCTGCCCTTGACCTGCGACGGGTCGGTCGGGATCACGTTCATCAGGTAGCGGAAGCCGAGCACCTTCCTGGCCAGGGTCTTGGCGACGCGCAGGGTCGGGAAGCGGATCGCGGGGTCGACGAACAGTTCCGCCGGGTCGTAACCCGGCTTGCGGTGGATGTCGACCGTCGTCGCGAAGTCGGGACGGCGGGCCTCGTCGAGCCAGTAGTGGTAGGCGAACCAGTGGCCCGGAGCGGCGATCGCGACCAGCTCACCACTGCGCTCGTGGTCGATGCCGAGCTCCTTCTGCTGCGCGCGGTCGAGCACGCGCTCGACGCCCGGCAACGCCGCGATCAGCTCGCGCACCGACGCGAGGTCGGCCGGTCGCGCGACGTAGACGTGGGCGCACTGGTGATCGACGACCGCGAACGCGCGGCTGGCGCCGGCATCGAGCAGCTCGCCGTGGCCGGTCGCCTGCACGCGCAGCAGACCGCGCTCGTGCAACAGCCGGTTCGGGAAGATCGGGCGGTCGGCGTGTTCGATGCCGTACTCGGAGAGCACGATCACGTGCGCGTTGCGTTCGCGCGCGGCGGCGATCAGCGGCGGCATCTCGGCGTCGAGGTCGCGCACCGCCTGCACGCTGCGCGCATCGTCGGGGCCGAAGCGTTGGTGGTCGTAGTCGAGGTGCGGCAGGTAGACCAGGCAGAGGTCGGGATCGTGGCGGCGGATCACCTCGAGCGCCGAGCGCGCGATCCAGCGCGTGCTCGCGATGCCGGCGCGCGGGCCCCAGAAGTCGAACAGCGGGAAGGGACCGAGGTCACGCTGCAGCTCGGCCTGCAGATCGGGCGGGTCGCTGTAGAGCCCGGGCTTCTTCAGACCGTCGGCGTGGTACTCGGGACGCGGCGTGACGCTGTAGTCGACGCCGGGCGCATACATGTTCCACCACCAGAACAGCTTCGCGGTGCGCGTTCCGAAGCGGGTCGCCGCCGTCTCGTAGAGCTTCTCGCCGGCGACGAGGTGGTTGCTCTGGCGCCAGAACATCACCTGCGCGAGATCGCGGAAGTACCAACCGTTGCCGACGATGCCGTGGCCCGACGGCGGCAGCCCGGTGAGCAGCGTAGCCTGCACGCTGCAGGTCACCGCCGGGAACACGGTCGTGAGCGGCGCCGCGAACCCGTGCTCACCGAGCCCGCGCAGCACCGGCGCGTGGGCGAGATCCTTGGGTCGCAGTCCGACCGCGATGACGACGAGGAGCTTCACAGGCCGTGAACGCTATCCGCTTGCGAACCGTACCCGGTACAAACCACCGGCGAGTCTCGGCGAGTTCTCAGGTCTCGGTGACGGTGAGGGTGGCGTCGAGCGCGAGGTCGGTGACGGTCTGGGTGCGACCGGTGGTCGGCCAGAGGATCTCGACGCGGTCGATGCGGTCGGGGCGGCCGAGGCCGATCGTCTGGCGCAGCGGGCTGGCGCCGAAGCTGCCGCCGCTGTTGACCCAGCGGTAGATCGAACGTTCGCGGCCGTCCTGCTCGACGACGACGCGGATGCGAGCACCGATCGCGCTGCGGTTGGACGCCGTACCGATCAGGTGCAGCGTCAGCCAGCGGTTGCCGTGGCCCGGGTTCTCGAACAGAGCGTTGCCGAACGCGTCGCCCGGATAGGCCCCGCCCATCTCGGCGAAGATGTCGAGATCGCCGTCGTCGTCGATGTCGGCGAACGCGATGCCGTGGCCCTTCTGCAGGTGACCGAGACCGGTTGCCATCGTCACGTCCTCGAAGCGCGCGCCGCCGACGTTGCGATACGCCAGGTTCGGCATCAGGCTCTCGTACTCGGGATCGCCGGTGCCGAGATAGAGATCGAGCCAGCCGTCGTTGTCGAGGTCGCCGAAGTTCGCGCCCATCGGCAGGCTCGGATAGGTCAGGCCGAACTCGACGCCGGCCTCGCGGAAGCGGCCGGCGCCGTCGTTGAGGTAGAGCCGCGGTCGCCCGCTACCGGCGAGCTCGACGCCGATCAGGTGCGCGACGATGTGGCCGATGCTGGTGCCGTAGTTGGCGGCGAACAGATCGAGGTCGCCGTCGTTGTCGACGTCGAAGAAGAACGCCGGGAAACCCTGCTGCGGGTCGACCACGCCGCGCTCGCCGGCGACGTCGACGAACGTGCCGTCGCCGCGATTCAGATAGAGCCGGTTGTCGCCGTCGGCATTGCTGACGTAGAGGTCGGGATCGCGGTCGCCGTCGACGTCACCCCAGCTCACGGCCTTGCAGTAGCGGTCGTTCGTGACACCGGCGGCGCTCGCGACGTCGGTGAACGTGCCGTCGCCGTTGTTGCGGAACAGCTGTGACCGACTCGGCGCACGCGCGGAGTGCTCGTTGCCGACGTAGAGGTCGAGATCGCCGTCGTTGTCGTAGTCGGCCCAGCCCGCCGCCTGCGTCGGACAGCGCGGGGCATCGAGCCCGGCGAGGAACGTCACGTCGGTGAAGGTGCCATCGCCGTTGTTGCGCACCAGGGAGTTCGGGTGGCGCCCGTTCTCGTACCACCATGCGCCGCGCAAGACGACGAAGTCGAGATCGCCGTCGTTGTCGTAGTCGGCCTGCAGCAGGTTGAGTCCGCCGGTCAGGCCCTCGAGCCCGGCCGCGGCCGCCCGTTCCTCGAAACGCCCCGCACCATCGTTGCGGTAGAGCCGCAGCGGCGCCTCGGGTCGCCAGTCCGAGACCACGAGATCGAGCCGGGAGTCGCCGTCGAAGTCGTCGACGATCACGCCACCGGCATTGCTGAACGCATCGAGGCCGAGGCGCTGCGCGACGTTCGCGAACCGCGGCCCGGTGCCGGTCGCGAACAGCGCCGGTTCGAGTCGGTGCTCCGCGGGCACGCCGTCCGGGTAGCTGCCGAGCGTCATGTGGGCGAGGTTCAGCAGCCACCGCGCCGACAGGTGCCAGCGGTCGTCGGGCGCGGTATTGGCGAGCACCACCAGCAGGTAGCGGATCGCGTTCTCCGAGCCCTCGCGGTCGCTGTGCTGCGCCGGCTCGGCGAGCGGCAGGATGCAGCTCTCGGCGCCCGGACGCCGGCAGCAGTTCGCGGTCTCGCCGAGCCGCAGGTAGCCGACTCCCAGATAAAAGTTCGCCGCGAGATTCGCGACGAAGTCGCCCGCGATCCGGCCCTCGCGCAGACCGTCACAGAGCTCGGTCAGGATCTCGAGACCGCGCCGCTCGTTGCCGAGCCGGAGCTCGGCGATGCCGGTGTCGAGCCGCAGCCGCCACGGCGCAGCGGCACCGCCGGCGGCGAGCTCGGCGCGCAGCGCGGCGGCCTTCGCGGTGCCGAAGTAGGGGTTGTCCCGTGCGCTCGCGACGCCGACGGCGGCGAGCTCCTCGACCATCCGCGCGTGGCTCAGAGCGGCGGGGTCCTGCCGAGTGCAGGCAACGGCGATGAGAACGCTCGCGACGACCGGTCGCATCCGGGCATCATGCCAGCCCGCGACCGCCGCGCCGAGATTCAGGCTTCCAACTCGCGACCGTCGGCCGATAAACATAGCCACCGGAAAACCGCATGACGCACGCGCCCGAGAGTCCGGAGAAGAGCCTGCCGCCACCTTGGGACCGCATCTTCTCGCTCGCGACGCGGCTGTTCGTCTGGGGGCTGCTGCTCGCGGTCCTCTGGCTGCTGTCGCCGTTCCTGCTGCTGATCTTCCTGACGTTCGTGTTCGCCTACATCCAGGCGCACGGCGTCGACGGCCTCGCCCACCGGATCCGACACCGGCCGATCCGCGTGGTCATCGTCGGCCTGGTGTTCCTCGGCACCCTGTTCGCGACCGGCTTCACGCTGGCGCCGCAGGTGAACGAGCAGGCCCAGGTGTTCTGGAAGAACCGCTTCCACTACATCGAGCAGGCCGACGCCGAGCTCGACAAGTTCCTGCGCTCGTGGCCTGCGATCCACGAGCCGCTGCTCAAGCACCGCGAGATGGACCCGAGCAAGATGCTCGCGGAAGACGAGTTCACCGGCGAGATCGGGCCCGATGGGCGCTACATCCGCCGTCCCGGGGTCACCCCGACGCCGCCGACCGACACCAAGAACGGCACCCCGCGGGACGGCACCCCGCGGGATGGCGCGGTCCAGGCCCCACAAGAGCCGGCGACGACGCCGGCCGAACCGAAACAGCTGCACCTCGTGCGCGACCTCTTCGACGGCGCGGGCCAGGCGATCCGCGAGGGTTCGCTCGCGATCGGCCAATCGGTGCTCGGCTACGCGTCGGCGTTCCTGCTCGCGCTGCTGTTCTCGTTCCTGATCGTGCTCGACCTGCCGAAGATCAAGCGCGGCGTCAACGGCCTGACCCGCACCAAGGTCGGCTTCATCTACGACGAGGTTGCCGACAACATCGCCGGCTTCGGCAAGGTCCTCGGCCGCGCACTCGAGGCGCAGCTCTTCATCTCGATCGTCAACACGATCCTGACCGCGATCGGGATCTGGCTGATGGGCCTGCCGAATCTCCTGGTGCTGTCCGCGATCGTGTTCTTCTGCAGCTTCATCCCGGTGGCCGGGACGATCATCAGCTCGGTGCCGATCTGCCTGATCGCGCTGCAGCAGGACGGCGTGACGGCGATGCTGCTCGTGATCCTGCTGATCTCGATCATCCACCTGATCGAGACCTACGTTCTCAATCCGCAGATCTACGGCCACCACATGCACATGAATCCGGTGGTCGTGCTGATCGTGCTGACCGTCGGCGGCAAGCTGTTCGGGCTCTGGGGCCTGCTGCTCGGGATCCCGATCGTGAACTACATCTGGCGCAACGCGATCCGGTATCCGGAACACAAACCCGCCGGCTCCTGACCGGCGGAGTTCAGACGATCGCGATCGGATCCCGATCGGACTTGCTGATCGCGATGTCGACGTCGTCGCCGAGCGCGGACCGCAAGCGCTTGCGCAGGATCTTGAGATAGCCGCGTTCGGTGTTGGTGTGACCCGCGAGCACGACGCTGGTGCCGTTCGCGAGCGCGGCGAGCACGTCGTGGTGCGACATCTCGCCGGTCAGGATCACGTCGACCGACTCGCCGCGCACGATGCTGCCGCCGGCACCGGCCGCGACCGCAGCCGAGCGGACCGACTTCGAAGTCGGCGCGCGCGCCACCTGCAGCTGTCGCCGCCCCAAGTGCTGCTTGATGCGCTGCACGAAGCGCGCGAACGGGATCGGCCGCGGCAGCTCGACCACCCGGCCGAACTCGCCGTCGCCACACGGTTCGCGACCCGCCGGCTCGTCACCGCCGAGCACACCGTCGGCCAACCAGTCGGCGATGCCACCGGGCGCCGCGTCGAGCGCGGTGTGCGGCGAGTAGAGCGCGAATCCGGCCGCGACCGAACCGAGCAGCGCGCGCTGCTTGCCGTCGCCGACCCCGAGCCGCCGCAGCGGCTGGAAGATCGCCGGGTGGTAGGCGACGACGAGGTCCGAACGCGTGAACCTGGCCTCGGCGACGACGTCGTCGGTCAGGTCGATCGTTAGCAGGATGCGCTCGATCCGGTGACGGCGCCCGCGCGGATCGAGCAGCAACCCGACGTTGTCCCAGTCGGCCGCGAGTTCGAGCGGCGCGATCTCCTCAAGGGCATCGAGGACGCGCGCCAGGGTCGTTCCCGGCATCAGCTCGCTCCGGCGCTCAGGATCGCGAGGCGATCGGGATGCAGGTTGCGTTCGGCGGCTTCGCGCACCTGCTCGGCCGTGACCGCCCGCACGATGTCGGGGTAGCGGTGCAGGAAGTCGAAGCCGAGGCCGAAGCGCTTGCAGCGGATCGCGTAGCCCGCGAGGTTGCTGCTGCGCTCGAACGCGAACACGAAGCTGCCGGTCAGGTACTTCTTGACGTCGGCGAGCTCGTCGGCGCCGGGCGGCTCGCGCCGGATGCGCTCGATCTCGGCCAGGAACCCGTCGATCGCGCGCTGCCGGTGCTCGGGCGATGTGCCGATGTAGGCCGTGAACGTGCCCGGCTCCTCGCCGGCGCTGCCGGTGATACCCGCGCTGACCGCGTAGCACAGACCCTGCTCGTCGCGCAGCTTGCGCGCGCAGCGCGAGGTGAAACCGGGCCCGGTGCCGAGAATGTGGTCCATCACCGACAGCACGTAGAAGTCGGGATCGGCGCGCCGGATGCCGAGATGGCCGAGATAGACGTGCACCTGCTCGCGCGCCATCGGGATGTGGGCGTTCTGAGCGGCGCCGGCGAGCTCGACCTTGGGCGTCGCGACGTGGTCGACCGGGTCGCCGCGGAAGCTGCGGAAGGTCTTCTCGAGGCGATCGAGCGTATCCTCGACCTCGTCCGGTGCCGCGACCGCGACGTAGCCGCCAGCGGGCCGGAACCAGCGCTGGTGGTAGGCGCGCAGATCCTTCGGCGAGAGCCTGGCCACGGTCGCCGCGGTGCCCTGCGACGGCCGCGCCAGCGGGTGCTTGCCGTAGACCGCCTTGCGGAAGCGGCGGGCGGCGACGATGCGCGGATCGTCGTCCTCGGCCGCGATCTCGGTCAACACCTCGGCCTGCACGCGCTTGACCGCCCGGGTCGGGAACGTCGGCCGCGTGACCATCTCGCGCAGCAGTGCCAGCGCCTGCTTCTGCGACTTCGCCGGCCCCATCACGATGCCGCCGCGGTGGTTGCCGTCGAGGCTCGCACCGAGCGACTCGGCCGCCCTCGCGAGCTCGAGATCGTCGTACTTCTCGGTGCCCTCGTCGAGGCAGGCACCGACGAGGTTCGCGAGCCCCGACTGGTCGGCGGGTTCGTCGGCACCGTGGATGTCGAGCGAGACGACCCCGGCGAAGGTCTGCACCCCGGAGTTGCGGATCGCGAGCAGCGTCAGGCCGCTCGGCAGCTGGCGCTCGCCGATCTCGAGCTGGATCCCGGTCTTCATCGCCCGGCTCCCTTGGCCTTGCGCGTGCCCTTGGCTCCCGAACCCTTGGCCTTCGCACGAGTCCGGCGCGGCGCCGTCGTCTTGCCGTTCGACGCCGCTGCGGGCACGGCCCAGACGACCGCAGAGCGCGCGAAGTCGAAGTAGCGGCCGGCGACCTGACGGAGCTCCTTGCTGGACAGCGATTCGTAGGTCGGCAGCACGTCCTCGAGCGTGCGATAGCCCGCCGGCGTGCCGGCCTCGAAGCGCGCGACCTTCATCGCCTGCTCGAGCACCGACTCGTCCTGGAACAGGAACGACGCCGAGATCTGCGCCCGGATCCGCGCCAGATCGGACTTGCCGACGCCCTCGTCGACCTGCCGCGCGATCTCCTCGCGGATCGCACGCTCGACCTTCGCGGGATCGGCGCCCTGCCGTAGTTCGCACAGCACGAAGAACCCACCGGGATCCTGGCGCGTCTCGTTGATCACGCTGACGTCGGTGACCAGCTCATCGCGCAGCACGAGCCGCTTGTAGAGCCGGCTGTTCTTGCTGTTGCCGAGATCATGGGACAGCAGATCGAGCGCGTAGTCGTCGCGCTCGCCCATGCGACAGGTCGGGAAGCCGATGCAGAGCCGCGTGACCGAGTGCGGCGTGCGCAGCTCCGCACGCCTCTCACCTTGCGGCGCAGGCTCGCGCAGCGGCGCCTCGCGATCGGCGACGCGCGGCAGGTCACCGAAAAGCTCGCGGATGCGATCCGTGGTTCGTTTGGTGTCGATCGCGCCGACGACGGTCAGGAACGCCCGGTTCGGGCCGTAGTGACGTTCGTAGTAGCCGCGCATGCCCTGCACGCCGAGCCGCTCGAGGTCTTCGCGGTAGCCGATCACCGGGTGGTGGTAGGGGTGCACCTGCCACAGCAGGCCCTCGCAGGCCTGGTAGAGCGGCCGCCATGGCTCGTCCTCGCCCATCGCGAGTTCCTCGAGCACGACGTTCTTCTCGCTGACGAATTCCTGTGGGTCGAGCAGGCAGCTCCGCATCCGGCTCGACTCGATCTCGAGCGCGGTCTCCCAGCGATCGGACGCCAGCGAGAAGTAGTAGGCGGTGCTGTCGTTGTCGGTGAAGGCGTTGTTGCTACCCCCCATCTTGCTCGTCAGCAGATCGATCTCGCCCTTCGCGAAGTGCTCGGTGCCCTTGAACATCATGTGTTCGAGGAAGTGCGAGACGCCGGTCTCGCCCGAACGCTCGTCGCGCGCACCGACCGCGTACCACAGCACCGAGGCGACGACCGGCAGCGGCCCGCGCTGCAGCAGCAGCGCGCGGAAGCCGTTGTCGAGCTCGAGCACCTCGACGTCCGGGAGCATCAACGTGTCCGTCATTTCCGTTTCTCTTGGCCGACTCGTCGCGGCCGATTCGTCTGGCCCGGTTTGGTCCGGGCCGGTTTCTTGTGGGCCGATCTCGTTTGGGTCGGCCTCGTCTTGGTCGTCCTCGCTTGGGCCGACTCGTCGACCGGCAGCTCGTCGCGCCGCGCCAGCTGCCGCAGCTCCTGGACCTCGTGCAGGTGCAGGAACCGCCACTTGCCGACGCCGAGACCGTGCAGGCTGAGCTCGCCGAGACGGACGCGCTTCAGCGCCGCCACCGGATAGCCGAGCTTGGCGAACACGCGGCGGATCTCGCGATTCTTGCCCTCCCGGAGCGTGACCTTGAGGAACGTGCGATCGCGCGTGGTACGCGCGACGCGCACGCGCATGCCCGCCGTCGGCCCTTCGGCGAGCCAGACGCCGCCGCGCGCGCGCGAGATCTCGTCCTGCGTGACGCGGCCGCGCAGCACGACGTTGTACAGCTTCGGGATGCCGTAGCGCGGGTGCGTCATCTCGAGCGCGAACGGGCCGTCGTTGGTGAGCAGGATCAGACCTTCGCTGTCGAGATCGAGCCGGCCGACGGTGAACAGGCGCCCGCGCACCGTCGGCATGAAGTCGACGACGCGCTTCTTCTGCTCGTGTCGCGCGGTGGTGCAGACGACGCCCTTGGGCTTGTTGAACAGCACGTAGACCGATTTCTCCGGTCGCACGCTGTTGCCGTCGAACAGCACCTCGTCGTGTTCGGGATCGACGCGGGTGCCGAGCTCGGTCACCACCGTGCCGTTGAGTTCGACGCGACCGGCGGCGATCAGCTCGTCGGCGGCGCGGCGGCTGCAGACGCCGCATTGGGCGAGGAACTGGTTGAGCCGGACCTTGCCGTCGGCGATCGCGTTCGGCGCGGCGGCCGGCGTGACGATCAGACCCTGCCGGCGCCGCGCACCCGCGCGCGGACCGGTGCTTCGGGTTCCGGTGCCTCGGGTTCCGGGCTTCCGGACCCCGCGCGCCGGCGACTTCGGCGTGCGGTCGTTGCGGCTCCGGCGTCGATCGTCTTCGTGCCGTCGACTCATCGACGGATCGGGGTCCGGGGCGACTGCGGGAAACGGCGTTCGAATGGCACGATCCCGGCAGTTCTAGCGCACGCGTGGTCGTGAAGCCATGAATGACCCGGAGGACTCGGCCATGATGCCGCCGTGAACAACCCCGCCCGGTTCCCGCATCCGCTCGCGCTGATCTTCGCCATGGTGGTGCTGGCGCAAGTCCTGACCTACCTGCTGCCGAAGGGCGAGTACGACCGCGAGCCGCCCCTCGATGAGGGCGAACCGTTCGCCGAGGTCGAGGGCCAGGCGCCGCTGCGCGAACGCCTTGCCGCCGCCCGACAGCAACGTGGGCTGACGCCCGCGACGCTCGGAGCCCTGTTCCACGTCGCGCCGGGGACGGTCGAGCAGTGGGAGGCCGGACCGCCGCGGGACGGCGAGGGCTGGCGGCCGGGGGCGCAGATCGAGGCCACGGTCGGCGCACTGCTGGCCCGCTGGGTCGACGACGGCGTCGTGCCGAGCGAGGCCGAGATCAAGGCCTGGAAGGACGCCCGCGGCGGCCACCATCGCAGCGTCGTGCCGGACACCTACGCCCGGATCGAATCGGCGACGGCACTGCCGTGGTTCGGCGCGCTGACCGCGATTCCACGCGGGTTCGCCAAGGCCGCCGACATCATCTTCTTCGTCTTCGTCGTCGGCGGAGTGATCGGCATGCTGCGCGCCACTGGCGCGATCGACGCGCTGATCGGCCGCGCGATCCACGCGTTCTCGGGTCGGCCCGTGCTGTTGATCGCGATCATGACGCTGCTGTTCGCGGTCGGCTCGTCGACGATCGGCATGGCCGAGGAGTACATGCCGTTCGTGCCGCTGCTCGTGACGTTGAGCCTCGCGCTCGGCATGGACGCGATCGTCGCGCTCGGCATCGTCTACATCGGCGCCGGGGTCGGCTACGGCTGCGCCGCGCTCAACCCGTTCACCGTGCTCGTCGCGCAGAACATCGCCGGGCTCGAGCCGACCTCGGGCTGGCTGTTCCGCGTGGTCTACATGGTCGCCGGCGTGGCGATCGGCGTGTTGCACATCACACGCTACGCCCGACGGATCCGCCGTGATCCCGAGCGCAGTCTGGTCAAGGACATCGACTACTCGAAGGGCTACGAGATGCCGGCCGACGTCGCGCTGTCGCCGGCGCGGATGGTCGTGATCGGGCTGTTCATGGCCGCGATCGGGCTGTTCGTGTTCGGCGTCGCGAAGTGGGATTGGTACTTCGACGAGCTGATGGCGGTCTTCCTCGGCCTCGGCATCGCCGCCGCGTTGGTCGCGCGGCTGAGCCCGAACCGCGCCGCGACCGCGTTCTGCGAGGGCGCCGCCGAGATGACGACGACCGCGCTGCTGATCGGCGTCGCGCGCACGATCGAGGTCGTGCTGACCGACGGTCAGGTCATCGACACCGTGATCCACGGTATCGCCGATGCGATCGCAGGCGCTGGGTCGTTCATGGCGTCGATCGGCATGCTGGTCGTGCAGTGCGTGACGAACTTCTTCATCCCGTCGGGCTCGGGCCAGGCCTACGTGACGATGCCGATCATGGCGCCGCTCGCGGACCTCACCGGCGTGTCGCGCCAGACGGCGGTGCTCGCCTACCAGACCGGCGACGGTTTCATGAACATGATCGTGCCGACCAATGCGCTGCTGATGGGCATGCTAGCGCTCGGCCGCGTGCCGTTCGCGCGCTGGGCCCGTTTCGTCGTGCCGGTGCTGCTCGAGCTGCTGCTGCTCGCGGTCGGCGCGCTGCTGGTCGCCGCGTGGATCGGATACTGACCTACTCGAGCACGATCCGGACCGACTGCAGATCGGCCGAGCTGCCACCGACCATGATCTCGAACTCGCCGGGCTCCGAGCCGTAGCTCATGTCGCGCCGGTAGAACCGCAGGTCCTCCTCGCCGAGCTCGAAGCGGACCAACCTCGCCTCGTGCGGCCGCAGCTCGATCTTCTCGAAACCCAGCAGCTGCTTCTGCGGACGCGTGACCGAGGCGACGACGTCGCGCACGTAGAGCTGCACCACCTCCTCACCGGCGCGATCGCCGGTGTTGGTCACGGTCACGCTCACCGTCACCCGCTCGCCGGCCCGGAAACGCGAGCGATCGACTCCGGGTTCGCCGTAGCCGAAGCTGGTGTAGCTCAGGCCGAAGCCGAACGGGAACAACGGCGCGTTCGGCAGATCGATGTACTTGCTGGTCCACTTGCTCGCCGGGTCGAACGGTCGCCCGGTGGACTTCTCGCCGTAGTAGAGCGGCACCTGACCGACGCTGCGCGGCACGCTCATCGGCAGCTTGCCCGCCGGGTTGTAGTCACCGTAGAGCACGTCGGCGAGCGCGTTGCCGGCCTCGCTACCGAGCCACCACCCCTCGACCAGTGCGGTGGCCCGCTCCGCGACCGTCGGGATCGCCAGCGGGCGTCCGTTCATCAGCACGACGGCGACCGGCTTGCCGGTCGCCGCCAGCGCTTCGACGAGCGCCGACTGCACGCCGGGCAGGCCGATCTCGGCACGAGCCGCCGCTTCGCCGCTCATCTCGGCGCTCTCGCCGACCGCCACGAGGACGACGTCCGCGCGCGCCGCGGCGGCTACGGCGGCATCGAAACCGCTGCGGTCGTCGCCGTCGATGTCACAGCCGCGCTCGACCTCGAGCTTGCCCTGGTGTGCCGCGGTGATCCCGTCGAACAAGCTGACGCATTCGTCGGCGACCCCGGCGCCGTGCCAGGCGCCGAGCATGTCGACCCGCGATTGCGCGAGTGGACCGACGAGCAGGAGCCGCGCATCGCGCGCCAACGGCAGTACGGCGGCATCGTTCTTGAGCAGCACGACCGAACGGCGCGCGACGTCGCGCGCGGCTTCACGGTGCGCGGGCGACAGGACCTCGCGGCGTTCGCGTTCCTCGTCGCAGAACCGGTACGGGTCGTCGAACAGCCCGAGCGCCACCTTGGCCTGCAGGATGCGGCGCACGGCGTCGTCGATCCGCGCTTCGGAGATCCGGCCCGCCGCGACCGAGTCGGCGAGGTAGCGCTGGAACACCGCGCCCTGCATGTCCATGTCGACACCGGCTCCGGCCGCGAGCTCGCCGGCGGCGGCGTCGTTCGCGGCGACGCCGTGCGCCACCATCTCGTTGATCGAGGTGTAGTCGGTGACGACGAAGCCCTCGAATCCGAGCTCGCCGCGCAGCACGTCGGTGAGCAGGAACTCGCTGCCCGAGGCCGGGACGCCATCGAAGTCGTTGAACGACGTCATCACCGTCGCGGCGCCGGCGCGCACGCCGGCCGCGTACGGCGGTAGATAGTGCTCGCGGAAGTACCGCTCGCTCATGTCGACCGTGTTGTATTCACGCCCGGCGATCGGCGCGCCGTAGGCGGCGAAGTGTTTGACACAGGCCATCACCGCGTCGGTGTTGCCGAGACCGCCGCCCTGGAAGCCGCGCACGCGCGCCGCAGCGATCCGACTGCCGAGGAACGCGTCCTCGCCGGCGCCCTCCATGACCCGACCCCAGCGCGGATCGCGCGCGACGTCGACCATCGGCGCGAACGTCCAGTGCAGACCGGCCGCGGCGGCTTCGGTCGCGGCCACGCGCGCGGAGCGCTCGATCGCCGCGAGGTCCCACGAAGCGGCCTCTGCGAGCGGGATCGGAAGGATCGTGCGATAGCCGTGCACGACGTCGTAGCCGAAGATCAACGGGATCTGCAGGCGGGTCTCCTCGACCGCGATGCGCTGCAGCTCGCGCGTGAACGCGACGGTGTGGCTGTTGAACAACGCACCGCAGGCGCCGCGCCGGATGTCGTCGGCGTAGCCGGCACGGATCGTCGGGCCGGTCTGGCCCCAGTCGGTCGTGAACAGCGTCATCTGCCCGACCTTCTCGGCCAGCGTCATGCGCGCGAGCAGCGCCTCGACGCGTTCGTCGGTCGGGCTCATGGCGTCGAGAGCTGGGGCCCCGGGCCCGCGGCACGCGCCGGCGCAGGCCAGCGCGATGCCGAGGGCGAGGAGCGGCCGGGATCGGCGGCTCACTCGTGCACGCTCACTTGATGGCGATGTCGAGCGCGTCCGAGACGCAGTAGACCGAGCCCAGCACACCCCACTGCGAGTAGAAGTGCAGGCCCGTGAACGTGCCGGAGTTCGGGATCGCGAACCCGACGTTGGCGGTGCCGCCGGCCTGGAACCGGAAGACCGTCGTCAGGATGCCGCCGATCTCGAGGCCGCAGCCGGAAGCGAAGCCGACGTTGAACGTCTGCAGATCGAGCGGCAGCGCGCCGCCGGCCGCAGTCTGGCGGTTGCTGTAGAGGCCGAACACGAGGCCCGCGAGCGTGCCGGGCTCGGCGTCGGCGAGCTGGATCGCGAAGCTCGTGTTGCCGATCGTGGGCGGGCCACCGGACGCGCCGACCGTCGGCACGATGCTGCTCGCACCCGGGCAACCGACGCCGTAGGGCGCACCGACCGCCGGCTCGGTGCCGGCCGCGAGGGCGGTGATCTCGGTCGGGGTCAGCGCGCGGCTGTACATCCGGAAGTCGTCCATCGAGTAGAACAGGCTGTAGTTCTGCGTGCCGGAGTGGTAGCCGACCCAGAACTCCGAACGCGCGACCGAGTGCGACCCGGGGGTGAACGTCGTGCCGCCGTCGGGCACGCCGTTGACGTACCAGGTCGCCGTGCCGGTGTCGTCGTCGACGACGAGTGCCATGTGGGTCCAGACGTTGGCGTAGCTGGTCTTGACGTCGGTGAGGCTGGTAACGGCGCCGATGCCGGTGCCGTCGTAGCGGAACACACCCGGGCCGATCGTCGTGCCGTCGGTGTAGCAGCGCTGGCTGCTCCCGGGACCGCCGAAGACGTAGGCGAACGCGTTCGACGTGCCCGCACCCGCGGTGCCGACGCGATGCCACCACGAGACCGTCATGTTCGTGACCTGCAGCGGCCAGCCGGTGTCGAGCGCGTTCATGCTGACGACGCCGGCCTCGCCGAGGCAGCCGAAACCGGTCTCGTTGCCCTGGAACAGCGGACGCGCCGCGTCACCCTGCCAGTTGTCGTTCGTCATCGTGGCGAAGCGCGGGGCGATGTCGCTGGAGGCGGCGTTGAACACGCGCATCTCGCCGGGGCGCGGCGGCTCGTTGAACGTGTAGTGCAGCAGATCGGCGCTGTTGGCGTTGTTGGTCGGGAAACCGACCTTGATCAGATCCGTGCGCGTGAGCGAGGTCGCACCGCTGCCGTCGACGATCTGCAGCTTCACCGAGTAGGTGCCCGGGAAGCCGTAGACCCAGGTCGGGTTCTGCTCCGTGGTCCCCGAACCCGAGACCTCGAAGGTGCCGTCGTTGTCGAAGTCCCACTGCCAGAGCGAGATGCCCGACGCGAGGCTGGTCCACGAGTTGTCCGTGAAGGACACCATCAGCGGCGTGCCACCGGTCGGGGTGCCGGCGCGGAAGTCGGCGTACGCCGCGAGACCGCCGATGTTGTAGCAGAGCGTCGTGTTCGCGACGCGCGGCGTGAAGATCGCGGTGGTGAACGGCGCGTTCGACGACGTGCCGAGCGTCAGCATGAGATCGGCGTTGCTCGCGGTCTGGTTCGTGCCGTTGCCGTTGGTGTAGACGTGCTTGGCACCACCGGTGGCGACGACCGCGACGGCGTTGGTGCCCATCGGCAGCCAGAACGTCGAGTTGAACGTCATGGTCGTCGGCGCATTGATGCCGGCCATCGTGCCGCTCGCGCGGGTCACGTAGTGCCAGCCCGGGAGCGCCTCGTTGCCGGCGTGACCGCTACCGAAACGTGCGTAGATCTCGCACTCGACCTGGGTGCTGACCGGAACGGAGTCGAGGTTGAGATCCATCGACGTGAGCGTCACGCCGGGGGCGGGGATCACATCGACGGTGTAGTAGACGACGTTGTTCGGGTTGCCACCGGCGTTGCCGCCGGCAAAGGTCGTGGTGAGGCAGGTCTGGGCGGTCGCGGCGGCCGCGAGCCCGAGGGGAAGGCAGAGGTGCAGGAACTTGGATCGCATGGTTCGGAGGCGGAAAAAGTGGATGCGACCGGAAGCAGCCGCACTCCACGCGCACAATAGCGAGGGGCTTAAAAACTCGCTGCCCCCCTCCGCGCGGCCGCTTCCTCCATCATCTGTCGGACCGAAAACAAGAGTCGTCAGCCTGTGCGAAACCTCAACTTCCGACTGTTCGCGGCCTCGTGCCTCACGCTCCTTGCCGCCGCAGTGCGAACCCAATCCGCGCCCGCAGCGCCGCCTTCGAGCGCGGTTGTCGCCGAGCTCCGCCGCCGCGCCGACCTCGTCGACGAGCTGCAGCGGCGCACCTTCGGTTACTTCGTGACGCACGTCGAACCGGCGACGGGCCTGGTGAAGGACCGCTCGACCGCCGACTCGCCCGCCAGCATCGCGGGTACCGGCTTCGCGCTGCCGATCTGGGCGATCGGCGCCGAGCGCGGCTGGATCTCCCGCGCGCGCGCACTCGAACTCACGGCGACGCTGCTGCGCTTCCTGCGCGACGCCGAACAGAGTGACGCCGCGACCGCGACCGGCTACCGCGGCCTCTACTACCACTTCCTCGACATGCGGACCGGGGCGCGCGTCTGGCAGTGCGAGCTGTCGACGATCGACACCGCACTGCTGCTCGCCGGCATCCGGTTCGCGCGTTGCCACTACGATCGCGACGACGACGCCGAGCGCGAGGTGCGCGAACTCGCCGACGCACTGACGGCGCGGGTGCAGTGGGACTGGCTGACATTGCCGGCCGGCGGACGGTACGAGGGCGCGCTGTCGCACGGCTGGCGACCCGAGTCGGGCGCGATCCCGATCGGCTGGGTCGGCTACAACGAAGCGCTGGTCCTGCACGTGCTCGCCGCGGGCTCCGGCCACGGCGACGCCGCGACGGCCTACCGCCGCTGGCTCGCGCACTACGAATGGCGCGAGGCGTTCCCAGGGCTCGAGCTGCTCGCGTTCCCGCCGCTGTTCGGGCACCAGTACTCCCACATGTTCGTCGACTTCCGCGGCCTGCCGGACGCCTACATGCGCGAGAAGGGCATCGACTACTTCGAGAACTCGCGCCGCGCGGTGCGGGCGCAGCAGCGCTACGCGATCGCGAATCCGGGTGGCTTCGTCGGCTACGGCGCCGAGATCTGGGGACTCACGGCGTGCGACGGTCCGGGCCGATCGCACGACGACGCCGCGCACCGCTTCGCCGGCTATACCGCGCGCGGCGCCACCGGGCCCGAGCTCGGCCAGAACGACGACGGAACGATCGCGCCGACCGCCGCGGCTGCCTCGATCGCATTCGAGCCCGAGCTCGCGATCGCGGCGATCGCGGCCATGCGCGATCGCTACGGCGACACCGGGCTGTTCGGCCCCCACGGCTTCGCAGACGCGTTCAATCCGACCGCAGACTGGATCGCGCCCGACACGCTCGCGATCGACCAGGGGCCGATCGTGCTGATGATCGAGAACTGGCGCAGCGACTTCGTCTGGCGCCGCACGATGCAGGACCCGGTGATCCGACGCGGACTCGAAGTACTCGGCTTCGACACGCCGAAACCGCACCGCTTCGAGGCCGACATCCGCGCCTTCGAGCGCGCCGACGCCGCAACGGCACCGCCATCGAACGCCGTGCTGTTCGTCGGCAGCTCGAGCATCGTCAAGTGGGCCGACCTCAGCGCCGACATGGCACCGTTGCCGGTGCTCAACCGCGGCTTCGGCGGGTCGGTCGCAGCCGACGTGATCCACTTCTTCGAGCGCGTCGTGGTGCCCTACGCGCCGCGCGCGATCGTGCTCTACGAGGGCGACAACGACATCGCCGGCGGCAGCCCCGCAATCGAGGTGCTGGTGCGCTGCCGCGAGATCGCGCGGCTGATCGACGTGCACCTGCCGGGTACGCCGCTGTTCGTGCTCGCGGTCAAGCCTAGCGTCGCGCGCCGGGCGTTGTGGCCGACGATGCAGCAGGCCAACGCACTGCTGCGCGACTTCTGCGACCGCACCGAACACTGTGAGTTCGTCGACATCACGCAGCCGATGCTGACCGACACCGGCGAGATCCGCGACGACATCTTCGTCGCCGACATGCTGCACATGAACCGCAGGGGCTACGAGGGCTGGGCCCGGGTCGTTCGGCCGGCGCTGCTGTCGGCGCTGCGCTGACGCGTGGCCGCCTCGTCGGTATCCCGGCGCCAGCGGACGCCGGTTGCCCAACGGCCAGCCAGGTGACACGATGCGTCGACCCGGCCGTTCGCCGGCGTTCCCACCACCTCGGGTCCCGGCGATTCGACGCCGCCCGTCAGCTGTCGAAGCTGCACGCGCGGGCGCACGTCGGCCTCGCGCTCCAGCGCGTCCATGACGCTCGGACGCGCGGCGGCCCGTCCATCCGCCTCGAGCGCGAGAACCGACAAACGGCGCAGCCAGCTGCCGACGGCCCGGATCCGCGCGGCGTGGCGCGGATTCGCCGCCGCGAGCTCGGCGATCACGACCTCGGTGTTCGCGGTGCTCGAGAGCGAGTCCAGCAACGCCTGCTCGATGTCCGGGGGCAGCTCCCCCTGATACGCCGACTCTCTCATGCCGGCTCAATTCTGCAGACCGCGGCCTTCGGCGGCAACCGCAGGCACCGGCCGGCAGACGGTGCGCGATGCCGCAACCTCGTCAGCCGCCGGCCACGCCGTCTTCGCCGATCGCCCGCGCCTTCTTCACGAGCCGACGCGCCTGCTTCAGCGCGGCGTCATCGCCATCGTCACCGGCCATCGCGGCGAGCTCGCGCTCGACCTCCTTGCCGGTCAGCTGACGTACGATCGAACGCGTACGTTCGCCGCCGGCGTCGGTCTCGGTATCGACGTGCTTGTGCACCAGGAAGTGATGCTGCGCCCAGGCGGCGACCGGCGCGAGGTGCGTCACGATCACGACCTGGTGGTGGCGCGCGACCTCGTGCAGCATGCGACCGACCGCGAGGCCGAGGCGCCCGCCGATCTCGGCGTCGATCTCGTCGAGCACCAGCAACGGCACCCGATCCTGATCGGCGAGCGTCTTCTTGACCGCGAGCACGATGCGCGCGAGCTCGCCGCCCGACGCCGTGTCGCGCATCGAGTGGAACGGCTCGCCCGGGTTGATACGGACCTCGATGTCGACCGGTCCGGGGCCGTGCTCGGTCGCGTCGTCGAGCAGCGTGTCGCCGGTGATCGCATCGGCCATCGCGACTCGCACCTCGGTGTGCGCCATGCCGAGCTCGCGGAGCTCGACGCGAATCCGTTCGCAGAACGGTGACGCCGCCTTCGCGCGCGCGCGCACGAGTTTGTCGCCGAGCTTGGCCGTGGCCGCGGTCGCGGCAGCGAGTTCGGCGGCGAGCGCATCGGGGTCGGCGAAGGCCTCCTCGGCGGCGGCGAGCTCGCGCGCAGCGGCGTCGCCGCTGCGGCGCAGATCGGCCTCGGTCGGTCCGAAGCGGCGCAACACGCCATGGATCTCGTCGAGTCGCGCCGCGACCTCGTGCAGTCGCGCCGGATCGAGATCGAGGCGTGCACGGCCGGACTGCAGCTCGCGGCAGACGTCGGCGACCAGGGCCGCGATCTCGTCGAGCCGGGCCGCGACCTCCTCGAGCCGGCGATCGAAGGCCGCGGCCTGCTCGACCGCGCGGGTCGCCCGCGCGAATACGTCGGCCGCGTTCTGCTCGCCGTCCTGCAGCAGATCGAGCGCGACGTCGAGCTGCTGCTGCACCGACTCGAGGTTCTCGAGCACCTGGTGCTCCTGTTCGAGGGCCTCGAGTTCCCCTTCGCCGAGCTCGAGTGCGCGGATCGTCTCGTGCTGGAAGCGCACGAACTCGAGCCGCTGGCGCAGCTCGCGCTCGCTGCCGCGGCGCGCCTCGAGTCGCTCGCGCAGCTGTCGCGCCGAACGCAGCGTCACCGCGAACTCGCGCCTCAGAGCAGCGGTTCCGGCGAACGCGTCGAGTGTCTCGCACTGGATCTCGGGCCGCATCAGCGCGCGCGTGTCGCCCTGACCGTGGATCTCGAGCAACACCTCGCCGAGCCGGCGCAGCGCGGCCAGGGTCGCAGGCTGACCGCCGATGCGAACGCGCGTGCGACCCTGCCGATCGACGATGCGCGTCACCAGCAGCAGCTCGTCCTCGAGAGCGGCGATGCCGAGGTCCTCGAGGATGCGCGCGATCACGGCGCTGCGTTCGCCGTCGCCGAGCCGGAACTCACCGTCGACCTGCAGCTCGCGTTCGCCGTGACGGACGAGCTGCCCCGATGCCCGCTCGCCGCGCAGCAGCGCCAGCGCCGTGATCAGCAGCGACTTGCCGCCGCCGGTCTCGCCCGAGACGACCGTCAGCCCTTCGGCCAACCGGATCTCGGCAAGGTCGATGAGAGCGAGATTGCGAACGAAGAGGGTGTGCAACATGGGCGGCGGGCCCGGAAGGATGCACCGCACGGTCGCAGTTCACCAGCGCGACCCGCCGGGCGCCCGGTCGTCGAGCATCCGGCCGTCGAGTATCCTGATCCGGCCTTCCCCCCCGCTCGCCCACCCCCATGCCGACCCTCTCCCACCATCGGTGGCTCGCGGCCGCCGCCGCGCTCTCCAGCCCCGTCCTGGCCCAGATCGCCCCCGACCGCAGCGAGCTGCACCCGGTCGCGATCGACTCCGGCTACGTCGCCAATACGAACACCGCGCCGGCCGCGCGCGGCATGCCGCTCGCAGTCTGGTCGACGGTCGTCACGGTGCCGAACGCGGCCTCGCTGCGCCTGCACTACGCCGGCGTGCTGCTCGGCGGCAAGCGCACGAGCGGCGGCGACGGCTCGTTCCTGAAGATCACCTCGCTGCGCGACGGCGCGTTCCAGACCCAGCACCTGGTGCACGTCGGGCAATGGCAGGAGACCTCGGCCTACTTCAACGGCGATTCCGTGCTGGTCGAGATCTGGGCCCAGCCGGGCACTGGCGACAACCGGCTGGTCATCGACCGCGTCACCGCCGAGCCGGAAACGGGCACCGACACGATCTGCGGTGCGACCGACGACCGCGTGCTCAGCAGCGATCCTCGCGCGGGGCGCAACCAGCCGACGGGATGCACTTCGTGGCTGATCGACGATTGTAACCACTGCCTGCTGACCGCGGGCCACTGCGCCGGCAGCGGCCTGCAGGTCATCGAGTTCAACGTGCCGCTGTCGACCGGCTCGGGCTCGCTGAACCACCCCGGGCCGCAGGACCAGTACGCGGTCGACAGCGTGTCGCTGCAGACCAACGGCGGCCAGGGCACGGGCGACGACTGGACCTATTTCGGGGTGTTCCCCAACTCGACCACGAACCTCACGCCGTACCAGGCCAACGGCGGTCAGAGCTACGCGCTGGTGCCACCGCCGGCCGTCGGCAGCCAGAGCATCCGGGTGACCGGCTACGGCACGACGTCGTCGCCGGTGTCGCCGACGTGGAACCAGGTGCAGAAGACGCACGCGGGGCCCTACGCCTCGTTCGCCGGTACGACCGTGCGCTACACCACCGACACGACCGGTGGCAACTCGGGTTCGCCGGTGTTCCTCGACGGCACCGACCAGGCGATCGCGATCCACACCCACGGCGGCTGCAGCGCGACCGGAGGATCCAACATCGGCACCGGTAGCAATCACCCGGGCCTGCAGGCCGCACTCGCGAACC
This sequence comes from Planctomycetota bacterium, assembly GCA_020425925.1. Taxonomy (GTDB): domain Bacteria; phylum Planctomycetota; class UBA1135; order UBA1135; family UBA2386; genus JAGQRA01. The sequence continues at coordinate 25,481 of JAGQRB010000522.1, forward strand.
CGCTCGGCGTCTGCGATTGCCCCGCGATCGAGTTCACCTATCCGAACGGCCTGCCGACCCTGGTGGCGCCCGACGGCTCGACGTCGATCCGCGTGCAGATCGGCGGCACGCAGACGCTGCTCGCCGGCAGCGTGCGCTTCCACGTCTCCACCGGCGGCCCGTTCCAGACGCTGGTGCCGACGCCGGCCGGCGGCAATCGCTTCGACGTCAACGTGCCGGCGGCGCCGTGCCTGACCAACGTGCAGTTCTGGTTCTCGGCGCAGGACACGACGAACGCGACCTACACCGATCCGGCGCAGGCGCCGACATCGGTCCACAGCGCGGTGGCGGGCGATGGCTCCGTCGCGATCCGCAGCTACGACTTCAACACCACGCCGCCGGGCTGGAGCGTGATCAACACCAGCCTGTCGACCGGCGCCTGGACCCGCGGCACGCCGGTCGATCCGCGCGGTCCGTCGGCCGACTTCGACGGCAGCGGCCAATGCTGGGTCACCGGCAACGTCGCGAACGAGGACGTCGACGGCGGACCGACCGTGCTGCGGACGGAGACGTTCGACCTGAGCGCGAGCAACGATCCGCGCGTCCGCTACGCGCTCTGGTTCCAGACCGCGACCGTCGACGACGACTTCCTGGTGGTCGAGGCCTCGCAGAACGGCGGCGGGTCGTGGATCACGATCGAGAGCCTGTCCGAGTTCCCGGGCTGGCAGCAACACGGCTTCCGCGTGCTCGACCATTTCACGAACCTGAGTCAGATCGTGGTGCGGTTCTCGGTCGCCGACCAGCCGAACAACTCGGTCTGCGAGGCCGCCGTCGACGCGTTCGGAATCGACGACACGATCTGCAACGCCGCGACCTGGACCTCGCTCGGCGGTGGCTGCGTCGGGTCGAACGGCACGCCGACGCTGGCGCTCTCGAGCCTGCCCGCGCTCGGCTCGACGTTCGCCCTCGACGCCGGCAATCTCGCCGGCGGCGCGGCGTTCATGACCGTCGGCCTCGGCCAGCAATCGCTCGCGCTGCAGCAGTTCGGCCTCGGCTTCGGCCCGGCCTGCTCGCTGCTCGTCAACGCCGACGCGGTGTTGTTCCTCGTGCAACAGGGCGGCAGCGCGACCTGGATGCTGGCGGTGCCGAACGATCCGTCGCTCGCGGGCCTGCACCTCTACAACCAGGTCATCGAGCTCAGCGCGATGTCGGCGGTTTCGAACGCCGGCGACGGCGCGATCCGGTAACACCCGCCGCGCCGCCCGGTCGCCGGACAACCGGCGGCCGGGTATCCTGCCGAGCAGCTCTCCCAGCCTGCCCAACGCAATGCCGACCCGCTACCTTCGTCGGTTGATCGCGGCCACCGCCGTGCTCACCGCCCCTCTGCTCGCCCAGATCGCCCCCGACCGCAGCGAGGTCCACCCGCTGGCGATCGACTCGGGTTTCGTCGCCAACACCAACCCGGCGCCGGCGGTGCGGGCGTTGCCGCTCGCCGTCTGGTCGACGGTGGTCACCGTGCCCAACTCGACGTCGCTGCGCCTGCACTACAGCGGCGTGCTGCTTGCCGGCAGCCGCACGCCCGGCCGCGACGGCTCGTTCCTCAAGATCACCTCGCTGCTGGACGGCGCATTCCAGACCCAGCATCTGGTGCACGTCGGACAGTGGCAGGAGACCTCGGCCTACTTCAACGGCGATTCGGTGCTGGTCGAGATCTGGGCGCAGCCGGGGACCGGTGACAACCGCCTGATGATCGACCGCGTCAGCGCCGAACCGGACACCGGCACCGACTCGCTCTGCAATGCGACCGACAACCGCGTGCTCAGCAACGATCCACGCGTCGGCCGCAACTTCCCGATGGGATGCACCTCATGGCTCATCGACGATTGCAGCCACTGCTTGCTGACCGCGGGCCATTGCGCCGGCGCGCTCTCGGTCATCCAGTTCAACGTGCCGTCGTCGACAATGGCTGGCGCGATCGTGCACCCCCCGCCGCAGGACCAGTACATGTTCGATCCCGCTTCGGTGCAGCGGAGTATCGCCGCCGTTGCGGGCGACGACTGGGCCTACTTCGGGGTGTACGCCAACAGCACGACCAACCTCACGCCGTACGAGGCCAACGGCGGGCAGAGCTACGTGCTGACGCCGGCGCCGACGAGCACGACACAGAGCATCCGCGTGACGGGCTTCGGCACGACCTCGCCGCCCATTCCGGCGACGTGGAACCAGGTGCAGACGACGCACGCCGGGCCGTTCGATGCGCTCGCCGGCACGGAAGTGCGCTACGAGGTCGACACCACCAGCGGCAACTCGGGTTCGCCGGTGGTCCTCGACGGCACCGACCAGGCGATCGCGATCCACACCCACGGCGGCTGCGACACGCTGGGATGGAACTCCGGCACCGACACCAACCACCAGGACCTGCAGAACGCGCTCGCGAACCCGAAAGGCGTCTGCAGGTGCCCCGCGATCGAGTTCTCCTATCCCAATCAGCTGCCGTCCGTGGTCGCGCCCAACGGTACGACCACGATCCGCGTGCAGATCGGCGGCCCGCAGACCTTGCTCGCCGGCAGCGTGCGGTTCCATGTCTCCACCGGCGGCGCGTTCCAGACGCTGGTGCCGAACCCGGTCGGCAACGATCAGTTCGACGTCGAAGTGCCGGCGGCGGTGTGCCTCACGAGCATCCAGTTCTGGTTCTCGGCTCAGGATACCGCAATGGTGACCTACACCGATCCCGAACAGGCACCGACGTCGGTCTACCAGGCGATCGCGGGCGACAACGCGGTCGCGATCCGCAACTACGACTTCAACACGGCGCCACCGGGCTGGAGCGTGATCAACACCAGCCTGTCGACCGGCGCCTGGACCCGCGCCACACCGCTCGACCCCCAGGGCCCGACGGCCGACTTCGACGGCAGCGGCCAGTGTTGGGTCACCGGCAACGTCGCGAACGAGGACGTCGACGGCGGCCCGACCGTGCTGCGCACGGAGACGTTCGACCTCAGCACTGCCACCGATCCGCGTGTCCGCTACGCACTCTGGTTCGAGAACACGAACGTCGGCGACGACGTCCTGCTGGTCGAGGCATCGGACAACGGCGGTGGCTCGTGGACGACGATCGAGACCCTGTCGGCGTTCCCGGGCTGGCAGCAACACGGCTTCCGCGTACTCGATCACTTCACGAACATGAGCCAGATCGTGGTGCGGTTCTCGGTTGCCGACAGCGCGAGCAACTCGCTGTGCGAAGCCGCGATCGATGCGTTCAGGATCGACGACTCGACCTGCCTGCCGGCGAGCTGGACCTCGCTCGGCGGCGGCTGCCCGGGCACCAACGGCATCCCGGTGCTCACGGCCTCGGTCCTGCCCGCGCTCGGCGCGACCTTCACGCTCGACGTGACCAATCTCGCAGGCGGCATCGCGCTCATGGTCTTCGGCGACAACCAGCAGTCGGTCCCGCTGCAGCCGCTCGGCCTCGGTTTCGGCCCGGGCTGTACGCTGCTCGTGACGGGCGAGGCGATCTTGACCCTGTCGCAGCAGGGTGGCAGCGCGACCTGGACGCTCGATGTCCCGAACGATCCGTCGTTCGCGGGGCAGCAGTTCTACAACCAGGTCGCCGAGCTCGAGGCAACGACGTCGTCGCTGTCGAACGCCGGCGAAGCCACGATCCGGTAGACTCGGTCCGCCCCGATCCTCGCACCACACCATGAGCCAACTCACCCGCTTCGCGTCACTCTCCGCCCTCGCAGCCCTCGGCCTCGCTTCGTTCGGCTCCGCCCAGACCAGCGAGTACTACGTCATGGCCGGCGACCAGGGCATGTTCCACGTGCTACAGGGCGGCGCCCTGATACGCAGCTGGACCCCGGCGGCCGGCACGGCGCAGTACCAATACGCGCTGGTCGTGACGAACACGATCAAGACGATGGGTGCCAACGTCGGCGACATCGGCGCCGAGTACGATCTCAACGGTGTCGACCTCGGCCCGCGCTACACGCACCCGGCCGGCCCTTCGCGGGCGTGGGACGGCACCACCGACGGCACCAACTTCTACGCGATCGACTCCGCCGGCATGGTCTATCAGTTCGACCAGAGCTGGGCCAACCCGGTGGCGCTGTTCGACGCCGGTGGCATCGGCGCGCTGACCTACGATCCCACCGACAACACGTTGTGGTGCTCGCAGTTCTCGACGACGGATGTCACGCACTACACGCTCGCCGGCACGGTGCTCGGGTCGTTCAGCACCGGGCACACCCAGAACATGGCGCTGGCGCTCGATCACGCCGACAACACGCTCTGGCTGCACGACCGCACGACGCAGGGCACCTTCGAGCAGTGGAGCAAGGCCGGCGTCATGCTCAACCGGATCGCGATCGCCGGCATGTCGACGCAGAACGCGCTCGGCGGCGAGATGCCGTTCATGGCGGGCGCGACCTGGATGTCGATCGGCGGCGGCTGCGCCGGCCCGGCCGGGACGGCGGCGCTGACGGCCTCGAACCCGCCGGCGATCGGTTCGACCTTCGCGCTCGACGCCAACAACCTCTCCGGCGGCGCCGCGTTCATGGTCATGGGCCTCGGCCAGCAGCAGCTGCCGCTGCAGCCGTTCGGCTTCGGCTTCGGCGCGGGCTGCACGCTGCTGGTGAACTCGGACGCGGTGCAGTTCCTGGTGCAACAGAACGGCAGCTCGAGCTGGACGCTGCCGGTGCCGAACAACCCGGGGCTCGCGGGTCTGCATCTCTACAACCAGGTCATCGAGCTCAGCGCGATGTCGGCGGTGTCGAACGCCGGCGACGGTACGATCCAGTAGTCACGTCGCCGGCGCCGCGTCAATACAACATGAAGTACACGACCACCCCGGTGACCGAGACATAGAGCCAGATCGGCGCGGTGATCTTCGCCCACTTGCGATGCTTCGCCCGCCGGTCCTTCAGTCCGAGCACCACCGTCGTCGCGATCAGCGGCACCTGCAGCGCAGCGAGCACGACGTGCGAGATCAGCAGCGCGAAGTAGACCTTGCGCATCGCGCCCTCGCCCTGGTACTTCACAGGCTCGGCGTTGGCGTGATAGACCAGATAGCAGGCCAGGAACGCGGCCGACACGCCGACCGCGGTCAGCATGAGCTTCTTGTGCAGCTCGGTCTTGCCGCGCTTGATCGCGATCAAGCCGGCGACGATGAGCACGAGCGCCAGTCCGTTGAGCACGGCGTCGACGGTGGCGAGGATGCGGAAGTCGAAGGCGGCGAGCATCGCGGACTCAGGTGGCGTTGCGGACGCTGCGGCGGGTGGCGACGAAGGTGCCGAGCGCGAAGGTCGCGAACGCGAACAGCGCGGTGCCTAGCAGGCAGACGCCGAGCGATGGCACACCCGGAACCTCGCCCTGCATCACGTTGCGCAGCGCGCCGACGCCGTAGGTCATCGGGTTGACGAAGCGGATCCAGCTCAGCGCCGGGTGGGCCTGGTCCATCGGGAAGAACGCCCCCGACAGCAGCAGCATCGGCATGAACAGCACCATCATGATGCCGTGGTAGCCCGCGGTGCTGTCGAGCAGCCACGCCAGCGTGAACCCCATGCCGGTGACGGCGACCGCGAGCAGCGCCAACACGCCGAGCACGGCCGGCAGCGTGCTCCAGCCAAAACTCACGCCGGCGAGCGGCCCGAGCAACAGGAACACGATCGCGAGTCCGAGGCCGAGCGTCGCGCCGCCGAGAATCTTGCCGAGCGCGATCGCGGCGCGCGGCACCGGCGAGACCAGCACGCCCTGGAGGAAGCCCTCCTTGCGGTCCTCGATCACCGTGATCGTCGAGAAGATCGCGGTGAACAGCGTGATCATCGCCAGCGTGCCGACGAAGAAGTACTGGCCGTAGTCGACGCCCGCCGGCTTGAACGAGCCGTGCAGCGCGCCGCTGAACAACACCCAGAAGATCACCGGCTGCAGCAGCGAACCGGTCAGGCGCGATCGGTCGCGCAGGAAGCGCACGATCTCGCGATGCCACAACGCCAGGGTCGCACGGATCATCGCCGCCTCCGCTTCTTCTTGCCCTGCGCTTCGGGTTCGCGGACCTCGAAGCGCTTACCGGTCTTGTGCAGGAACACGTCGTTCAGCGACGGATGCGCCAGCTGCAGACGCTGGATGCGATCGCCTTGCTGCTGCATCAGGGCCGGCACGAGCTCGTGCACCTTGGCGCCCTCGAGGCGCAACACACCCTCGACGACCGTCGCACCGGCGGCGATCTCCGGTGGCAGCGCGCGGCGCATCGCCTCGACGTCGTCGCTCTCGATCTCGAGCACCTGGCCGCCGACCTCGCGCACGAGCTCGGCCGGCGAACCCTCGGCGACGATGCGGCCCTCGTCGAGCAGCGTGATCCGGTTGGCGCCCACCGCCTCGTCCATGATGTGGGTCGTGAACAGCACCGTCAGGCCCTCCTGCTCGCGCAGCACGTCCCACATCTCGGTGCGCGCGACCGGATCGAGCCCGGTGCTGGCCTCGTCGAGCAGCACGATCTCGGGCCGCCCGAGCAGGCACTTCGCGATCTCGACCCGCCGCCGCAGACCACCCGACAGCTCGTCGACGAGGTCGCGTTCGCGATCGGCGAGACGCGTCGCCTCCAGCACAGCGGCGATGCGATCGCGCAGCTCGGTGCCGGCGAGGCCGAGCAGCGCGCCGGCGTAGCGCAAGTTCTCGCCGACCTTCAGCTTCTTGTCGACCGCCGGCGACTGGAACACCACCCCGATGCGCCGGCGGATCGCGGCGGCGTCGCTGCGGAGGTCGAGGCCGAGCATCTCGACCCGCCCCTGCTGCAGCGGCACCAGCGTCGACAGCAGGCGGAACAGCGTCGACTTGCCCGATCCGTTCGGTCCGAGGAAGCCGTGGGCGGCGCCACGCGCGACCGTGAAGCCGACGCCGGCGAGCGCCCGGCGTTCGCCGTAGACGAACTCGAGCCCTTCGGCTTGCACCGCGAGATCTGTTGTCACGACCGGTCCCATACCATCGCGACGAACAGTAGCGGCAAATAGACGATCGACACCAGGAAGGTCATGCGCATCGCGACGCTCTTGCGCGTCAGCGCGGCGAACAGCGTCGGCACGAAGAACAGCACGTCGAGCAGCACGGCGATCACGATGTAGCGCTCGCCGGCCATTCCGGTGACGAACGGGATCGTCGACGCGATCCCGAGCCCGCCCATGTAGAGCAGCATCGTCACGCCGGTGCGGACACCGGTCGGGTCGAGCACGGGCAGCATCCGCATGCCGGCGGCGGCGTAGTCCTCGCGGTAGCGCCACGCGATCGACAGGAAGTGCGGGATCTGCCAGCAGAACACGATCATGAACAGCACGAGCTGCGGCAGCACGAGCTTGCCGGCGAGCGCGGCATGGCCGACCACCGGCGGCAGCGCGCCGGGGATCGCGCCGACCAGGGTGTTGAGCGGCGTGCGCACCTTCATCGGCGTGTAGATCGCGACGTAGCTGACCACGATCGCGGCGCAGAGCCCGGCCGCGACCCAGTTGAGCTGCCCGAGGTGACGGGTGCCGTCGGGCTCGAGCGGCGCCGCACCGAACAACACGAGGCCGACACCGAGCAGCGCTGCGACGATGCCGAACAGCAGGACCTCGCGCGGTGACAGGCGCCCGGTAGGCAGCGGCCGGCCCTGCGTGCGCTTCATCAGCGGATCGCGTTCGCGCTCGATGAACATGTTGAGCGCACCCGCACCGGCCGCCGCGCAGAACGTGCCGATCGTCGTCATCAGAAGCAGGTCGAGCGGCGGGTTCCTGGTCTTCGCGGGCCACGCCATGTAGATGCCGGCGACGACCGCGAAGACCGCGAGCGCGGACAACCGCGGCTTCGACAGCTCCCAGTAGGCGCCGAGCTTGCTGTAGGCGCCGAGCTTGCCGGCCAGGTTCATCCGGACCGACTCACTCCGGCCGCCGCGTGCCGCGGAAGACGTGGGCGCACAGCGTCGCCGCCAGCACCGTCAGCATCGCGCCGAGGAACACGTGCACGCTGATCAGCGCCGCGGTGCCGAGGTTGGCGACGTTCTCGGGTGTCTTGCCGGCGCTGTTGCGCACGATCAATGCGACGAAGCCGAGCACGAGCTGCAGGATCAGCAGGGTCGCCAGCCAGCGTGCGACACCGCGCAGACCCGGAACCCCGCCGAGCTTGCCGACCGCGAAACCGGTCGCGATCACCACCACGAGGAACACGACCAGCGAGTTGCCGGCGTGGGTCCAGAGCGCGTGTGAGTTGTTGGTATGGCGGGCGATGCCACCGAGCAGGGTCTGGGCGATCAGCATGGCGACCGCGACGATGGCGAGCCTGCGACCGGTGCCCGGGGGAACGCCATCGATCGGCGCGGTCCGCGCGTAGCGGTCCGACAGCAGGTAGGCCAGCCAGGCGAAGATCGACAGCGTCACCTGCGCCAGCAGACCGTGCGTCACCGACGTCACGGCCGGCAGCTCGAGTCGGACGCCGACGCCGCCGACGACTGCCTGCATCAGCAACACGACGCCTCCGATCCAGGCGGTCTTCCGCGCCGCGGGCGTGGCACGCCGACCGAACTGCAACCAGAGCGCGAGCACCAGTGCCAGCGTGCCGGCGAGCGACGCGATCAGGCGGTGAAAGTGCTCGAGGAAGCCCGGCACGGTGGTGTAGGACCGCTCCGGCATCAGCTGACCGTCCGACAGGGGCCAGTCGACGAACGCCATCCCTGAACCCGTGCTGGTGGTCATCGCGCCGAACACGATCACCACCATCGTCGTCACGATGACACCCATCGCGAGCCGGAACGGCCCACGGCTCTCGCCCGGGGCGGCGGCGGGGATGGCGGCGGAGGTGCTCATTCGGGCAGGACAGAATGCCCCGGCGGTCGCCGATTTTCACGGCGGCGGGTCACCGCACCTGCCAGTAGACGTCGCTGAGGATCCGCCAGGAACCGTCGTCCTGCTGCCGCCACGTCAACACGAACTCGACGACACTGGTGCGAAGGGCGCCACCGGCATCGCGCTCGAGCCGCGACGTGCCGCGCTGGACGACCAGGCCGCCGCCGCCCTCGGTCGAGTGGACGTCGAGCAGCCAGCGCTTCGCCTGCCCGATCCGCTGCCAGTAGGCGTCGATCGCCGCGCGCCCCGCGACGATCGGCCCACCGGGCCCGACCAGACGCGCATCGTCGGCGTAGATCGCGGCGACCTCGGCATGGCGGCCTTGCTCGAGCGCGACGCGCATCGACTCGAGCCGCCCGCCGACCTCGGCGAAACGCGTCTCGCTCGCGGCGGCCGCGACCAGGGTGCCGGTCGCATCCGGGATCAGGCGCACCGCGCGCAGGTTGCAGACCCCGTCGCCTTTCACACTGCGACAGGTCACGCGACAGCGACCGAGACCGCGGTGCGCCGAGAAGGAGCCGGCCGCGACCCGGCGATACTGCTGCCAGCCACCGGTGTGCGCCGGGATCACGAACTTGCCGCGGCGCCCACGGAGGTCCCATTCGAGCTCACCGCCCTCCGAGCCGGGCGCTACCGCGAGCTCGAACTCGACGATCAGCGGGCGCTGCTCGGTGTCGACCAGCACGTCGTTCCAGACCACGCTCTCACCCGGCGCGGTCCAGTAGCCGACGTTGGCGATCGACGCGCTGGCCTCGCGGTCGACGTGGGACTCGAGGCGCAGGGTCTCGCCCTCGAGCGTCGCGGCGGTGACCGGCAGCGTGGTCACGCCGTCGGCGTCGGGCAGGAAGCGTGGGTCCTCGGCCGGCGGCCCGTCGAGCTCGAGCGCGATGACGGTGGCGTGTTCGTCCGCCCGCACGTCGCGCAGGTCGATCGCCGGTCCGTTCTCCGAGGGTTCGACCGGCACCGCACCCTGGCCCAGCACGCGCGCGACCTGCACCTGGTTTCGCAGCGGCACGACCAGGCGTCCGCGCTTCGGCCAGTCGTAGACGTGCAGGTAGACCGTGTTCCCCTTGCGCGTCGCGCGCCCCCACGGCGTCTGCCGGAACGGGCTGCCGGTGGTGCCGTAGATCGCCTCCCCGTTCACCCGCAGCCAGTCGCCGATCGCGAACAGGCGGTCGACCATGATCAGCGGGATCGTGCCGTCGGCGTCGGGGCCGATGTCGAGCAGCAGGTTGCCGCCGCGGCTGACCATGTCGATCAGCGTCCGGACGGCGGCAGTGCGCGACAGGTAGACGTCGTAGTCCTCGAGCCGATTGAACGCGAACGAGTGCCCGATGCCGCGGCACTCCTCGAACGGGCGCCGGCCGGAGTAGCTGTCGCCGCCACCACCGCCGTCGCCGTACTCGGTCGTGAAGAAGTCGCCGACGCGGCCGCGCAGGCCCTTGCCCCAGCGGTCGTTGACCGCGAGCTCGGCGGCGTTCGGCGCGTTGGCGTAGAGCCACGACAACAGCTCGGTCGCGCGCCAGGTCGTGTCGGGGTGGTTCCACTCGCCGTCGGGCCAGAACACGTCCGGCGCGTAGCGCGCGACCAGGTCCTTGACCTGCGGGAACATCACGCGCTCGACGTAGTCCGGGATCGAGCCGTCGAACACCGGGTCGTGCCACTCCATGAACGAGTAGTAGAGCCCGAAGCGAAGCCCGGCGCCGCGCACCGCGGTCGCGAGCTCGCCGAGCAGATCGCGTTTCGGGCCGGTCTCCGCCGCGTTCCAGGGATAGCCGCGGACCTCGCTCGCGATCGCGCTCGGCCACAGGCAGAAGCCGTCGTGATGCTTGCTGGTGATCACGATGTAGCGCGCGCCGGCGCGCGCGAAGATCGCCGCCCACTGCTCGGGATTCCAGAGCTCGGCGCGGAAGCGCTCGGCGAAGTCGCGGTACTCGAAGTCGGCGCCGTAGACGCGCTCGTGGAACTTCCGCACCAGGCCGCCGTGCGAATCGGTGTCGAGCCAGTGCTGGTACCACTCGCTGTAGGTGCTCGTGTCGCAGAACGACGGCACCGAGTAGACGCCCCAGTGGATGAAGATCCCGAACTTGGCGTCGGCGAACCAGGCCGGCGTCGCGTGTCGGGCGAGCGCCTGCCATTCGGCTGCGGTCTGCTGCGCCGGCAGCAGGCCGGCGGCGAGCGCGAGCGTCGGGAGGACGGGGCGGATCGACGTCATGGACGCCGATTGAACCGCCCCGCGCGGCTCACTGCATCATCGTCGTGCCGCCCTGACCCTGGCCGCCCTCGAAGGCTTCCCACATCGGGCGCTCGAAGTCCTTCAGGTTGCGCGAGTCGACGGTGCGGTCGATCGCCTGCGACGGCTCGTTCTCGGCGATCGCGAGCAGGTCCTCGACGTCGCGGTCGCGGCCGCCGGCGAGGCTCGAAGCCGACTGCAGGTAGGTCTTCGCGAGGTCGACCTCGCCGATGCGCAGCAGGCAGGTGCCGAGGTTGCGGTAGGCGCTCAGCATCGCGGTCTGCGGCACCGCGCCACCCGGCACGAGCGACAGCTCGGCGATCGCGCGCTGCCAGAGGCGCTGCTGCATGAACTGCTCGCCGCGGTAGAGGTGCGTCAGCACGGCGGTGTCGAGCTTGCTCGGCACCTTCTCGAACTCGGTGGCCTCGATCCACGGCATGTCCTGGAACGTGTTGCGCACGATGCCGGTCACGCGGATGCGGTCGTAGGTCTGCAGCTGGTAGAGCGCGTCGAGCTGCGGGCTGAACTTGCTGAGGAACAGCGCGCCGAACAGGTCCTCGTACGACTTCTGCTGCCAGATCTCCTGCTCGTCGCCCCAGACGTAGAAGTTCGCGAAGTCCGACGGCGTGAACTTCGTGAAGAACGGGTTGCTGATGCGGCCGAGCGAGGCGAACTGCACCACGAACGTCACCTTGACGTTGCGGTAGGCATGGGGCTCGGCGCGAACCCGGGTGAGCGTGGTCTGAACCGGCGTGCCGAACTCGCGGTCGTCCTGGGCCGGGAGCACGGCAATGCCGAGCAGAATAGAAGCGAGCGTCGCGGTTCTCATGATCTCTGGCTGTTGGCTGTGGCTGTTCGGGATATCGAAGGGGCGGCGGTCAGTCCGTGATCCGCTCCATCAGTCTGCGTAGGGCCTGGTCCATCAGTTCGTCCGGAACGTCCTCGTCCGACTGCGCGAGCATCCGGAGACGTTTGATGCGTTCCGGCTTGGAGAGGTCGCTCTGCATGAGCTCCTCGACGATCCGCTCGACGGACTCGGAGTTGCGTTTCGGCACGATGCTGAACCCTGGTGTGATTGCGGCGCGGAGACCGCACCACTCCGGGCGTATCGGCCGGGACCGGGTAGACCCTTGACCCGCCGTCGCCGAGCCGGCTCGCTCCGATACACCTCGCCGGGCCCGGTCGAAGGCGCGCTCGGACCGGGCCGTCCGCCCCGCCCTCAAGCGGCTGACGCGCGGACGCCGAACCGTTGCGAAACACGACGACTTCGCTCGCCGCTGCTCATGAAACATACGAACTGCACGAAAACCGTCGGATTGCTGGTCATCGCGCTGGCCCTGCAGACCCCGATCGGAGCCCAGGACATCGTGCTCAGCGAGATCCGCGCCGACAACAGCCAGCGCTGGGTCGAGATCCACAACCGTTCCAACGCCAGCGCCGATCTGTCGAACTGGAGCCTCTACTACGCGACCTCGACGTTCGCGATGCCGCAGACCTACTGGTGGCCGTTCCCGGCCGGCACGACGCTGCCTGCCGACGGCTACCTGCGGGTGATGTGGTTCCAGAACCCACCGGCTGCCCCGGCACCCGGCGACTACTACACCGGAACCTCGATCCACGGCTTCCTGTTCAGCCTCGGCGGCGAGATCCTGCACGGCCACGCCGGCGCGCTCGCGCTGATCGACTCACAGCTCGGTGCCCACATGGGCACGCCGTCGCACTTCGTCGACTGGGTGAGCTGGGGGCAGAGCGGCTTCGTCCGCGAACAGCTCGCGGTCGCGAACGGACGCTGGGACGACGGCACCGCGGCGCCGGCGATCCCCGACAGCCGCAGCCTGGCGCGCAACGAGGCGTTGATCGGCGCTGCATCGCAGCACGTCGACGAGTGGTTCCTCGACGCGACGCCGACGCCACACGGCCCGAACACGGCCGGTGTCGTGGTCCACGAGTACGGCACCGCCTGCACCGTGCCGGGTCACCATCTGGTCGGCAACCCGATGCTGCGCACGACCTCGCTGCCGCTGCTCGGCAATCCCGACTTCGGCTTCGTCGTCGAGAACACGACCGGCTTCTTCGGCGAGAGCATGCTGCTGGTCTACAGCCAGGCCGCGGCCCCGACCGGGCTGCCGTCGCTGCTGCCCTACTTCCCCGGCTCGACCTGCGCCGAGTCGATCCACACCGGCCTGATCCTGACCTCGTCGGTGCGATCCACCGACTTCGCGGCGACCCACGTCGGGTTGCCGCTGTCGAACTGCACCGCCGCGATCGCGGGCCTCGAGCTGCACGTGCAGGCGATGGTCTTCGACTGGCTGCCGAACGCGTATCCGCCGTTCCAGGGCATCAGCAACGCGCTGATGGTCGTCATCGGGCAGTGACCGCACGCGGTCGCGCCGATCACTCGGCCGAGCGCGCCCGCTCTTTCTCCTGACGGCGGCGCACGCGCGCCGGCGCCTCGCCGCTGCGCCACAGGAACGCGACCGCGGTCGAACCCCATTCGCGCAGGTCGATGTCGAGGTCGTTGTCGAAGTCGTCCTCGTCGAGCACGCCCGACTCGAAGTGGAACACGACGCAACCCTCGGGCGCCGTGCGCTCGAGCAGGCGCCGCGCCCGTGCCATCGACTTGACCGGATCCTCGGCGACCATCGAGTAGGGCGGATCGAGGAACACGACATCCGGCGCGATCTCGGCGTCGGCGGGCAGGTCCGGATCGACCTCGTCGCGCGCCATGCCGAACTCGGCGCGGTGCATCACCGGCGGATCCCAGGCGTCGACCCGCTTCACGACCGCACTCGCGAGCGCCCGCTCGCCGCAGAGCCCGAGGTTCTGCTTGAGCACGTCGATCGCGCGGCCGTTCTTCTCGCAGAACAGCACGCGGGCCGCGCCACGGCTCAGGGCCTCGATACCTGTCGCGCCGCTGCCGGCGAACAGGTCCCAGACCAGGGCGTCCTCGAGTTTTTCGCCGAGAATGTTGAAGAGGGCCTCACGCACCTGCCCCAGCAGGGGTCTGGTGCCCAGCCCACGAACCGACTTGAGGGTCCGTCCGCCGAACTCGCCGCCGATGACCTTGAGACTCATGGTGAAGATCGCCCGGGCGGCGGCGTGGCTCGCGGTCGATCGCGCCCCCCCGGGAACTGTGCTCATGCTCGCCGGGCGCGCGTTCCGAAGCAACTTCCGCAACCGAACCCGGCACACCCGCTACAACAGAACGTCGCCGTGGTAACCGACCCCTCGCTGCTGGCACTGCGCCACCTGGACCAGGACTACGCGCTCGAACCGGGGCGCGACTACCTGCTGGGTGCCGCGGCCGACTGCGATCTGCGGATCTCCGGCCAGAACGTCGCACCGCATCACGCGCGGCTGCGGGCGTCGGAATCGGGCGCCGAGCTCGTCGATCTCGGCAGCGAGATCGGCACTTACCGCAACGGTGAACGCGTCGCCTGCGCCCACCTCGAGGTCGGCGACGCGCTGCAGCTCGGCGACGGCGCGGTGGTCGTCACCCGGGACGCCGGCCAGGCCGCGATCCTGCCGATCCCGGCGATGGTGGCGGACGCCGCCGCCCGCCGCCGCCGGGTCGCAGCGCCGAACCCGGGTGTCCGGCGCTTCGAGGAGATCGGCTTCACCGACCTCGTCGCCGACGAGCTGCGGCACGCGCCCTGGCTGGCGGTGTCCGCGATCCTGCACGCGGCGCTGTTCCTGCTGCTGCTGTTCCTGTTCCCGACCCGGCAGCCGAGCGGCGACGCGCGCGTCACCGTCGACCTCGATCTCTCCGCCAGCCGGGTTACCGACGGCGAAGCGTCGGTCGAGACCCCCGAGGTGGTGACCGAGGAAGTCGAGGTGCCGCTCGACATCGACGAGCCGGTGGCCCCGCCCGAGGTCGTCGAGGCGCCGCCGCCGGAGAAGGAAGCGCCCGGCGAGATGACGACCAACCCGCGGCTCGCGAAGCGCCCGCCGGCACCGAAGTCCGAAGCCGAGCAGACCACGAACCGACGCGGCGACGTCACGGGCGTCGGCTCCGCCGGCTTCAAGCAGACCGTCGCCGAGCTGCAGAAGAGCGGGCTCGAGATCGTGTTCGTGTTCGACAGCACCGGCTCGATGGGCGAGACGATCCGCGACACCAAGAACACGATCGCCGAGATGCTGCAGATGCTGCGGGCGCTCGTCCCCGACGCCCGCGTCGGGCTCGTGACCTACCGCGATCGCGGCCGCGACGAGGACTACGTCGTGCGGCAGATCCCGCTCGGGCTCGACTTCTGGCAGGCCTCGAACTTCGTCCAGAACGTCCAGGCCGACGGCGGCGGCGATCGCCCGGAGGCGGTCCGGGACGGCCTGCGGGCGGCGTTCACGCAGGACTGGGGCGCCACCAGCCGCCGCGTCGTCGTGCTCGCGGGCGACGCGCCGCCACATCAGCGCGACCGCAGCGACCTCGGTGAACTGGTGCGCGGCTTCGCCTCGCGCGGCAACTCGTTCGTCTACGCCCTCGTCACGTCGCCGCGCGACGCCGGCGAGGACACCCACGAGGAGTTCCGCCGCATCGCCCAACTCGGCAAGGGCGAGTGCTTGCCGCTCGACTCGCACGAAGAGGTCCTGCGGCGGGTGCTCGACTTCGCATTCGGCCAGCAGTTCGACGGCGACCTCGCGAAGGTGCGCGCGTTCCTGCGCGACAACGCCGATCGCACCGAGACCTGGGCGCTCGACCTCAGCCGCCGCGGCGGCTCCGATCTCGAGGTCGCGCTGCGTAGGAAGCCGGTCGACGCCGCGCTGCTGCATGCGCTGGTCCGGCTGCCGAAGCGACCCGTCATCGAGCAGCTGGTGCGCACGCTGGCCTACCCGACCACCCCGCCACACACCCGGCAGGCGATCGCATGGGTACTGCAGCGGGTCTTCGATCTCTCGACGCCGCCGGTGGATCCGATCACGGGCGAACCCGTCTCCGAACGCGGCATCTCGTATCTGACGAATCTCGCGCGCCGGCTTCCCGAGTGAACCGCCGCGGCGGCCCCGCCGCCCTGCTATGGTGTGGCGCCCCCGCCATGAGCGTGCTCGATCGAAGACAGCGCCCGCTGCGCAACCTGCGGCTCTCGGTCACCGACCGCTGCAACCTGCGTTGCAGCTACTGCATGCCGGAGGAGGACTACGTCTGGCTCGACAAGTCCCACATCCTGTCGTTCGAGCAGATCGCACGGCTGGTCTCCGCCTTCGTCGTCGCCGGCGTCGATCGCGTACGAATCACCGGCGGTGAACCCCTGCTGCGCGCCGAGC
>JAGQRB010000523.1 GCA_020425925.1 Planctomycetota bacterium
AGCAGGTCCTTGATGTCGATCGTCGGCCGGCCGTTCTGGTCGAGCGGGATGTTCGGTGCGTGCTCGCGCGCGACCTGGCGCGCGCCGCGGCCGCCGATCGAGTCGTTCCACTGGCAGCGGAACGAGCTGCCGTTGACGCTGGTGTACTCGAACAGCTCGGTGCCGATGCGCAGCACGCCGACCGGCGGGAAGCCCTCGGTGTCCTCGACCTGGATGTCGAGGTAGCGCTTGTTGCCGCCGCTCGGCGGCAGCTGGTTGGTGTTGCCGATCGTCGGGTCGAAGACGTCGAGCGGGCTCGACAGGTAGGTGACGTAGCGCGTCTTGCCGCGCGGCACGCCGTCGACGTGCAGCTCGACCTCGTCGAGCCGACCGCTGTGCGCCGAGGCTGCGACGTGCAGCGCGGTGTCGGCCGGCAACGCGATGTCGGCGATCGGCACCTGGATCTCGACCGCGGTGCGCTTGACGCCCGACGGCGAGTCGCTCGGGTTCGGATCGAGCCCGGCCTCGTCGAGCAGCTCGAGCACGAGGTTGCCGTCGCGCCCGAGCACCGCGAAGCGGTTGCGGTCGGTGTTGCCGTCGCCGTGGTCGAACAGCGTGACGTTCGCGAGCGTCTGCGGCTCGACCCAGAACTGGGTCGCGAACGGCTGCATGAAGCCGAACTGGCCGCTGAACGGGAACGAGATCACGTCGTGGCGGCCGCCGCCGCTCGCGGCCGGCGCGCTGCCGCGATCGCTCGGCCCGGTGTTCGGCATCAGGTACGGACCGTCGCGTGTGACCTCGCGGCCGCGCGGGCTCTGCGCCTGTGAGAACGTGTCGTGGCCGGACTGCAGCGACTTCGCCCAGGCGGTGTACGGCGCGCTCGCGGTCTCGGGCTGGGTGCCGGCGTCGAGTTCCTCGGTCGAGGCGTAGCGCGGCTGGCCGAGGCCGAGACTCGGGAACGCGTGCGCGACCAGGTGCGGGAAGTAGCGCCCGGCCGGATCGTTGCCGAGATCGCCCGGCTGCGGCGCGCCGAGGTTGATCGGCGTCGTCAGCCAGTACGGCGAGCGGCGGTCGAGCACGAACGCGTTCTCGAACTGCTCCTGCGTCGTCCAGGCGTGCTCGAGCCGGAATCCCGGCACCGCCGCGGCGAAGCCGCTGCGCTCGTGTCGCGCTGCGACCGCCGGCGCGACCCGGCTGCGCTTCAGGCTGGCGCCGGCGCGGTAGCGCACCCACGGTCCGCTCGCGAACGTGATCGGCGCGGTGCCCATCTCGATCACCGCGTCGCGACCGGTGCGCAGGTTGCGGTAGAAGTAGACCCACCGCATCTTGTCCTCGCGCGAGCCTTCGCCGACGCGCGGCACGAACAGGCGCTCGACGAGGTCCTTCCAGCCGGTGTAGGGCCCGTCGGCGCGGCGGCCGGCGACGATCTCGTCGGCCAGCATGCGGGCCTCGTTGCGGCTGATCGCGGCCGGCGGCGCGATGCGCTGGCGACCGTCGGAGTCGTGCACCCGGATGCCGTCCTCGCGCCGCACGTCCTCGAACAGCGCGGTCAGCACCGCGGGCTCGGCGGTGTTGAGGTTCACCGGCGACGGCACCAGCGGCTCGATCACGGTGTCGCCGCCGGTGAACGGCTGGCTGACCGGCAGCAGCAGCTCGAGGCCGAACACCGACGGCAGCAGCAGGTCGCGCCGGCTGCGTTCGTTGGTCGCCCGCATCACGATGCCGTACTCGACCGCACCGCTCGACAGGTCGCGCAGGCGCACCGTGCTGCCGGCGCCGACGTGCAGCGCCGATTTGACGCGCAGCGACCGGCTCTCGCCGGCGACCAGATCGTCAAACACGCGTTCGGGGCGACCCCAGGTCGCCGCGGTCTCGGCCAGCGTCTCGACCGACAGCACGGCGGCGAACTTGTCGATCTCGCTCTGGGTGAAGCTGCCGAGGCCGCGCGTGCCGATCTCCGCGAGCTCGGGCACGGCCGCGTACGGGACACGCTCCGCCAGGCTGTTGGCGCGGCCGAGGAACGGCCACGCCGCCGCCAGCACGCAGCGGTAGTCGAGCACCAGCAGGCGGTCGGCGTAGGGTTCGGTCGGCACCGTGTAGCCGAGCTCCTTGAACAGCCCGCGCTCGAGGTCGACCAGGCGGTTGCCGTCCTTGCCGCCGTAGCGCAGCACCTCGTGCGCGATCCAGAGGTAGCCGGACTCAGGCAGCGCCGCGGTGTCGTCGACCGCCATCGCGGTCGCATCTGGCGGCAGCGGCTCGCTGAGCCGCACCGCGGTGCCGAGGATGTTGGCGAGCACCAGCGGCGAGGCCGAATCGAGCGCGATGTAACGCTGCAGGTCGACGACCTCGCCGCCGAGCGTGGTGCGGCCGTCGGCCGCGATCTCGCGCATCGCCTCGGGCACGAGGACCTCGTTCGGCCACTCGTCGGCGCCGTCGTAGTCGCGGGTCTCGTCGAACGCCGGATGCGACAGCGCCGCCGTCGCCAGCAGCAGGTCGCGCACGCTGGCAGAGGCCTCCTCGGCGCGCGCGACGTCGACCTCACGCGCAGCGGCGTCGGCGCCGGCCGACATCGAGACGCTGAAGGGCAGCGCCAGCAGCATCAGCAGCGTGAGCGCGAACAGCACCGCGAGCAGCGCGACGCCCGCTTCGGTCTGGCGAGCTCTCATGGTCGTTCCTCCGGCAGCAGCAGTTTGACCGCGGTCGAGCCGACCGGCTCGCCGCGGGCGTCGAACTCGATCCGGTAGGGCCGATCGGGCTGCAGCTCCTTCGGCAACCGCTGCACCGGCCCGAACGAGTAGGCGAACACCCGCACCTCGTCGACGGTACCCGGCACCGGATCGTCACCGAGTGCGACGTCGAGCGTATCGCGGTCGTCCTGCTGCGGCTGCCCGTCGGCGACGCTGCGGCCGAGCTCGCGACCGTCGACCGCGAGCCAGCACTCGCGACCGTCACAGGCGACGTCGAGCGTGCACCACTGCCGCAGCGGCAGCGCCAGCCGGCTCTTCAGCGTCGCGACGTTGGATGCCGCCTCGGTGCCGCCGGTCAGCTTCAGGCGCGCCTCCGGCTTGCTGTCGGCGTCGAGCCGCAGCTCGACGATGCCGCCCCATCGCAGCAGCGTGCACGACCCGCGCGCGTCGAGCCTCAGGTCGAGGCGCAGCGCGAAGCCCTGGCTCAGGTCGATCACGCTCGGCGGCGAGACCCAGCGGAGCACCGGCGCGGTCTGGCCTTCGACGTTGGCGCGACCGTGGCCGAAACGGCCCTGCTCGACGTCGCGACCGGCGAGCGCGCCGCGCAGCGAGGCGTCGAGCACCGGTTCGTTCGGCTCGAAGTGGAACGACGCGATCGGCTCCAGCAGGCGCGACTGCACGGTCGCCGCCAGCCCGTCGGGACCCGGCGTCACCAGCACCTCGGTCGGCAGGCCCTCGGCGCGCGCGGTCCACTGCGCCGCGCGCAGCTCACCGGCGAGGATCGAGTCGGCGACCAGGGTCGGATCGGTCTTGCCGAGGAAGCCGACCGCCAGCCCGAACAGCACCGCGAGCACGCCGCAGACGATCATCAGCTCGAGCAGCGTGAAGCCGGCGGCCAGGCTGCGGGTCGGCGTTCCGTGCGCGCGCTCGGGTTCGTTCACGCCGATTCCTAGTTCTCCGGCCAGACGAGGTCGTCGTCGGTGCCGAACGTGCCGTCCTTGCCGGCGCTCAGGAACTGGTACTTGTCACCCGGACCGGCGGCGACCGCGCGCGCCTCGAGCTCGGTGCCGTCGAAGCTCACGATCATCTGCGGCTTCTTGAGCGTGAACTTGGTGAAGTACGCGATCGGGGTGCGCCAGGCGTCGGCGACCTCGTTGCGGTCCTTGGTGTGCAGCAGCGGCAGCTCGACTCCGTTGCTGTCGCTGTCGGTGTTGCAGAGCTTGTCGCCGAGCTCGGAGAGATCGGTGCCGCCGCTGCGCGACAGACTGACGAACGCGACCAGCGACTCGATCGGCGTGTTCTTGCCGTTGTCGGTCTTCCAGCCCTCGGTCGCCTTGGCCAGCGGGTGGCCGCTCTCGGGGTACTGCAGATCGGCCGGCGGGAAGATGCCGTGCTTGCGCTGGAAGGTCTTGCAGGCGTTCTCGAGCTGCAGGAACGTCGACTGGGTCGCGGTCTCGCCGGCGGCGTCGCGCGCGCCCATGATGTTCGGCAGCAGCACGGCGGCGAGCAGGCCGAGGATCGCGATCACGATCATCAGCTCGATCAGGGTGAAGCCGGCCTGGTTGTCGGTGCGGTTCATGTTCGGTCTGGTTCAGCGTTCCTTGCGGCGCTCGAGCACGTAGTCGTCGAAGGCGACGTCGACCTGGTTGCCGGCGTTGCCCTGCGCGAACAGCACGGTCTTGAGCTCGGTCTGGGTATTGCCGCCGAGGCTCTTGATCGGGCGCTGCTGCAGCAGCTGACCGTTCCACGATACCTGCAACACGAAGGTCCGGCCCTCGTCCTCGGGCACGACCCGCACCTCGAGCTCCTGCTCGGCAGCCGGATCGAAGCCCGCGACCGCGAGATCGGACTGCTTCAGGCGCGTGGTCTCCTTGTTGTCGACCAGCAGCAGGAACGGTTCGCCGTCGCGCACGCCGAGTTCGACGCGGAACTCGACCTGGCCGCGGCTGCCCTGCTCGGTCTGCACCCGCAGGCCGGCGAAGCAGGCGTTGGCGTGGCGGCGGCCTAGCCGCATCTTGACCGCGACCGCGAGGAAGTTCTTGCCGTTGCGGATCGCGGCGACGCGCTCGGCGGTGACCTCGCCGGCCCGCGTCAGCGCGCCGTCGAACACCAGTCGGCCGCCGACGATCTTCTCGGCCACGCCCGCACCGCGGTCGACGACCCAGATGCTGCCGATCTCGGGGCGCTCGAAACGATCCTCGAGCATCTCCTTCTGGGCGTGGTCGTCGATCGCCGCGATCGTCGCCTCGGCCCAGACCTTGAACGGATCGTCCTTGGTGAGGTCGTCGCTCATGCGCTGCAGCACGGCGACGGCGTCGTCGACGCGGCCGCGGCCGTAGTCCACCACCGCCAGCGCACCGCGCGCGAACAGCTGGCGCTGCTCGCTGCCGGCGGCGTCGCGGGCGCTGCCGAACGCGGTCGACGCACCGCGCGGATCGGCGGCGGCCATGTGGCGCAGGCCCTGGAACTCGTACAGCTCGGGCAGCTTGACCGGCGACAGCTCGACGGCGCGGTCGCTGTAGCGCATCGCCGCCAGCGCCAGCGCCGCCTGGTCCGCGCCGAGCTCGATCTCGGCGCGCTGGGCCGAGACCTTGGCCATCTCGACGATCGCGTGCACGAAGTCGTCGTGGCGCTTGAGCGCCGCGGTGATCGCCTCCTCGGCGCCCGAGAGCCGCCCCGCCAGCCGCATCGCGCGGCCGCGCAGGTAGAACGTGTAGGCGTCCTCGGGATCGGCCTCGAGCGCGCGGTCGACCCACGCCAGCGCACCCTCGGTGTCGGCGATCAGCTCGTAGAGCAGCGCCAGGCCGGCAGCGGCGCGGTGGCGCAGCAGCGGTGCCTGGTCGTAGACCTCGGCGAAGCCGTCGCGCGCCTCCTGCCAGCGCTGCAGCCGCAGCTGACAGGCCGCCGCGCCGAGCATCGCCTCGTTGCGGGTGCTGCGCGACAGCGCCACCGAACCGGCGGCGCGCTGGAAGTCGCCGAGCGCGGCCTCGACGTCGCCGGCGAGATAGGCGATCGCGCCGTCGAGGGTCGGCGGCGCGTTGCGGCCCGAGCCGAGCGCGCGCACGCGGCGCGCGCCTTCGAGGTCGCCGACCGCGAGCTGACACGCCACCAGCGTGCGCAGCACGCTGGTGCGATCTTCGTCCTCGAGCAGGCCGCCGTAGGCGCGTTCGGCGCCGCGCGCGGCCGCCACCGCCTCGCCGCTGCGCCCGAGCGCGAGCAGCAGCTCGGCCAGCGCGGCGTGCGGCCGGGCGTCCTGCGGCGACAGCTGCACCGCCTTGCGCAGGTTCTGCTCGGCGTCGGCGACCAGGCCGAGGCGAGCCTGCAGCCGGCCGAGACCTTCGTAGCGGAACGCGGTCTCGCGGTGCTGCTCGAGGTTCTGCAGCAGGTCGAACTCGGCGGCGAGATCGCCGCGCGCGCGCAGCACGCGCTGGATCCAGCGCAGGCCCTCGAGCGTCTTGCCCGAGTCGGTGAAGTAGAACCGCGCCTGCTCGATCGCCTCGTCGTAGACCCAGATGTCGTCGCGGGCCCATTCGAGCAGGTCGCTGATCAGCACCCCGCGTTCCTTGAGATGCGCCCCGTCGCGCGGGATCGCGCGCTTCCGGCGTTCGATGCGGTTGCGCAGCGTGTCGGCGAGCTCGATCTTGGCGACCGGCTGGGTCGCGCCGGGCTTGACCACGAGGTTGCCCTCGAGCCGCCCCTTCCGGATCGAGTAGGTCCGCAGCCGCACCAGGTGGTTGCTGAAGTCGTTGAGCTTCTCGGCGTCGAACGGGTCGAGCAGCTTGCCCTCGGCGTCGGTGACTTCTACCAGCCCGAAGAAAGGGTTGGATTGGTTGGTGAGCCAGACCCGGTCGTAGGTGCGCGCCAGCTGCTCCTCGACCTGCTGGCCGCTGCCGGCGCCGGGATCCGATTCCGGCACGCTGTCGCCGTCGCCGCCGCCGTCGCCACCGCCCTCCTGCAGGGTGACGCCGTCGACAACGCT
>JAGQRB010000524.1 GCA_020425925.1 Planctomycetota bacterium
GACGGGTTGCTCTTGATCGAGTAGAGCAGCTCGACCCGCGGCCCGAGTGCGTCCTGCACCGCGCCGATGCGCCGCGCCAGCGTCGCGGCGCAGAACACGTAGAGCGGCGTGCCGAACTCGGCCGCCAGCTGCGCGACGCCGACCCCGTCGATCGCGAGCTCGCCGCCGGGTCCGCGGTTCCAGCCGAGCGCCGCCAGCGCGTGGTCGCTCGCGGCCGCGAGGTCGTCGGTCGCCATGGCGCGATCATGCCGTCGGCGAAACTCTTTCCCATCTCGTTCCGGCGTGTGACAATCCCGATGTCGCGCTCGCCCGATCATGACCGAGATCGTCCGGCTGTCTGCCCCCGTTCGCCGCCGCTTCGTGTGGCTGCTGCCGCTCTGGTTCGCGATTGGCAGCGTGCTCGGCTCGATGGTCGCCGGCCACAACGGGCAGCTCTTCTTCGTCGGCGCGCTGGCGGGTATCTGGGCGTCGGCGCTGGTCGAGCCGGGCGAGGCCTCGCTCGGACTGGCGCAGGCGCTGCTCGGCGGCGTGCCGTTGCTGGCGCTGCTCGGCTGGCTGCTCGACCGGTTGCGGGCCGAGCTCTGGCTTTGGGGCGCTGCGGCGGGCCTGACGACCGCTCTCGCGGGCTACTTCCTGATCCAGGGTCACGCCGACTTCGAGGCCGCGATCGCGTATCACGGTTCACTGTTCGCCTACCTGGTCTGTGCGCTGCAGCTCGGCAGCTACGGCGCGACGTTGATCGTGCTCGTGCTGCAGGCCGGTCGCGGCGCGCGCGGGGCGGCGTGATGGACGCTTCGACGCCATCCGACGACGTCCTCCGCGAACTCGTCGCCGCGGCCCGCGCCGTGCGCGCCAACGCCTACGCACCGGCCTCGCGCTTCCAGGTCGGCGCCGCGCTGCTGGCACCGGATGGCCGCATCTTCGTCGGCTGCAACGTCGAGAACGCGAGCTACGGCCTGACGATCTGCGCCGAGCGCGCGGCGGTGTGCGCCGGTGTCGCGGCCGGCGTGCGCGCGTTCGCCGCGGTCGCGATCGCGACCGACCTGCCCGACCCGGCCCGTCCGTGCGGCGCCTGCCGGCAGGTGCTCGCCGAGTTCGGGGCGGCGATGCATGTCGTGCTGGTCGGCGCCGGCGACGCGCGAGTCGCCACGACGCTCGACGTGCTGTTGCCGCAGCCGTTCACGTTCGGATCCTGAGCCGCCTGTCGACAGCGTCGGCGCGGCGCGGCACGATCGCGTCATCATGACCCGGTCTTCGTCGCCCGTCGAGTTCCGTGTGCCACCGGTCGATGCGGTCGCGCTCGAGACCCGCGCCGCCGGGCTCGCGACGCGCTCGATCAAGAAGGCGGCGAAGGTCGCCGGGCTGAAGCTCGTGATCGCGATGACGGACCTCACGACGCTCGAGGGCATGGACTCGGCCGGCAAGGTCCGGCGGCTCTGCGAGAAGGCGAAGCACCCGTTGCCCGGTCGCGCCGACGTGCCGGCGTGCGCCGCGATCTGCGTCTATCCCGATCTCGTCGCGGTCGCCGCCGAGGCCCTGCGCGGCAGCGGTGTCGCGGTCGCATCGGTCGCGACCGGGTTCCCGGCCGGCCGCACCGAACGCGCTGTCAAGCTGCGCGAGGTCGAGCGGGCGGTGGCCGACGGTGCGAGCGAGATCGACATGGTGATCGACCGCGGCGCGTTCCTCAGCGGCCGCTACGGCGAGGTCTACGACGAGATCTGTGCGATCAAGGCCGCGTGCGGCGAGGCCCACCTCAAGGTCATCCTCGAGACCGGCGAGCTCCGCACCTACGACAACGTGCGCCGCGCCTGCCGCATCGCGCTGCTCGCCGGCGCCGACTTCCTGAAGACCTCCACCGGCAAGGTCGCGCCGGCGAGCACGCTCCCGATCGTGCTGCTGATGCTCGAGGCGGCGCGCGACCACTACCTCGAGACCGGCCGGCGCGTCGGCGTCAAGGCCGCCGGCGGCATCCGCACCAGCAAGGACGCGCTGCGCTACCTCGTGCTCGTCCACGAGACCTGTGGCGATCTCTGGCTCGAGCCGGCGGCGTTCCGCTTCGGCGCGAGCTCGCTGCTGAACGACGTGCTGATGCAGCTCGAGAAAGAACGCACCGGTCGCTACCAGCGGCCGACCGACTTCAGCGCCGATTGAGGCAAGGACCCGCGATGTCGAAGAAGGAACTGCCCCGTCCCGATCAGACCGCGCCGGACGCCGACCCCGCCGCGGCGCTGAGCTTCGGCCGGACCTGGAGCTACGCGCCGGCGCCCGAGGGTACCGACCACTTCGAGGTCGCGCCGCGCTACGAGCTGTTCGTCGGTGGCGAGTTCGTCGC
>JAGQRB010000525.1 GCA_020425925.1 Planctomycetota bacterium
CCTCGAGGCGCTCGACGTCCATGACGCGGAACGACGCGGCGGCCGGGCTCCGGCTCGGGCCCTGCACACCGATCTCGCAGTTCACGAACAGCGCGAGGTCGTAGCGACCGGTCGCGCAGGTGATGTGGTGCAGCCGCACGCCGCCCTTCTCGAGGTAGTAGGTGCCCATGCCGCCGAGTCGGCTCTCGTAGCGCAGGAAGCCGATCGACTGGAAGCGTTCGAGTTCGTCCTTCGGCTGCGGCTCGAGCACCGGCTCGCTCGACGGCTTGGGCGGCTCCTCGACGATCGCGGTCGCCTCGACGATGACCTTCTGCATCTCGATGCGCTTGCGCAGCGAGGCGACCAGCGGTTTCACGCCGCTGTTCTCGGCGAGCGTCGGCTCGAACTTGTCGAGTGCCTGCACCAGACCCTCGAAGTTCTGATCGCTGACCGGCCGCTTCGCCAGCTCCTTCTGGAAGGCGTCCTCGACCAGCTGCAGCGCCTCGCCGTCGGCCTTGTCCTGGGCTGCGCGCTGCTTGCCGGCGCGAATCTCCTCGAGCCGCTGCTGCACCGGCTCCTCGTACTCGCGCTTGCTCTTCGCCCAGGCGGCCGCGAGCTCGGCGTCGCCGGGCGCGCCGATCGCGACCTGGTCCTGCGGCAGCCAGGCCTCGACGCTCGGCAGCCGCGCGCGCCACCACTCGTCCTGATCACCGACGACGAACAGCTCGCTGCCGTTCTCGAGATAGGCCACCGGCGCCTCGGTCGTCACCGTCCGATAGCGGAACGCCACCTTGGTGCCGTCGGTACGCACCGTGCCGTCGTCTTCGACCTTGGCGAAGCGCTTGCTGACGTAGCCGACCGGACCGAGCGGCAGCAGCACCTGCACGAAGGTGCCCTCGGTGCGGCCGATGCCGACGACCTGGTCCTGCTGCAGCACGTCTTCGAACTTCGGCGGCGACACCACAGCACTCGGCCAGCAGAACGGCTGGGCGTCGGCGACCTTGACCTTGCCGTAGCGCATCGCCGCCTCGGTCGGCGGCGACGACTCCTGCGCCAGGGCGAGCGTCGGCAACAGGACAGCGGCAAACGACGAGCAGACCGAAGCAGCGAAACGACCGGACATTTCCGAACCTCCAATACCCGACGGGCAGGACCCGAACGGGCGACAACACCTCACCCGCCGCCTGACCGGGCGCCGGGAACCAGCAAGACCGAGCCCGATGATACCGGATTCTCGGCGCCGGACCAACTCTGCTCCGCGCGCTGGCGCCGGGCTGCCGATAGGATCCCGGCATGGCCCGCACCCGCCGCCGACCGCTCGCCGTAGCCGCCCTCGCCGCTTCGGCTTCCGGCTGCACCTACCTGACGAGCAACGACCAGGTGCTGTTCACCAGCGAGCCCCCGGGTGCTCGCATCTGGATCGACAACCAGGACACCGGTCGGACCACGCCAGCCCGGCTGCCGATCGGCGGACTGTTCGGCTTCGACCACGAGATCCGGCTCACCAAGGCCGGCTATCGCACCGCCTACCGGCGCGTCGATCAGCACACCGAGGGTTACACCAGCAAGTGGATCGACGGGGTCTGGGACCTCGACATGCCGCCGCTGCCGCTGTTCTGGACGTTCGGCGACATGCTGACGCCATTCGCCCTGCGCGCGGCGATCGTGCCCGGCGAGCTGCACGTGCGGCTCTACCGCGAGGACGAGCCGCTGCTCGGCTTCGAGCGGCTCGCCGCCGAACGTGCCGCCGCCGGGACCCGGTGACGGCGACGCGGCGCACCGCGTTCCTCGACCGCGACGGCACGCTGAACCGCGAGCAGAGCTTCGTGACCCGGCCAGCCGAGCTCGAGGTGCTGCCGGGGGCGGTCGACGCGCTGCGCGCGCTCGCTGCGGCCGACGTGGCCATCGTCGTCGTCACCAACCAGAGCGGCATCGCGCGCGGGCTCTACAGCGAACGCGACCTCGCCGCGATCCACCGCGAGCTGCACGAGCGACTGGAGCGCCTGCCACTCGCGTACCTGCACTGTCCGCACCACCCCGATCTCGCGGGTCCCTGGGGCGGCGGTTGCCCGTGTCGCAAGCCGCAGCCGGGCCTGCTGCACGCGGCGCGCGCGCTGCTCGGGGTCGACTTCGAAGGCGGACTGCTGGCCGGCGACAGCGCGCGTGATCTGCTCGCCGGCCGCGGGCTGCCGCTCCGCAGCGCCTACGTGCGCACGGGCAAGGACCCGGAGACGGAGCTCGCGAAGCTGGCCGCGGCCGGAATGACGCCGGACTGCGACGCGCCGGATCTGCAGGCTGCGGTCGAATGGTACCTGGGCGCGTGAGCTCGATCCGACGCCGCGAAGCGGGCTAGCCCTTCGGCCGCCGCGCCGCGCGCAGCGAGAGATAACACGTCACGATCGAGACCGCGGCCAGCACCGCGCCACCCCAGATCGCCCCGACCGACCCGAAGAAGAACCAGCCCGACGCCGCGATCGTCGAGCCCATCGCCGTGCCCGCGCAGCTCAGGTAGAAGCCGATCAGGCCGGGCGACCACTTGGTGTGTTCGACGTCCTTCTGGTCCATGGCGACGATCGGGTTCAGGGCCCAGAGGTTCAGGGCCCAGAGGTTCAGGGCCTCAGAGGTTCAGGGCCCACAAGTTCAGGGCAGGAAGCGGGACAACCGGCCGCCGAGCCGATTGGTGAGGAACATCGGCATCTTCGACCACAACCGCCGCGGCAGCTCGAGTCGCGGATTGCCCGGATGGAACTCGGGCAGCTTCGCGCCGTCACCGACGAGCAGGTACTCGTAGTTCAGCGGCTCGGCTTCAAAGCCCATGTGCTTCTTGAATTTCGCCGGACCCGAGTCGGCGCGGCTGCGGCCGAAGTCGAAGCGCGTGTAGCCCTTGGCACTGCCCCACTCCATGATGCCGCAGTAGATGTAGTTGTTGACGCCCTGGACGTTGGCACGATCGATCGCGCCGGAGTAGTAGGCGTAGATCGTGTCCTTGAAGCAGAAGCTCATCACCGCGGCGAGCGTACGACCGCCGGGCTCGACCGCGCGATGGATCACGACCGCCTTGCCGAACTCCTCGACCAGACCGCGAAACCAGCGCTGCGGCAGCGCCGGCGAGCCGAGCCGGCGCTTGTTGGTCGCGAACAGCTCGTAGAGCACGTCGACCGGACAGTCGGCGTGGATCTCGATCCCGGCCTTGATCGCGTAACGACACTCGGCTCGGGCCTTCTTCGGCAGCGAAGGCAACACCGCCGCGGGATCGTCGGGCAGCTCGCGGCGGTAGGTGACATAGAGCGGTGAGCGCGGCCGGTCGCCGGGGCGGGTTTCGAGATGGCGCAGCTCGACGTAGCCGGCGCGGCGTTCCTTGCCGAGCGCGGCCGCGCGCTCGAGCAGCGCGTTCTGGGCCTCCTCGTGTTCGGCCAGCACGCCACCGTAGACCGCGTACGGAACGCTGATCAGGTTGCGGCCGAGGAACGGGCTCCAGGTCTCGAACAGCGGCAGGACACCGAGCCACTGCCGCCCCTGCTCGACGACGAGGTGCTGCGGCGAGTGGCGGAACACCTGTCGCACGACCCGCGACCAGCCGGTCAGGTGGAAGAACGTGCCCTGCGAATGGCGGCTGACGAACGCATCCCAGCGCGCGTCCTCGCCGGGCAGGATCTCGCGCACCCGCAGCGGCGCCTTGCCGTCGGCGACCGCCGCCACCACCGCACGCGCGTCGCCGTTGCTGCCCTGGGCCGACGGCGGCGACTGGCTGACCGGTGCGGCCTGCGTCGACGGGCTGGCCGGGCCCTCCGTCGAGTCGACCGCCGCGCCGGCGGCCGGGGGTGTCGGGGCCCGCTCCTTCTGCGGCAGGTCGAGGTGGCGCGGCGCCGCCTCGGCGACCCCCTCGACGACGTCCTCGACCTTGTAGTCGCGCAGGTTCGGCGCCTGGGTGAAGATGATGATCTCGCCGATCAGACCGAAGCCGATCAGCTGCACGCCGAACGCCGCGAGGATCGCGCCGATCACGAACAACGGGCGATCGCTGAGGCCGGCGGTGCCGAACAGCTTCTCGTAGAGCGGCCAGGCCGCCATCAGCGAGCCGCTGACGGTCGCGACGAAGCCGAGGTAGCCGAAGAACCGCAGCGGCCGCTGCGTGAACCGCGCCAGGAACGTGATCGCGAGGATGTCGAGCAGTCGCCGCAGATAGACGCCGACACCGTAGAAGCCGGCGCGTCCCTTCTCCTCGCGGTGGCGGACCTTGACCTCGACGGTGCGGAAGCCCTGGCGCGATGCCAGCACCGGCAGGAAGCGGTAGAGCTCGCCGTAGACCGAGACTTCGTCGAGCACGTGCCGCCGGAAGCCGCGGGTGCCCGAATTGAGGTCGTGGAACGGCGTGTTCATGATCAGCCGCAGCACGAGGTTGAACAGCCGCGACTGCAGCTGGTTCAGCCACGGATCGATGCGCGCGACGCGCCAGGTCGCGACGCAGTCGGCGCCGGCGTCGAGCGCGGCGATCACCTTGCTGACGTCGGGTGGCTGCATCTGCAGGTACGGCGGCAGATTCAGGATGTAGTCGCCGCGCGCGCGCTTGACGCCGGCAGAGAGCGCGATCGACTCGCCGAGGCCACCGCCCTGGAGCTGCACGACGGTGACCGGGTGTTCGGTCTCGAGCTCGCGCAGCTCGTGCTCGACGCGGCCGACCGGGCCATCGAGCACGAACACGAATTCGTGCGCCTGACCGGCATCGTCGAGCGCGCAACCGATCTGCTCGACGATCGTGCGCGGCTCGGCGTCGACGTCGGAGGTGCTGAACGCGACGACGACCGAGACGTGTGGCTCGCCGGCGGACGAGGCGGCAGCGGTCATCGGCTGGCCTCCTTGGCGGTCACCGCGGTGCGGTGGCGGAAGAACCGCGAGACGCGGATCTGCAGTTCGGCGAGGAAGCCGAGCATCAGCACGTTGCCCGCGAACAGCACACCGACGGCACCGGCGCCGACCGCCCCCATGTCGAAGCCGGTCTCGGGGAACAGGATCCACTCGCCGGTATGGGTCGCCTTGACCGCGCCGAGCGCCAGCATCAGCGCGCCGAGCACGAACAGCGGCAGCGCCAGCAGCGTGAACCAGCGGATCGGGTGCGCCGCGAACTGGATCAGCATCTTGATGCCGACCAGATCGGCGAGCACGCGAAAGACGCGGCCGAGACCGTACTTCGACTTGCCGGCGAGCCGGGCGTGGTGGCGCACCGGCAGCTCGGTGATGCGGGCGCCGAGGCCGGCACCGAGCGCCGCCAGGAAGCGGTGCATGTCGGAGTAGAGCGTCAGGCTGCGCACCACCCAGCTGCGGTAGGCCTTGAGCGAGCAGCCGGTGTCGTGGATGTGCGCCCCGGTCACGCGCGCGATCAGGAAGTTCGCGATCAGGCTCGGCAGCAGACGGGTCAGCGCGCGGTCCTGCCGGTTCTTGCGCCAGCCGCAGACCACGTCGAAGCCGTCCTCGAGCCGCGCGACCAGGCGATGGATGTCGGCCGGGTCGTTCTGCAGATCGCCGTCCATCGACACCACGATGCCGCCGCGGCAGCTGCGGAAACCGGCGGCCATCGCCGCGGTCTGGCCGTAGTTGCGTCGGAACATCACGAGTCGGACGCGCGCATCGCTGGCCGCGATCGACCGCAGCACGTCGCGCGTGCCGTCGCGGCTGCCGTCGTCGACCAGCACGATCTCGTACGGCCGCCGCATCGCGCCGAGCGCGAACGTGAGCGCCTCGTAGAGCGGCATCACGTTGTCACGCTCGTTGAAGATCGGCACGACGACGCTGATCTCGGGCGCGGAGCCCACAGCGGGCGGCGGCGCGGCAGTGGCTGACGACAGGTCCATTCTCGGCGGGTCGGGGCTAGTGAACGGCAACGTCACCGCGATTCACAGCTGCCAAGCTAAAACCAATACGAGGCCAGCGTCGCGCCGAGCAACGCCGCGGTCACGACGACCCAGAGCAGCATCGTCGACCGCAGCGGCCGGCGACCCGGTCGGTCCGCACCCGGACCGGGCAGCAGCGGCGCGAACGCGCCCGGCAGCGCGCGCTCGGCGGCGGCGAGGTCACCGCGTTCGAGATGGTGCAGGGCGCTGCGAACCTGGCCAGGCAACCGTTCGACGATCTCGTCGCGCTCGAGGTCGGCGACCGTCAGGCCCTTGTACTCGCGCACCAGTCGCACCGGCGGCGGACCGTCGCCGCCGTCGACCGGCCCCTCGACGCGACGCAGCGCCACCGGCGGCGGTCGCCGCGGCGTCTGGGAATGGTCGGGAGGATCCCCCTCGTCACCACGATTGTCGCGGTCGCCCGTCACTGCCATGCTATCGACGTGAGCGGGGTCGCTGCTGGAGCGGCGCAAGCCGCTTGCGCTCGACCTATGGTGACATCGGATATCTGAGGGGATAGCCTGCATTTACATCAACCGACTCGCCCGCCGCTTCTCTCTCGCATCTCTCGACCTTTGGACCGCGCCACGCGTATCGCTGTGGTCGGCCCCGTTCATGAACGCCTGATCGGCGATCTGCGCGGCCTACCGCTCCAGCCGGAGGTCCGGGCATTCGAGTCGTTGCACCGGGGCGGCGAAGAGCTGCAACGCTTTCGCCCCGACGTGCTGCTGGTGCAGCTCGGCCCCCGCCCGGCCGAGGACATCGGTGCGTTGCGGCTGCTGCGCAACCTCTGGAGCGACGTCGGCGTCGTGCTCGTCACCGACCTCGCCGGCGAGATCGAGACCACGGCACTCGCGCAGCGCGTCGGCGCCCACCGACTGGTCTACCCCGATCGACCGGGCGAGCTCGCGGCGACGATCGAACAGGCGCGCCACGGCGCCGACGGCGGCCGCGGCGGCGCGTTCCACGACCTCGCGCACGGCATGGCCGACGAGATCAACAACCCGCTGCAGTCGGTATCCGGGCAGCTGCAGCTGCTGCACGCCGATCTCGATCCGACCACCCAGCGCGCGCGCCGCGACCAGGTGCGGGCCGCGCTCGAAGGTGTGCAGCGCATCCAGGCCACGGTCGACCGCCTGCGGCTCGTGACCGGCGCCGCCAACGGCCCGCGGCACCGCGAACCCGTCGATCTCGCGAGCCTGCTGCAGGCCCATCTCGCGGCCCGCAGCGA
>JAGQRB010000526.1 GCA_020425925.1 Planctomycetota bacterium
CCGACTCCGGGGCACCCGGCCCACCGGCTCCGGCCGCAGCGCTGCCGTCGCCGGCGGACGCCGCACCGGCTGGAGCCGCACTGGCCGGGGCCTCGGTCGGCGGTTGCGGCGGCGCGGGGCTCGGCGCACCGCCGTCGCCGGCGCCGCCGCTGGGGTTCTCGGGCTCGTTCACGGGCCGGGCAACGATGCAGAGCGGGAGGCCGGTCGACAAGGCCGGAGCCGCATTTCCCTTCCGACTGACGGGCTGCTTCAATCGCCGGCGCAATGGCTTCGATCCACGACTCGATCCTGACCACGGTCGGCAACACCCCGCTCGTCCGCCTCTCCCGCATCGGCCGCCAGCTCGACGTCGAGCTGCTCGCCAAATGCGAGTTCATGAACCCGGGCGGCTCGGTCAAGGACCGGATCGGCGTGCGCATGCTGCTCGACGCCGAGAAGTCGGGCCGCATCCGGCCCGGCGACACGCTGATCGAGCCGACCTCCGGCAACACCGGCATCGGCATGGCGCTAGCCGCCGCGGTGCGCGGCTACCGCGTGATCATCACGATGCCGGAGAAGATGTCGCGCGAGAAGCAGGTCGTGCTCGAGGCGCTCGGCGCCGAGATCATCCGTACGCCGACCGAGGCCGCCTGGGACGCGCCCGAGAGTCACATCGGGGTCGCGAAGCGCCTGCAGCAGGTGATCCCGAACTCACACATCCTCGATCAGTACGGCAACCCCTCGAACCCGCTGGCGCACGAGGAGGGCACCGGCCGCGAGATCTGCGAGCAGACCGACGGCAAGGTCGACGCGGTGGTGATGACCGCCGGCACCGGCGGCACGATCACCGGTGTGGCGCGCGCCGTGAAGGCCAAGGTGCCGGGCTGCCAGATCGTCGGCGTCGATCCCGAGGGTTCGATCCTCGCCGGGCCGGGCCCGATCAAGAGCTACAAGGTCGAGGGCATCGGCTACGACTTCATCCCCGACGTGCTCGACCGCGAGCTCGTCGACCGCTGGGTCCGGTCGAACGACAAGGACAGCTTCCGCACCGCCCGCCAGCTCATCCGCCAGGAGGGCATGCTGGTCGGCGGCTCGTGCGGCGCCGCGGTCTGGGCCGCGATGCATGTCGCCCCCGACTTCCCGAAGGGCGCGCGCATCGTCTGCGTGCTCGCCGACAGCATCCGCAACTACCTGACCAAGTTCGTCGACGACCGCTGGATGCGGGAGAACGGCTTCCTCGAGGAGGACTGGGCGGTCGGCACGCTCGAGGAGCTGCTGCGCGGCATGCCCAAACGCGAGGTGATCACGATCGAGGTCGGCGAGACGCTCGACACCGCGGTGACGCTGTTCAAGGAGCGCGGCATCTCGCAGATCCCGGTTACGGACGGCGGCAAACTGGCCGGCATCCTGACCGAGGCCGACGCGCTCCGGGTGCTGGTCGAGGGCAACGCGAGCTCGAAGACGCGCGTCGCCGAGGCGATGGTCCGGCAGGTTTCCACGATCGCCCCCCATGCCCCCACCAGCGAGCTGCCGCGGATCTTCGAACGTGGAGAAGTCGCGCTGGTAGTGGATGACGATCGCAACGTCCGCGGTATCGTGACGAAACTCGACCTGATCGAGCACTTGACGAGGAGACCAGGTGTATGAGCATGAACTTCGGCCGTGAGATGTCCTTGCTACGGGTCCGGCTGACCGAGGCCGGAACCGAGGACCGCGCGGCCGCCAGGAAGGAGGAGACCGGCAGCGAG
>JAGQRB010000527.1 GCA_020425925.1 Planctomycetota bacterium
CGCCTCCGCCCCGCCCCAGGCTCGACGGCGACGCCGCCGACTGCTGTAGTGCACCGGCAGATGATGCACGAGGTGCGCAGCATACCGGCAGCGCCGCGGCGGGTCCGCCTCGGTCCGGTGCTCGCACACCGCTGGCCCATGGGTGCGCTCGGCGGCCTGCTCGCCGGCTTCGGCGGACTGCTCTCGTGGATGCTGTTCCTCGCCGCCGGCGCCAAGCCGAGCGACCAGCACCGCCTCGACACCGAACCGACGGTCGCCGCGAAGGGGCGGATCGCGGCGATCGCCCACGATCCGGTGGTGGCCCCCACCGGCGACGTCTGGGAGTGGGTGAACTACGGCTTCACGTTCGGCGACCACGACTGGCCCGGCCACTGCATGGTGCCGAAGGGGAGCTGCGTGCGGGGCGACGAGGTCGAGGTGCGGCTGCTGCCCGACACCCCGCGAATCAGCGTCGTTGCGGGCGGGCGGCTGCACTTCCATCGGCTGCTGCTCGCGCCCGAGGCCTGGATCGGCACCGTCGTGGTGCCGGGCCTGCTGTTGTTGCTCGGCTGGCTCGCCGGCGTCTTCCGGCTGCGCAGCGTTCTGGTCCACGGCGACGTGTCGACCGGCACGGTGGTGTCCGTGCGACCGGTGTCGTGGCTGCTGCCGGAGATGGTCCGGATCGCGTACGAATTCCGCGATCACCGCGCCGCGCTCCGCCACGGCCGGCACTGGGTGCGGACCCACAGCGAGCTCGGCGCTCGCGTGCTGCACCAGATGCACACCGGCTGGTTCGATCCGCTGCCGGTGCTGCACGACCGGCGCTTCCCGCAGTTCAACCGAATGCTGCTGGCGCGCGACTTCCTGCCTTCGACCTCGCCGCACCCCCATATGGAGAACGTCGGATGACGACCGCGCGTGCCGCCGAGCTGCTCGGCGAGGCCGGCGCGATCGCGCGACGGCTGCCGGACTACGAGGCGCGGCCGCAACAGCTCGAGCTCGCGAACGCGGTCGAGCGGGCGCTCGGCAACCGCCGGCACCTCGTCGCCGAAGCCGGCACCGGCACCGGCAAGTCGTTCGCCTACCTCGTGCCGGCGGCGGTGCACGCCGACGGCCACCAGGGCGAGGGTCCGATCGTGGTCTCGACGCGCACGATCGCGCTGCAGGAGCAGCTCGAACGCAAGGACCTGCCGTTTCTGCACGCGGTGCTGCCGATCGAGTGGTCGTCGGTGACCGCCGTCGGCCGCAACAACTACGTCTGCCTGCGGCGGCGCGACCTCGCCCTGCACGAGAACGGCTTGTTCGACGAGCCCGATCGCCGCGCCCAGCTCGAGCGCATCGTGACCTGGTCGGCCAACGCGAGCGACGGCACCCGCTTCGAGCTCGATCCGCCGCCGCCGCCCGACGTCTGGGAGGAGGTGCAGGCCGAGCACGGCAACTGCCTGCACCGCGCCTGCCGGCACTACGACCGCTGCTACTGGCAGCGCGCGCGGCGCCGGATGCAGACCGCGCAGGTGCTGATCGTCAATCACGCGCTCTATTTCGCCGATCTCGCGCTGCGCATCGCCGGCGCGTCGTACCTGCCGGCGCACCGGGTCGTGATCTTCGACGAGGCCCACCACCTCGAGCGCGTCGCGACCGAGAGCCTCGGCCTGCGGCTCGGCAGCCGCTCGGTGCAGTGGCACCTGCGACGCCTGCACAATCGACGCAGCCATCGCAGCCTGCTGGCGCAGCACGGCACGCCGGCGGCGCGCACGCTCTGGGAGGAGGCCTGGCAGCTCGCCGACATGTTCTTCGACGGCCTCTACGACCGACTGCGCGGCAGCGGCGCCAGCAAGGGTGGCATCGCGCTGCACGACGAGGTCATCGAGGAGCCGCTGAGCCACGTGCTCGCGCGCCTCGCGCAGGAGGTCGCGACCGCCGCGATCGCGAGCTCCGAGGTCGAGCTGCGCATGGAGCTGCAGGCGCGCGCGAACGGGCTCGACGCGCTCTGCGGCGTGATCCGCACGCTCTGTCGACCGGGCGCGACCGAGACGCCGCTGGTGCGCTGGCTCGAGCCGGCGCGCGGTGGCGTGCAGCTCTGCGCCGCACCGCTCGATGTCAGCCAGGCGTTGCGGCAGCACCTGTTCGAGGGCGGCGCGACCGCGGTGCTGCTGAGTGCGACGATCGGCACCGGCGACGACCCGGAGTTCGGCTGGTTCCGGCGCAAGCTCGGCATCGACGACGCCACCGCACTGCGGCTCGATTCGCCGTTCGACTACGATCGCGCGGTCGAGCTCGTCGTCGAGGAGGCGATGCCCGACCCCGGGCGCGAGGAACCGGCGTTCCGCCGCGAAGTCGCCGAGCGCACCGCGCGCCACGCGATCGACAACGGCGGCCGCGCGCTCGTGCTCTGCACGTCGTGGGAGTTCGTGCGCGAGCTGGCGCAGCGGCTGCGACCGGAGCTCGAGTACCACGGCATCGAGCTGCTGGTGCAGGGCGAGGCGCCGCTGACGCGCCTGCTCGAGAAGAAGCGCGAGCAGCCATCGACCGTGCTGCTCGGCACCGACAGCCTGTGGGAGGGCATCGACGTGCCCGGCGAGGCGCTGACGCTGCTGGTGATCACGCGGCTGCCGTTCCAGAACCCGAGCCACCCGCTGACCCAGGCGCGGCTCGCGGCGCTGCGCCAGGCCGGCCGCGACCCGTTCGCCGACCACACTCTGCCCGAGGCCATCCTGCGGTTCCGCCAGGGCTTCGGGCGGCTGATCCGGAACGAGAGCGACCGCGGCCGGGTCGTGATCCTCGACCCGCGGGTGCGCACCAAGGCGTACGGCCGACGGTTCCTGCAGGCATTGCCATTTTCGCACGAATCCGACGCCCACTGACGACAGGCCGACCAGGGCGACCGTCCACGATGGTGCTATCGGGGTGATATCACTCCGATAGCGAGCCAACCAAGATGACAGACCCGGCGACCGGCACCCCCTCCCGCGAGTTCGACTACGAGTACCCCGGCAACGGCATCACGATGCTGATCGTCGGCATCGTGCTGATGCTGACCGTGGTCGGCATCCCGTTCGGGATCCTGACGCTGGTCGGGCTGACGCTGGTCAACCCCAACCAGTCGAAGGTCGCGCTCTTGTTCGGCACCTACAAGGGCACGCTGCGCAAGGCCGGCTTCTACTGGGTCAACCCGTTCACGGTGCGGCGGCCGATCAGCCTGCGCGCGCACAACTTCAACAGCGACAAGCTCAAGGTCAACGATCTGCGCGGCAACCCGATCGAGATCGGTGCCGTCGTGGTCTGGCGCGTGCGCGACACCGCGCAGGCCGCGTTCGACGTCGAGGACCACGTATCCTACGTCGAGGTCCAGACCGAGTCCGCCGTGCGCCACCTGGCATCGAGCCACCCGTACGACACCCCCAACGACGACGAGACCTCGCTGCGCGGCAACAGCGAGGCGATCAACGACCAGCTCAAGGGCGAGCTCGAGCAGCGGCTCGAACGCGCCGGCATCGAGGTGCTCGAGGCCCGGCTCAGCCACCTCGCCTACGCCCCCGAGATCGCCGGCGCGATGCTGCAGCGCCAGCAGGCCGAGGCCGTGATCGACGCGCGCATGCGCATCGTCGAGGGCGCGACCAGCATGGTGCAGATGGCGATCGAGAACCTCGAGGGCGGCTCGGTCGTCGAGCTCGACAACGAGCGCAAGGCCCAGATGGTCAGCAACCTCCTCGTCGTGCTCTGCAGCGACCGCGGCACGCAGCCCGTCGTCAACGCCGGCACGCTCTACGGCTAGCGCGGGCGGCCGGCGATGGCCGAGGACAAGAAGGGCTTCCTGTTGCGGTTGCCACCGGAGCTGTTCGAACAGCTCCGGCGGTTCGCCGAGCAGGACATGCGCTCGATCAACGGGCAGATCGAGTTCCTGCTGCGCGAGGCGGTGCGGCAGCGGACGGGGCGGGAGGCCGGGGCAGGGAAGAAGAAGGTGCCGCGGAAGCCGGGCCGGTAGCTGCCGGGATCTGCGGCGAGTTTCTGGTTGCGGCCTGCACACCGCGCGGATCCTCGTGAGGTTGCACCTCGGCAACCCCGCCTCGAGGACCACGAAATGCCAAGACCTTGCTTCCTCTCCCGCCTCGCCGGCACCGCTGCCGCGGTCGCCACCACGGCGCTGATGGCGACCGCGCAGTGCTCGCCTGCGACCTTCGCGACTCCGGCCGACAGCCCGGGTTGCGGCAACTGCGAGATGTCGAATCGCCAGGGCGGCAACACCACTCTGCCGCGGCTCGGCACGTCGTTCTCGGTCGAGATCACGGCGGTCGCCTACGCCGATCCCTTCTGGCTGCTCGGCGCCGCGTCGCTGTCGGCCTCGGCGCTGCCGAGCCCGCCGTTCCTGGCCGGCTGCAACTCCTACCTCGGTTCGGGCGCGGCCGTGCTCTACAGCAGCGTCGCGCTGAACT
Source organism: Planctomycetota bacterium (assembly GCA_020425925.1). Classification (GTDB taxonomy): domain Bacteria; phylum Planctomycetota; class UBA1135; order UBA1135; family UBA2386; genus JAGQRA01. The sequence continues at coordinate 4,413 of JAGQRB010000527.1, forward strand.
TCGGCCCGATCAGTGCCGGGTTCTCGATCCCCAACGATCCGGCGCTCTGCGGCGCGACGCTCTACCTGCAGGCCACGGTGCAGGACCACCACACGCTCGAGAGTCGGACCAGCAACCTCGGCGTCGCGGTTCTCGGGATCTGAATTCGCAACCGACGCGGCCGGGTGGCGCGGGCCGACTATCATCGGACGTCCGCCCACTCCCGATGGCCGCCGACCAAGACTCGCCACCACCCGAATCGCTCGAACTCGAAGTCGAGCGCGCCGCCGCTCTGCCGCCCGCCGAGCGCGACGCGGCGATCGCGGCACTCTGCGCCGCGCACCCCGACCACGCGCCCGAGATCCGCATGATGCTCATGCTGCGCGGGCTCGATGCGTCAGCGGCCGCGCCTCCGCCGCGCGCGTCGGCCACGCCGCCGCCCGAGCGCATCGGCCCGTACAAGCTCGAACGCATCCTCGGCGAGGGTGGCATGGGCACGGTCTGGCTCGCGTCACAGGAACAACCGGTCCGCCGCCGCGTCGCGATCAAGCTCGTCAAGGCGGGCATGGACAGCGACCGGATCGTCAAGCGCTTCGAGGCCGAGCGGCAGGCGCTGGCGCTGATGGAGCACTCGAGCATCGCGCGCGTGTTCGACGGCGGGCTGACCGAGGACGGGCGGCCCTACTTCGTGATGGAGTTCGTCGACGGCGAGCCGATCAACACGTTCTGCCGCCGCGAGGAGGCCGACCTCGACACCCGGCTCGAGCTGATCGAGCAGGTCTGCGCCGGCGTCGCGCACGCGCACCAGAAGGGCGTGATCCACCGCGACCTCAAGCCGACGAACATCCTGGTGACGCGCGAGAACGGCATTCCGCGCGCGAAGATCATCGACTTCGGCCTGGCGCGGGCGATCGAGGGCGAGCAGCTCGCCAACACGATGCTGACATTGCACGGTCAGGTGATCGGCACGCCGGCCTACATGTCCCCCGAGCAGGCGACGCTCGACACCGACCACATCGACACCCGCACCGACGTCTACGCGCTCGGCGTCGTGATGTACGAGCTGTGCACCGGCGAGCTGCCGCTGCGCTTCGACGAGACCAAGCTCGACCTCGCCGCGATCCAGCGTCGCATCTGCGACGAGGACCCGATCCGGCCGAGCTCGAAGGTGGCGGGGCGCCCGCACCCGGCGCCGCCGCGGCCGCACTGGGTGCGCCGGCTGCGCGGCGAGCTCGACTGGATCGTGATGCGCGCGCTCGAGAAGGCGCCCGACCGGCGCTACGGCTCGGCGGCGGCGCTCGGCGCCGACATCCGCCGCTACCTCGACGACCTGCCGGTCGAGGCGCGGCCGCCGAGCACGTTCTACCAGCTGACGAAGTTCGCGCGCCGCAACCGTGGCCTCGTCGCCGGCGCCGCGATCGCCGCGCTCGCGCTCGTCGCCGGCACCGTCACGTCGGTCGCGTTCGCGCTCGAAGCGATCGCCGACCGCAACGCCGCCGAAAGCGCCGGCAAGGCGTTCGAACGCGCGCGCGACGACGCCGAAGCGATCGCCCGGTTCCAGAGCGAGACGCTCGCGACGATCAACGCGCGGCAGGTCGGCGAGGTGATCGCGACCCAACTCGGCAAGGACCTGCGCGCCAGCGACCTGTTCGATGCAGAAGCCGATGCCGAGGCCCGCGTCGAGCGGATCCTCGACGCCATCAACCCGAGCGAGCTCGCGCGCCAGGCGCTGGATCAGAGCCTGCTGCACACCGCCGTCGAAGCGATCGACGAGCAGTTCGCCGATCGGCCGCTGGTCGCGGCCCGCCTGCATGCCTCGTTCGGCCAGGCCTACGAGAACATCGGCCTGCCAGAAGGCGCGCTGGAGCGCTGTCGGCGCGCGCTCGAGCTGCGGCGCGCGGCGCTCGGCGAGGACCATCACGACACGATCACGTCGGTCGGCGACCTCGGCACCACGCTGATGCAGACCGGCGACTACGAGCACGCCGCGCCGCTGCTCGAGCGGGCGTACGACGCGCGACGGGCCGAGGTGCCGCCCGATACCGGCCTGATCGCGGAGGCCGCGCAGCGGCTCTCCCGGCTCTACGCCGGCACCAAGGACTATGCGAAGTCCGAGCAGATGGCGCGCGAGGCGGTCGCGCTCTTCGGGCAGATCGGGGAGCTGCGGCGCCGCGCGATGGCCAACAGCGCGCTCGCCGATGCGCTGCGACGCCAGGATCGCGCCGCCGAGGCCTTGCCCGTGCTCGAGGAAGCGCTCGCCGATGCGCGTTCCGTCGCCGGCCCCGAGGACGACACCGCGATGATGCTCGCGTTCAACCTCGCGATGATGTACCGCCATACCGGCCAACCGCAGGAGGCCGCGCGGCAGCTCGCCGAGCTGCTGCCGATCGTCGACGCGGTCTACGGCGAGCACGATCCGCGCACGCTGCGAACGATCGAGAGCTACGGGCTCGCGTTGCGTGATGCCGGCGATCCGGCGGCGGCGAAGGCGCAGTTCGAAGAGTCGCTGCGACGGCTCCGGCAGACCCGGCCAGCCGACGATCCGCTGGTGCGGCGCGCCGCGGGGATGATCGAGAGCCTCGAGCAGCAGATCGGCAAGTAGTCCGCCGCTCAGCCGGTGCCGCCGCCGGCGACCCGCTGCTCCAGCTCGCGCAGCGCCCGGCTGTAGAGCGAACGTGCGACGTCGGGCGAACCGAGCTCGAGCAGCTCGGCGATCTCGGCGTACTCGAGCGCGCAGAACGAGCGATGGATCACGAGCTCGCGGCTGCGTTCCGACATCGACAGCAGCGCGCGCTCGATCGCGTCGTTGGCCTCGGCGCCGACCGCGTGCTCGCTCGGCGTCGGCTCGGCGCCGCCGATCTGCGACGCGTGCACCGCCGAGTCGAGATCGGCCTGCCGTCGCTCGCGGCCGCTGCCGCGCTTCTGGGCGCCGCGCGCGCGCAGATCCATGCGGATCTGGTTCTCGACCAGCTTCGCCAGCCAGTTGCAGAACTTGCCGTCCGAGGTCACGTCGAAGCGGTCGAGCTTCGCGAACGCGGTCATCATCACGTTCTGTGTGACATCGTCGACGTCGAGCAGATCGCGCGTCGTGCGCCCGAGGCGCAGCGCCGCGATCCGCCGCACGCGCGGCAGATAGCGGTCGAACAGCTCGTGCACCGCGGCGTCGTCGTCGCGCTGGGCACGTTCGACGAGGATCAGGGTTTCCTGGAAGGACTCGGTCATGTTCCGTCCCGCCGGAGTGTAGCGCGGGAACCGTGCGCGCACCCTGCCCAGATCACCGAATGGAGCACCCAGGTTTCGACCGGATTCGGGGAACCGACCCGAAACGCCGCGACACGAACCGTCCATGATCCATCTGGCACGCTCTCTGCCGGCAACCCTCGGCGTTCTCGTCTGCTGCACCGGTCTGGTCGCGCAAGCACCGCTCGTCTACACGGTCGACGGCTCGCTGACGAACCCGGGCACGAACGAGTTCACCGACATCCAGTCGGCGATCAACGCGATCCCGGTCCAGTCCGGAACCACGAATCCGAACATCGCAAGCCAGTCGGTGACGATCCAGATCAAGGACACCGTCACCTACACGCCGCCGCAGTCGATCCTGATTCGGACGCGCGGGGCCCCCGGCATCATCTTGCGCCTCGAGTCCGCTCCGACCAACGTCGGACGCGTGACGATCCTCGGGTCCAACGCGAACTACAACTCCGCGATCAACGTCCTCGGGGCGTGCTACTGGCACATCCGCGGACTCGAGGTCGACGGCACGGTCGCCGCCAACCCGAGCGCGGACAAGGGCGGGATCCGGGTCGGCCCACAGCGCGTGGACGCGGCCGGCCAGTACAACACCGCGGCGCCGCTCGTCGACCTGCTGGTCTCGCATCACATCGTGATCGAGGACTGCGAGGCCCACCACTGCTCCTACACCGGCATCGGCATCGACTCGTCCCACGACTGCTCGATCGTCAACTGCGACGCCCACCACAACACCGACGAACAGGGTGCCGCGGTCGGCGACAACGCCGACGGGATCCAGATCTTCTACAGCACCTTCTGGAACACGTTCGGCGGCGACCCGCGGCAGTCCCACGGCAATTCCATCATCGGCTGTCGGTCGTGGCGCAACTCCGACGACGGGTTCGACTGCTGGCGGAGCTTCCCCGTCGAGATCCGGAGCTCCTGGGCCTGGTCCAACGGGACGCCGGTGCTCTCCGACGGCGTGCCCGGATTCCGGGGCAACGGGGTCGGCTTCAAGCTCGGTCGCGAGGGCGACGGAAACACGGTGGTCAACTGCGTCGCGTTCGACAACGACGAGTACGGCTTCTCGAGCAACGGCTCGGACGGGGTCTGCCGCTTCTACAACTGCACCGCATTCCGGAACCGGCTCTACAACTTCCTGTCGCGCTACGCCGACAGTGACCAACCCCACATCCTCGTCAACAACCTGTCGTGGCAGGGCGGCAACGGCGACCACTCGGTGAACGGCGCCGTCGTCGAGATCAACAACAGCTGGAACATCGGCTACACGTTCTCCGCGGGCGATTTCGAGGCGATCCCCGCGGCGACCGGATTCACGATTCCGGCCCGACTGAAAGGCGGCTTCCTGCCGCCCGACGCACTCGTCCGCCCGGTGCCGGGCACGATGTTGAAGGGCCTCTGGTCGCACATCCCGCCGACGCTCTCGATCGATACGCAGGTCGCTCCGCCGCGGGCCCACCTCGGCGCCATCGACATTCCGTTCGGCGGTCCGGTATCGACCGCGGTGATCGAAGGGCGCACGCAGGTCGGCGCGCTGGTCGACGAGGCGACGCTGGATGTGGAGCTGGCGCTCTACGCGACGACGAATTCGGCCTCGGTCGGCAAGCACAACCTCTACCTCGGCTACTCGGGCATCACGGATCCGGCCTTCCCGACCGGCCTGCAGATCGACGACGTCGCGGTCTACTTCGAGCACACGCAGGCGTTTCCGAGCGGAACCGCGTCGTTCTTCGCGATCCCGCTGTCGAGTCTGAACCGCTACTCGCTGTTCCAGGTCGTGGGCGGCAGCCCGCTCGAGTTCTCACCCATCGTGCAACTCCGCTCCGACACCTGAGCGGAGCCGCCGCCCGGACAGCGCGGGGGTCACGCCCCGTACTTCTTGATCGCGGCGTCGAGCTTCGGCAGCACCGCGAGGATGTAGCCGGCCACCAGACCGACGGCGACCGCGATCACCAGGAAGAACATCGACGGCGCCATGCTGCCCTGCAGCACGCCGAGGAAGCCCGAGAACTTGTTGCCGACCGCGGTGGCGAAGAACCAGCCACCCATCGTCAAACCGACGAAGCGCTTCGGGCTGAGCTTGGTCACCAGCGACAGCGCCATCGGTGACAGGCAGAGCTCGCCGACCGTGACGATGCCGTAGAAGCCCATCAGCCACAGGCCGCTGACCTTGATCGCGCCGTTGTCCGACACGAAGCCCGCGAGCGCCATGAACAGCACGGCGAGCCCGGTGATGACCATGCCGGCGAGGATCTTCCTGGCGGTGCTGAAGTCGACCTTCTTGCGCGCCAGCATCGCGAAGAAGCCGACCAGCAGCGGCGTCAGCAGGACGACGAAGAACGCGTTCCACGACTGGTAGAGCTCGGCGTTCGCCGTGCGGAGGTACTCGCCGGGCGGCTCGGTCGGCGGATCGCCGGCGTAGAGCGTTTCGAACTTCTCGGGCGTGACGAGGTAGGTCGCGAACGTGACGGCGTCGACACTGCGCACGAACGCGACCCGCTGGCTCGCCTTCGCGCCGTCGTCGACCGCGACCGAGATCACCGGCAACCCGTGCCCGTCGGTGTCCTCCGTGATCGTGACCTTGTCGTAGACGTCGACGCTGAGCTTCTTCCACTCCTCCTGCTGCTCGGTGAGTTCACCCTCGAGCGGCAGCGTCTCGATCCGCACGTCGGCCGGCAGCTTGCTGCGCAGCGCGGTCAGGCTGGCGTCGTCCATCTTCTTCTGCCCGAACATGCGCGTCTGTTCGAGCGTGGCGATCGGCAGCAGCGTGGCCTGCGCCGGACGCGGCACATCGGTGGCGGCGTTGCTGTAGTAGCCCGGATACGCCGGCCCGGCGAACAGGTGGTCGCCGCCGACGGTGACGTTGCTGACCAGCACGACCGGATCGGGCTGGCCGAGGTGGCGTGCGGTGTTCTCCTTGGCCCAGACCGTCATCGCGCTGCCGTTGAGGTGCAGCACCATGAAGAACGTGCCGCCGGCGAGGTAGACCGGCAGCAGCGCGCGCAGGCCGGGCTTCTCCTCCTCCTTGGCCTGGTTCGACAACCGCACGAAGAACATCAGGATCGGCACGGCGCCGACGAGGAAGCCGATGTCGGTCGCCGAGACCAGCTTGGTCGCGGCCTCCGGCAGCACGTACTTCGCGATCGCCCAACCGAAGACACCGAGCAACAGGGCCGGACCGAGGATCTTCTGCATGATCTCGGCGAACGGCGTGTCACCGGGCTTGTTGCCGGGCTCGACATCGGCGCGCTCGAGCACCTTCCAGCTCCAGAGCAGGATCAGGACGGAGAGCACCATGCCGATACCGGCAGCGAAGAACGCCGCCTCCCAGAACCAGACGTTGCGCGTGATCGCCGACACGAACGGCGCGACGAACGCGCCGATGTTGATCCCCATGTAGAAGATGTTGAAGCCCGCGTCGCGCTTCGGATCACCGCGCTCGTAGAGGTTGCCGACCATCGCCGAGATGTTCGGCTTGAAGAAGCCGTTGCCGCAGCAGAGCAGCACGAGCCCGACCGGGAACGACCAGCCCTGCCCGGTCGACAGCAGGAAGAAGCCGGTGGCGAACAGTATTCCGCCGATCAGCACCGACCTCCGACAGCCGAGGTAGCGGTCGGCGAGCAGGCCGCCGAGGTACGGCGTGAAGTAGACGAACGCGAGGTAGACGCCGTAGATCTCGTTGCCGATCGCCTTCGACCAGCCGAGTCCGCCGTGCTCCGCATCGGTGGCGTAGAGCACGAGGATGCTGACGATCGTGTAGAACGCGAAGCGCTCCCACATCTCGATGAAGAACAGCCGGAAGAGACCTTTGGGGTGGCCGGTGAACATGGCGCGGAACGGGATCGAGGTGAGGGCGCGCGCGCTCAGCGCACGCCGTGGAGCAGCTTGTTGACCAGCGGACCGATCAGCAGGAAGAAGGCACCGACGCCGAAGCTCGCCCACATCGCCGGGCCGTAGACGTCGACGTAGCCCTGCGCGGTGGCGATGCCTTCGCCGCTCTCGCCGCTGCCGACCATCGCCGCGACCTGGCCGGCCGCGAAGTTGCCGACCGCGATCGAGAGGAACCATGCGCCCATGACCATGCCGGCCATCGACGGCGGCGCGAGCTTGGTCACCGCCGACAGGCCGACCGGCGACAGGCAGAGCTCGCCGCAGGTGTGCAGCACGTAGAGCGCCGTGATCCAGATCAGGTGCGTCTTCTGACCCTCGCCGGTCAGCGAGATGCCGAGCAGCAGCGCGCCGAAACCCAGACCGAGCGGCACGATGCCCATGCCGAACTTGATCGGGATCGACGGGTCCATGTTCTTGCGGTCGAGCCAGCGCCACAGCCAGACGAACACCGGTGCGAGCGTCACGATCGCGACTGCGTTGATCGACTGGAACCACGACGCCGGCACCTCCCAGCCGAACACGACGCGGTCGGTCCAGTTCTTGGCGAAGAAGTTCAGCGAGCTGCCGGCCTGCTCGAACAACGCCCAGAAGAACGCGTTGGCGAACAGCAGGATCAGAAGGCCGATGAGACGGTCGCGCTCGACCTTGCCGCGACGGAACGCCGCCGCGAGCAGGATCAGCATCACGGTGCCGAACAGGATCGACAGCACGTAGAGCATCGCCTCGTCTTCGCGCAGCAGGAAGAACACCGCGCCCGACAGCGCCGCAGCGCCGATCACGACCTGAATGATCGAGGCCGAACCCTCGCGGCCGGCCGGCGGCAGGCCGACGTCCTCGAGCTTCGACAGCCCGCGCCAGAACGTGAAGACGCCGATCAGCATGCCGATGCCGGCGGCGAGGAAGCCGACGCGGAAGTCGATGCGTTCGCCGAGCCAGCCGCAGATCAGCGGCGCGATGAACGCGCCGAGGTTGATGCCCTGGTAGAAGATCACGAAGCCCTGATCGCGCTTCTTGTCGCCCGGCGCATAGAGCTTGCCGACGATCGAGCTGATGTTCGGCTTGAACAGGCCGTTGCCGGTGATGATCAGCGCGAGGCCGTAGAAGAAGACCTGCTGACTCGGCACGAACAGCAGGAACTCGCCCGCCGCCATGATGAGCCCACCGACCAGGATCGACCGCCGGAAGCCGAGGACCCGGTCGGCGACCCAGCCGCCGAGGATCGCGGTCGCGTAGACGAACGCGGTGTAGACGCCGTAGACCTTGCCGGCTTCGGCCTCGGAGAACTCGTATTGGCTGGTGAGCGCGAACACCAGCAGCGCGCGCGCACCGTAGAAGCAGAACCGCTCCCAGAGCTCGGAGGTGAACAGGGTCGGCAGACCCTTCGGGTGCCCTGCGAAGTAGCGGCCGAAGAAGCCGGAACCGGACGAGACTTCGTCTTGCAAGCGTTTGCTCCTGCGTGTGAGGCGATTCGAGTGGGCGGGTCAAGCTAACGGGGGCTGCGCCGCAGGACACCCCCAAACGGCGGAAGTGTCCTGTCTACAGGGCGTACCGCGGGCAGAACGCCACGATGCGCAAGCCTCGTGCCCAGCGCGCGCGGATGCCCGGATCGCGCTTGCCTCACCCGCGATCGACGGCGATCCTGCCCTGCCTATGGGCCGCCAGTGGTTGCAGAAGAACAAAGAGATCACCGCCAACAAGAAGGCGAAGATCACCAGCAAGCTCGTCCGCGAGATCACGGTCGCCGCCAAGATGGGCACGCCGGATCCCGACATGAACCCGCGGCTCGCGCTCGCGATCGAGGCCGCGCGCAAGCAGTCGGTCAGCAACGACGTCATCAAACGCGCGATCAACAAGGGCGCCGGCATCGGCGGTGAGTCGGTCGAGTTCGAGACGATCCTCTACGAGGGCATGGCGCCGCACAACGTGCCGCTGATCGTCGAGTGCCTGACCGACAACCGGAACCGCACCGGCAGCGACATCAAGTCGCTGTGGAAGAACGGTCAGTTCGGCAGCAAGGTCATGTTCCTGTTCGACCACTGCGGCATCGTCGAGGCGACGCACGAAGACGGTGGAGTGGACATCGAGGAGGCCGCGATCGAGGCCGAGGCGCAGGACGTCGAGCCGCTCGAGGGCGTGCCCGAGGACCACAGCGGCGGCCGCTTCTTCACCGACGTGCCGGACCTCTACAAGGTCGCCGACGCGCTGCGCGCCGCCGGCTGGAACGTCGCGAGCGCCGAGCTCGGCTACGTCGCGAAGGACGCGATCACGCTCGAAGGCGACGCACGCACCGAGGTCGAGGAGTTCCTCGAGAAGATCGACGACCACGACGACGTGCACCGCATCCACGCCGCGCTGAAGTAGCAGCGCTGAAGCAGCGCACGCTCCTACAGCTCGCGCACGACGACGGGCAGCCCTTCGCCGGCACCGGCGGCAACCGCCGCGGCGAGACCCGCATAGCCGCGCCGCGCGGCGTCGAGCAGCCCGCCGCCCGCCGGCGCGGCGAGCGTACCCCAGCGCTCGACCTCGGCGGTTGCGGCGCCGAACGTGCGATCGTTGAGCCATTTCAGCTGGTTGGCGAGCACCGTCACGCTGCCGACCTCCCAGGTCTCGCCGTCGGGCATCGGCACGCGCAGCGTCACCGGGAAGTCGCCGGGCAGCCAGGCACGGCACGCGAGCAGGTGGCCGTAGAGGCTGCGCCCGAAGCGGTCGTCGCTCGCCGCCCGCCATGCGGCGTCGAGCTCGAGCAGCGATGGCACGGTGTCGGGCATGTCGAGATCGGTGCGTTCGGCGTAGAACGCGAACAGCCGTAGCGCCATCCAGCCGGCGTCGCCGAGCTCGTGGGCAACGCAGTGCGACGCGCCTTCGTCCCACTCCAGCTGCGCGGCGATCTTCGCCGGCACCGATGCGCGCAGATCGTCGCGCCAGGTCTCGACGCCGGTGCGCAACCGAGCGAGTTCGCTGCCCGGCTGCTCGCCGTGGTACCAGCGCGACAACGGCCCGGCGAAGACCTGCGCCATCAACGCCCCCCGCTCGGCACGCCGGGCCCGATCTTGTCGTCGAGGAAGCGCCGGAACTTGCCGAAGAGGTGCAGCTGCTGGCCGAGGTCCTCGATGCCGTGCCGCACGTCGGGGTAGAGCATCAGATCGCAGTCCTTGCCGGCCTCCTGCATCGCGTGCAGGAACTGGAACGTGTTCTGCACGTGCACGTTGTCGTCCATCGTCGCCGCGATCAGCAGCAGATCGCCGCGCAGCTTACCGGCAGCCTCGACGACACTGCCGGCGGCGTAGCCGCGCGCGTTCGTGGTCGGCAGGCCGAAGTAGCGCTCGGTGTAGATCGTGTCGTAGAGCCGCCAGTCGGTCGCCGGGTTGACGGCGACGCCGGCGCGCCACTTCGCGCTGTGCGTGAGGTTGTAGAGCGTCTGGTAGCCGCCGTAGCTCCAGCCCCAGATCGCGATGCGCTCCGGGTCGACGAAGCCCTGCTCGACGAGCCAGTCGCGGCCGTCCTCGAGGTCCCGCAGCTCGCTCTGGCCGGGCTTGCGCCAGCATGCCTTCGCGAACTCGCGGCCGAAGCCCGACGCCGAACGGTTGTCGCAGCAGAACACGACGTAGCCGTGCTGCGCCAGCAGCTCGTGCCACAAGAGGTCGCGACTGCCCCACGTCCGCCGCACGCGCGGCGCGTGCGGCCCGGAGTAGTTGTAGTGCAGCGCCGGGTACTTCCGGGCGGGATCGAAGCCGGGCGGCTTGATCAGATAGCCCGCCATCTCGAAGCCATCGCGCGCCGGCACGGTCACGAACTCGGGCTCGCTCAGCCCGTACGGCGCCAGGATCTGCACCCGCGACGGCGCGATCGCGCGCAGCTCCTCGCCGTCGACCGCGAGCAGCGTCGTCGACGGCGGCGACAGCACGTCGCTGTGCCGGCCGACGAAAGTGCGGGCATCGGGCGCCAGCTCGATCTCCCAGCTGCCGCTGCCCGCGGTGACGCGCCGCATCTCGCCGTCCGCACCGATCGCGAACAGGTCGGACTGCAGTCGGTCGGCGCGGTCGGAGCGCACGTAGACGACATGACGCTCGGCGTCGACGCCGGCGATCTCCTGGACCTGGAACGGCCCCTTGGTCACCTGCCCCAGCAGCGCACCGTCGCGGCGGTAGTGATAGAGGTGTTTCCGGCCGTCGCGTTCACTGAGCCAGAAGAACTCACGACCGTCGGCGACGAACACGGGCTCGGGCTCGGCTTCGACCCAGCAGTCGCTGGCCTCGTGGAACACCTTGCGCACGGCACCGGTCGCGGCGTCGCCGGCGAGCATGTCGAGCCAGGTCTGCTCGCGGTTCTGGATCTGGAAGAAGACCTCGGCACCGTCGGGGGCCCAGGTGACGCGGACCGCGAGCCGATCCTCGGACGGATACTCGGCAAGGTCGAACCAGCGGGTGTCGCCGCTGTCGACGTCGATCACGCCGACGTCGACGATCGGGTTCGGTTCACCGGCCTTCGGATAGTTCGTGCGCTCGATCTCCGGCCGCGCCGGCGTCGAGCGCACCAGCACGAACTCCTGGACCGGCGCCTCGTCGAGCTTCAGCAGCGCGATGCGCTTGCCGTCGGGCGACCACCAGTAGCCCTGGAAGTTGCCGCGGCCGTAGAGCTCCTCCTGGTAGACCCAGTCGAGCCGGCCGTAGAACAGGTCGTCGTTGCCGCCGGTGGTCAGCGCGCGCACCTCGCCGCCGGCGCTCGGCACGACGTGCAGATCGTAGCCGGCGATGAACGCGACGTTGGCGCCGTCGGGCGAGAGCCGCACGCCGACCTCCTCGCTGTCCGGCGTCTCGGTCAGACGCACCGGCGCGGCGCCACGGGCGCCACCCCAGAGATCGTTGCCGGCGTTGACGACGTAGCGCGCGTGGTCCTCGCTCCAGGTCCAGGCATCCTGGTGGTCGATCGCCGCGACCGCCTCGGCGGCCAGGCCGGCTGTCGAGAGCGCCTTGCCGACCTCGGCGCGCGCCACCAGCGGTTCGCGCTCGCCGGTTCGCGCCGCGACCGCCCACCACGCCTTCTCGGGCGAGCGCGGGTCGGCATTCTCGCCGCCGTCGAACACCGAGTAGTGCGCGGCGTCGATCCACGCGACCGGATCCTCGGCGCCGACGACCGCGAAGTAGTCGAGCCGGAACATGTCGATGAGTTCGAGCTGCCTGCCGCGCACGGCGACGTCCTGGGCCAGAACCGGCGCCGCGAAGGCGGTGATCGCGAGGAGGCGGTGCATCGCGCTGATCGTGCCCGAACGGGGCATCGGCGGCCAAGCCCGCGTCACTGCATTCGGACCACGAGCCCGCGGCTGGTGAGCAGACCGAGGCCGTTGGCGCCCGGGTGGAACGCCGCCATCTGCGCGAACAGGCTCACCCGCCGCAGCGCGGGCACGTTCGGTACCGGCATCGGCAGCGCGGCGTTGCCGACGGCGTCGAGCGCCACGACCTGCCAGGTCGCGGCATCGACCAGCACCGCGCAGCCCGGCGCCCCGAGGGCGCCGAGCGAGATCGGCAGCTCCGGCTGACCGTGGAACAGCCGGTAACTCGTGCCACCCCAGACCAACGCGACGCCACCGGGCGCACCCTGCGCCAGCGCGAGCGCGAACGTCGCGTTGCCGAGCACGGGCTGACCGACCGCCGCGAGTCGCGGCGCCGCCGCCGTCGGCGCCGAGCAGTCGGTGCCGAAGCTCGCCGCGCCCGTCGCCAGGTTGTCGAACACGATCGGAGTCAGCAACACGTCCTGAACGGTCGCGGCGAGATCGGGAAACGCGTCGCCGTCGAAGTCGCCGACGCACAGGCCGTCGACGCCGTTGAGCGCGCCGATGTTGGGATTCGGGAACGCCGCCAACGCCGGCGGCAGACCCGAATCGGCCACGAACGTGAAGTCGCCCGCACCGGAGTTGCGCCACAGGGAGAGGCCGAGCCCGGCGAAGACGAGATCGAGGTCGCCGTCGAGATCGAAGTCCGCGGCCACCGCATCGGTGAGCGGCCCGGGCGGCAACCCCGTCACGGTCGATGGCACGAGCTGACCGCCGACGAACTCGAACGCCTGCACGGTCGCGCCGACGACCACGACCTCGGCCCGACCATCGCCGGTCAGATCGGCCGCGACGAGTCGGTGGAACGTCCATGGAGCCCACGTCGACGGCGAGAACACGCCCCCGGTCTGCAGCACGACACCGACGTCGGTGACGAGATCCGGCTCGCCGTTGCCGTCGATGTCCGCGAGGCTGAGCCGCGTGATTCGGGACGCCGTGGCGAAGTAGGTGAGCGAACTGGGAAACGAGAACGTGCGGTTCGCATCGCACTCGATGAGGTTGATCGCCCAGATCGCCCAGGACTGGTTGTTGAACACCGCGCGCAGGATCTCGTCGCGCCCGTCGCCGTCGATGTCCGCGGCGAGCATCGGCGCGTCGACGGCCGAGTTGTAGCCCGTGATCGGCGCCGTCATGCCGGCACTCGAACCGAACCAGACGCGGCCGCTCGCGTCCGCGACGTCGAGGTAGCCGTCGCCGTCGAAGTCGCCGGTGGCCGGGGCAATCATGCCCCAGGCGCTGTCCCGTTCCCACGGTTGCCCGGCGCGCGACAGCCAGACGCCCGTGCCCGTCGCGAGGTCGTCGCGCCCGTCACGATCGAAATCGCCCGCGGCGAGCCAGGGCACAGGGACGCTGCCGATCCCGGTCGGTTCGAGCTGGAACCCCGTCGTGGGCTCGGCGGTCAGCGTGACGGTTGCGGCGAACGGCGCGGTCGTGATCGCGGCGAAGTCGGTGACACCGGGTGGATCGGCGACCACGTAGGCGCCGTTCGTGTCGCCGCCGACGATCGCGACCTTGAGCGCATGGGCGCCGACCTGCGCGGGCGCCGACACCACGAAGTGCTGCGTGGTGAGCGGGCCAGGGGGCTGGCCGTAGAAGCTCGCGAGGTAGTGGCCGGGCTCGGGCGTGTACATCGCGAGCAACGCCGGGTCGTCGCGCGTCCCGCCCGGATCCGATACGATCGTGAACCCGAGCGGCAGCTGTAGGACGCAGCCGGCCCGCGGGTAAAGGGGGTTGACGTAGGCCCCTGCACCGCTGACGCCGACGACGAACTCGTGGCCGGCCCAGGCGCTGGCCGGGACGTCGAACCCGGTCAAGGACGCATTGCAGCCGACCGGGAGCAGCAGGACCGACCCCGCCGTGATCCACGAGATCCACGCGAGCCACCTTCTCATGCCCGGCATGCTACCACGACACTGAAGCACGATCGCAGATCGGGACGGGTGCCGGACCTCCTTGCCAATGCGGCTTGTCACGCATCCGCCAGGTCGTCGCGGTCCGGACCTCGGGGATGTCACCGATACGATGCGCACTGCCATGTTCGCTCCTCGGTGGATCCCGGCCGCGCTCGCAGCCGCGGCGTTGCTCTGGGCCTGCTCGGGCTCGACGCGGCGCGGCGACTACGGCTTCGACCGGCGCGAGGTCATCGCACCGCTGCCGCTGCCGACCGGGCTGCCGTCGCCGATTCCGGTGCAGTTCGTCGAGGCGTTCCCGGCGCTGGTGTTCGACGCGCCGGTGTTCCTGAGCGCGCCGCCCGACGGCACCGACCGCATCGTCGTCGTCGAACAGCGCGGTGTGATCCGCGTCTTCCCGAACGACCCGTTCGTGACCGGCAACACCGTGATGCTCGACATCCAGTCGCAGGTCCAGTACGGCGGCGAGGAGGGCCTGCTCGGCTTCGCGTTCCATCCCGACTACCAGAGCAACGGCTGGTTCTACGTCTACTACACCGCCGGTTCGCCGCGGCGCTCGGTGCTGTCGCGCTTCACGATCAGCGGCGGCGATCCGGACGTCGCCGATCCGGGCAGCGAGGTGGTCCTGCTCGAGGTCGAGCAGCCGTTCGGCAACCACAACTCGGGTGCGCTCGCGTTCGGCCCCGACGGCAAGCTCTACGTCGCGTGCGGCGACGGCGGCGCCGGCGACGATCCGTTCGACAACGCGCAGAACCTCGCGACCCTGCTCGGCAACATCCTGCGGCTGAACGACGACGGCAGCGTGCCGGCCGACAACCCCTTCGTGGGCGGGACCAACGGCGAGCGCCCCGAGATCTGGGCCTACGGTCTGCGCAACCCGTGGCGCATGAGTTTCGACCGCGGCAGCGGCCGACTCTGGGCCGGCGACGTCGGCCAGGGCGCGCGTGAGGAGGTCGACGTGATCGTGCGTGGCGGCAACTACGGCTGGCGGGTCTGGGAGGGCAACCGCGAGAACATCAACCCGGACGCCCTGCCCGCGACCGCGTTCGTTCCGCCGGTATTCGACTACGACCACGGCCAGGGCCCGAGCATTACCGGCGGCTACGTCTACCGCGGCGCCGCGGTGCCGGCGCTCGACGGCGCATACGTCTATGCCGACTTCGGCAGCGGCCGGGTCTGGGCGCTGGTCTACGACGGCCTGCAGGCGGTCTCGAACGTGCAGATCGCGACCGTGCCGAGCCCGACGTCGTTCGGCGAGGACGAGGCCGGCGAACTCTACGTCTGCTGCTTCGACAGCAAGATCCGCAAGCTCCAGCCCGACGCGACCAACCACGAGATCACCGCGATGCCCGCGACGCTGTCGGGGACCGGGCTGTTCGAGGACGTCCGGACCCTGACGCCGGTCGCCGGCGTGCTCGAGTACGACGTCAACGCGCCGCTGTGGTCGGACGGCGCCCGAAAACGACGTTGGTTGGCGCTGCCCGGCACGTCGCGCATCGGCTTCGACCCGACCGAGGCGTGGACCTTCGCGGTCGGCACCGTGCTGGTGAAGCACTTCGAGATCGACACGTCGCCGTTCACGGTGCGCCGGCTCGAGACCCGTGTGATGGTACACCAGGAGAGCGGCTGGGCCGGCTTCACCTACCGCTGGAACGACTCGGGCACCGACGCCGACCTCGTCGCCGACGGCGGCGACTCGGTCACGTTCGACGTCGACGACGGCAGCGGTTCGCCGCGGTCGCAGACCTGGACGTTCCCGAGCCGTGCGAGCTGTCTGTCGTGCCACACCGCCGCGGCCGGCCGCGTGCTCGGGCTGCGCACGCGCCAGCTCAACCGCGACTTCGCGTTCCCGCTGCGGGTCGACAACCAGCTGCGCACCTGGAACCACCTCGGCCTGTTCACGACCGACATCGGCGCGGCCTCGGGCTACGAGGCCTACCCGCTGCCGAGCGACGTCACCGCCGACCTCGACGAACGCGCGCGGGCCTACCTCGCGATCAACTGCGCGAACTGCCACCTGCCGGGCGGTCCGACGCCGGTCGACCTCGACCTGCGCTACGACACGCTCGAATCCGCGCGCAACCTGTTCGGCGTCGCGGCGACGACGCCGGTGCCGACCGGCAGCGGCCAACGCGCGGTCGCGGGCTCGGCGGCGGCGAGCGATCTCTGGCTGCGGATGACCCGGCGCGACGGCTATGGCATGCCGCCGCTCGGCAGCGCGCTCGTCGACGCGGACGGCGCGGCCCTGATCGAGAGCTGGCTCGACAGCCGCTGAACCGCGCCGCGGCCACGAAATCTCCGGGACGGCACAAACACGACCGCCCGCGCTGCGGTCCGTCGATTCCATGACGCCCCCCCGCGTTCGGATCCTCGTCGCAGCCGCTCTGATCGCCCGCCCGGGCCCACCACAGCAACCGCCAGAGGTGCAGTGGCTGCAACGACATGCCGTGCCGTTCGCGTCGATCGGGTTCGCCGGGGAGCTCGCCGATCTGGCGCCGCTCGGCGCCATGATCGGCGATGCGCAGGTCGTCGCGCTCGGCGAACAGTCGCACGGCGACGGCACTACGTTCCGCGCCAAGTTGCGACTGGTGCGCTATCTGCACGAGCAGCTCGGGTTCGACGTGATCGCGTTCGAGAGCGGCATGTTCGGGTGCCGACGGGCCTTCGCCGAACTGCGCGACGGCAGCGGCGACCCGGCCGAAGCGGCGGCGCTGGGGATCTTCCCGATCTGGACCGAGAGCGAGCCGTGCAGTCCACTGTGGAGCTACCTGCGGCAACGAGCAGCGAGCGAGCGGCCGCTCGAACTGTGCGGCTTCGACTGCCAGATCACCGGCACCGCGACCGAAGAGCTCGCCCCCGCGCTGCTCGCGGCCGCCGCCGCGGCGGGCATCGGCGAGTCGACGCGCGAGCAGCTCGAGCGCCTGGTCGCCGCCCTGGGGGAGAACCGTCTGCCGACCGAGCCGGCGGTCGACGCGGCATCGTGCCGCGCACTGCTGACCGAGGTCGAAGAGCGCCTCGCCGTCGCCGGGGCGGACATCGACGACGGCGCGTTCTGGCGCCAGATGGTGCGCAGTCTGCGCGGCCTCGTTGCGGTGCATGCCCGGCCGGAAGGCGAGGACGAAGCGCTGTCGCAGCAGTTCAACCCGCGCGACCGGCAGATGGCGGAGAACATGATCTGGCTGGCGCGGCAACGTTACCCCGACCGCAAGATCATCGTTTGGGCGGCGACGATGCACGTGCTGCGCAACGCGCCGGAGATCGAGGGCGGCCAGCACGACTACACCGGCGTCGAGACGATGGGGCATCTCGTCGCCACGACCCTCGCCGACGACTGGTACGTCGTCGGCTTCGCCGCGTACGCGGGCACCGCCGGTCTGCCGTGGGGAACTCGCTGGGACATCGCGCCGGCAGCCGCCGGCTCGTTCGAGGCGATGTGTGTCGCCGCCGGACTCGAACACGCGTTCGTGCCGCTCCGCGGCGTCGAACGACCCGAAGGCCTGCACACGTTCGAGTCGCGACCGCTGGGGCACCTGCCGATGCGGGCGCCCTGGGACCGGGTCGTCGATGCGATGGTCTTCACACGCGAGATGGAGCCCAGCAAGCGCACGATCTCGGACGCCGAGCTCGCGGACGCCCCGGCCGAACCGGCCGCGATGCGTGACCGCCTCGTCGAAGTCATGCAGAGCGTGCGCGCCCAGCTCGCGGCGGAGAACCCCTGGGCCGGCAAGCGAACCCTCGGCAGTCGGATCGAGCTCTGGTTCGAGATCCGCGAGCCGGGCCCGGAGCAGTGCCGTGAGCTGGCAGACCTCGTGCAGGAGCTGGCGGAACGCGATCCCGACGA
>JAGQRB010000528.1 GCA_020425925.1 Planctomycetota bacterium
GATCGGGCGCCCGCCGGTCGCTACGAACCCTCCCACCTCGGTGCTCGGCCGCGAGTCGGCGCCAGGCGACGGCCGCCTGTAGGACCCGAGCCTGCACGCCAGCGGCCAGCCGAACGGGCTGCTGCTGGTGGACAACGGCAAGCTGTTCCTGCAGGACCGCGTCGCCGAAGGCGCGCTCGCGGCGCTGCACGTCTATTTCCCCGACCCGTGGCCGAAGCGCCGGCACCGCGGCCGCCGTTTCTTCACCGACGACGTCACCGCGGTGATCACGCGCGCTCTGCGCGACAACGGCTACTGCTACGTCGCGACCGACAACCCGGCCTACGCCGGCCAGATCGTGCGCGTGCTGGGCAGCTGCGCCGAGCTCGAACGCGACGCCGACGAAGAGGCCCGCGCGCGCGCCGAGGGCCCGGGCTACGCGTTCTCGCCGACCAACTTCGAGCGCAAATACATCGAGGAGGGTCGCATCATCCGGCGATACGCCTTCCGCAGGGTGCCGCGATGAGCGCGTGGATCGACGTCGGCGCCCCCGCCGAGCTCGAGTTCCGGCCCGGCGCGACGGTGGTCGCGGCCGGCCGCCGCATCGCGCTGTTCCGGGTCGGCGACGGCTACCGCGCGCTCGACAATCCGTGTCCGCACGCCGGCGCGGCGCTCGCCGACGGCACGCTGCTCGACGGCAAGGTGGCGTGCTTCCTGCACTGCTGGGAGTTCGACCTCGAGACCGGCGCCTGCGACGTCGGGCCGGAATGGAACGTGCGGGTCTATCCGGTGCGCGAGCGCGACGGCCGTCTCGAGATCGAGGTCGAGCCCGAAGTCGCCCCCGACTGAGCTGGTCTCGCGTTCGGCAGCGGCCTATCCTGCGCGCGCGATGCAACCGGGGGTGCGGATCTACACCAGCAACCGGCTCGAGGACCTGCTCGAGGTCCTGGCCGCGCACCTCGAGGCCGAACCGTTGCCGCCGCTCGCGAGCGAGACCATCCTGGTGCCGGGACAGGGCATGGCGCGCTGGCTCCGCACCGGGCTCGCCGATCGCCACGGCATCGCCGCCGGCTTCGAGCTGCCGTTCCCGGGTGCCTGGCTGCGCGATCTCGTGCGCGAGGCGTCGGGCGATCGGGCCCGCGGCGACCGCGCGCTCGATGCGTTCGCGCCCGAGGTGCTGTTGCTGCGCATCCACCGCCTGCTCGCCGCGCCCGATCTGCAGCGCCATCTCGGCCCGGCCGCGCACTACTGCGAGGACGACGGCGACGGCAGCAAGCGCTTCGAGCTGAGCCGGCGGCTGGCCAACGCGTTCGACGACTACCAGCTCTACCGCCCCGACCTGCTCGAACGCGCCGGCAACGGCAACGACCTGCCCGAACTCGGCGTCCATGGCCGCTGGCAGGCGCGGCTCTGGCGCGCGCTGCTGTCCGATGGCGGCGAGCCGGCCGCAGCCGCGCCGCGGCCGGCGAAGCCCCGAGCCCGCGCCGACGCTGCCACCGGACTGTTGTTCGCCGAGCTCGCCGCCGAA
>JAGQRB010000053.1 GCA_020425925.1 Planctomycetota bacterium
GAGGCGCGTTTCTCCGAAGCACAGGTCGCGCTCGACGACCTGGCCGGGCGCGAGTTCGATCGGCACCGCGACGTGAGCCACATTGTCGTTCGCATGCAGCATCGCCGTGCCGGCCATGGCCCGCTCGAGCAGGAAGCGCCCGTCGTCGCCGGCTCGCGTCGCAGCCCGGGCCCAGAACGGGGGACCGAACACGTGCTCCATTCCGAGCCCGATCACGTAATCGACCGCACCCGACTCGCCGCGCAACCCGACGAGCGCGCCGGCCGCGGGCCGACCTTCGGCGTCGATGACGCGGCCGTGGACCCTCGCCCCCTCGGTCAGCTGCAGCGTCGCTCGCGTCACCCCCGCGTCGGCGATGTCGAGAACCCGATACACCGGTGCGTGCCCCGGAGCACCGACCCAGATCGGCCACGACAACGGCGGCAGTCCCTCGGCGTGGAAGACCCCGAGGTCGTCCGTTCGTCCGAAGCGCGACGGCCAATGGTCCTGCCCTATCACCTGCCCGACGATCCGATGGTGACTGCCGTCGCTGCGTGACATCGTGACACCGACCAGCACGTGCGCGCCCGCGATCGGCGCGCCGTCGTGATCGACGACCGTGAGCACGAGCGAACCGGGAACGGGGCGCAGCCGCAGCAGTCGTACTCTGGTCGCGCGCTCGGCCGACACCCAGTCGACCTTCGCGCAGCCGAAGCCGGGCGCGGTCGCGGTGAGCATTCGCCTGTCGCCACCGACGCTGCGGATCTCGAACCGACCGTCGGCCGCGCTCGTCGCGACGGCTTCGCTGTCGTCGCTCTCTTCCGCGACCGAGAGCCACACGGTCGCGCCAGCGATCGGCCGGTCGTCGAGATCGACGACGCGGCCCGTGACGTCATAGCCGCGCGACAGGTCGAGCACGCCGCGCTGGATGCTGCCGCGGACGAGCTCGATCTCGACGTCGCCGCCGCGGTCGGCCGTCAGGCGCACGCGCGGCGCATACAGCCCGACGAAACGAACGACGCCGTCGCCGCCGGTCCGCCCCACGGTTTCCCGCAACGAGTCGTCGCGATCCACCGCGTCGTCGGCGCTCGCGATCGCATTCGTGCTGGCCCGCGGCAGGCAACGCACTGTCACGTTCGCCGCCGGCGTCCCGTCGTGCCAGCGCACGAGCAGCTCGACGCCCGCCGTCGCATCGGCAGCGGGCGGCGGGTCGACCGCCTCACGGGCGAGCGCAGAGTCGCCGCCGCGATCGGCCGGGAGCGACGCCGGCTCACTCGCGGCCGCAGCAGGGTCCGCGCGCAGCCCCCCTTCGACCGACCGTGGCGCGATCTCGCCGCGCGGCCAGACCGTCCAGAGCACCAGACCGGCGACGAGCAGCGCCGCGAACGCGACGAGCTTCTTCATGGCGAGCAGTCCTCCGAAGACGATCCCAGACCCAGCGGCCGTCATCGACACCGCACCCACCTCGGCCGCAACGTTCGCGAGCACACGTTCGCGAACGATCGCGAGCCCGACCGGCACCGGCATCGCGGCACGTGCCAGCCCGGCGACGCCGGCCGGCAGACCGCGGCGCAGCAGTTCGAGGCCGCGGCGCAGCTGCACACGCACGGTCGCGGCCGGCCGCGCCAGCGCCTCGGCGATCTCCTTCGGCGCCAGCTCGTGAACGAGATGCAGCAGCAGCACCTGGCGGTAGGGCTCCGGGAGCACACGGATCGCGCGTGCCACGTCGTCGCGCAGTTCACGCGCCGCAGCGCCCGCGGCGGGATCGTCGTTCGCGACGTCGAAACCGTCCGGCGCCGGTGCGGCACGCCGTTTCGCCTGCCGCCGCCAATCGAGCACCCGGTTCGTGAGGATGCCGTACAGCCACGGCACGACGCGTCCGCGGCGCCCGTCCGCGGCATCGTCGGTCTCGAACGATCCGCCGTCCTGCAGCGCGACGAGGAACGTCGTCTGCACCAGATCCTCCGCGACGTGGCGGTCACCGGTCAGGTGCCACGCCAGCCGGTAGAGCTCCGGCGCCACCGCATCGAAGACCCGCCCGAGCGCGCTCGGGTCGCGGGTCCTCAGGTAGCGCCGGAAGGCGCGGTCGATCCGGGACGACAGCATGCGGGCGTTCTGTGCAGCAAGGGGAGCTCGCGTTTCACGATCTTCCTCGACTTCACGCCCCGGCGCCCGACGCGACGCGAGGTCAGCGTCCGATCATCATCGCCGCTGCATCGCTGCCGACCGCACCGGCAACATTGAAGCCGGGATCGAAGACGACGGCTTGCGAGTACATCAGCGCGCCGAGCAGCGGGTTGCTGGCCGGAATCGGCAACGACCAGGTCACCGCCTGGTTGACACCGAGCAGCAGCAGCGTCGCATCGGGTCGGATCCGCAAGCTGCAACCGGGCGCGCCCACCGCAGTCAGATCGAACGGCAGCGGCCCGAACGCCGATGTCGTCTTGCCGAATCCGGCCATCATGACCGCGGCGTTGCCGGGACAATGATCGATCGCGACCCGCAGCGTCGCGCCGAGCACCGGCCGCGACACCGGCGTCAGCGTCGACTGCCCCGACGAGCCGGCGCAGCCGAGACCGTCGAAGCCGTAGCCGGCGAGGTCGCCGTTGCCGAACACGCTGTAGTGCAACTTCGCGGTGATGCCGCGCGGGCTGTTCGCGCCGGCCGCGAACAGTGTCGCCTTGCCGAGACCGCAGGTGATCGTGAAGTCCGGACCGGCGTAGATCCCGGGGTCGACCGGCTCGGTGTAGTAGAACAGGCCCTGGCTGGTCGCGATCGCCATCGCGAAGCGGCCGAACGGCAGATAGACCGGTCGATCCAATCCGAACACGGTCGGGCCGCCCGACACCCCGGTGTCGGTGGCCCCACCGGTGGCGACGAGGCGCCAGACTGCGGCGTTCGTGTGGTTCGCGGCATAGCCGCCCGGCGCATCGGTGAGCCAGACCTCGCAGGTGATCGGCGTGCCGGCCGCGGTCGTGTACGGCGTCAGCGTCAGCGCGCAGAGGTGCACACCCTTCGGGTTGGTGACGTCGATGTCGAAGACGTTGCCGGCACCGCTGGTGCTGAGGCCGTTGTTCGGCGCCAGCGAGGTCGTGAACTCGACCGGCGCTGCGGCGAGGCTACGCGTCGCGCGGAACGGACCGACGCAGGCGTCCGCCACCGTCAGCGTCACGTCGGCCGTGGCACACGGCGCGTATGCGAACGTCGGGTTCTGCGCATTGCTGTCGACGTTGCCGTCGCCATCGAGATCCCAGGCCCAACTCGTCGGCGTCGGCGTCGAGGTATCGGTGAACTGGAACAGCCCGGGCCCGACACGCGCGTAGGTGAACGACGGCGTGATCGGCGCCTGGCCGATCGCGACCAGCCCGCTGCGCAGTGCGACGCTCGGCGCGTGCGCGCCATCCGTCACCGTCAGCCGGACGTCGTAGACGCCGCAGGTGCCGTAGGTGTGCGTCGGGTTCTGCAGCGTCGAGTCGATCGTGCCATCGTTCTCGAAGTCCCAGGCCCACGACGTGATGCCACCGGGATCGCTCGAGAACGACGCGTCGGTGAACGCGACGCTCGCGCCGATCGGACCGTTCGTCGTCGACGGCACGAAGTTCGCCGCCAGACTGTCGCTCGGCGTGTAGTGCAGCGAACCGTTCCAGACGCGCGGCGCGAACGGCAGACCCGCGAAGCAGACGTTGCAAGCCTGACCGAAGCTCGCCGTCATCTCGTTGGTCGAATGGAGCTGGCTGATGGTGCTGCCATCGGTGTACTTGTGCGACAGCCCGTTGGCGCGGATCGCGACGCCGTAGCTGCCCGGCGCCAGCGCGATCGGCGTCATGAAGATCGCCGGGCTCGCCACGTCGACGCCCTGCGCGGTGACCGGCGCCGAGCCTGCGAGCGTCCAGCCGGCGGACGAACCCTCGAAGCCGGCCGAAGTGCCCGGGCGGACGAAGACGTCGATCGAGCCACTCGTACCCGGCATCTGACCGTAGTTGCCGTCGAGCCGCGTGATCACCTGACCGGAATGGACCGTGAGGTCGAAATAGACGCCGCCGCCAACGGCGCCTCCGCTGGTCGTGGCATACGCGGTCGTCAAAGGAGACTGCGCGGCCAGGGCAGCGGCGAGCGTTTGGATCACGCCCGTTGCGATGAATAATCGGTGCATGGAATCGGTGAGAGCAAAGACCTGGGTATCCCCCCCACGGGGACGCCTGAAAGACCGCGCAAAGGATCGCAGACGGCACGCGTGAGGCAAGGGTGCATTGCTCGATCGGGCGAACGCGGGCCGACACCACGGACTCGGCAGGCGAGTGTGGATCAGCCGTCGTAGAACGTCTGCGGATGAAGCCCGAGCAATCGCCGCTGGCGGTCAGTCGTCGCGCGGGCGATCGCGGCGGAATCGACGTGATTAACCGCGCTCGTCGGCCGAATCCGCTGCGCGATGTCGCGTCGCCCGTAGTTCGTTTGCAGGAAGAAGCGGCCGCGCGAATTCGTCGCCGGCGGCAGGCGGCGATGCCAGACATCGGACACGAAGAAACCGACGTCGCCGGCGCGGACGAGATGCGGCTCGCTCGTCCGGCCGCCCCAGCCGAGTTCGATCGACCAGACATGCTCGGAAGGTGGCACCTGCCCGGTCGTGTGGCTGCCCGGCACGACCGCCGTCGGGCCGTCCTCGATCCGCACGTCCTCGAGGTACACGTGCGTTGCAACGACGAAGACGGGGTAAGGGATGGCGGTCGGCCACGACACACCCTCCTCTCGCGGAACGTGCGGGCCGCCATCGATGTGCCACTCTTGGCCTCGAGGCGCATGCTCGTTGCCCGGCGGATTGCGCCAAGCGGTGCAGGAGATCACGTGGCAGTCGCCGCCCAGCAGAGGTTCCAGGATCGCGAGTACGGCCGGTCGTTCGATAGCCCACTGGCAAGCAGCCGCTCGATTGAACATCTCGTAGCGGAACATCGCGGCATTCGCCGAAGATGTCCGTCCGTCCCGGGGATCGGGCGGAAACGTGTCATAGACCGCTTCGATCGCGGCACGCAGTAAACCGATCTCCGAGGAGGAGTACTCACCGCGGAGGACGTAGTGCCCATCGCGCTCGAGCGCGATGCTGCCCGCGGGCGCCTGCCCACGGAACGGGCGGTTCAGGCAATCGACTTTCTCGAGCACGGAACGGACCGGTTCACTGGTTGCCGCAACGGACGAACAGCGCATCCGAAACGGTGGCCCAGCGCGGGAACACTGGCGACTCGAAACAGAGCGCCTGCAGGTTGAACTCGATCCCGAGCAAGCCGGCGTTGTTCGGCAGCGCTAGATCCCACGTCGAAACACCGCCGACCGGCAGCGTCGCGGCGAAGCTCAGGTCGGACGAAGTCCACGCCGAGCAACCCGGCAGCAGGTAGATCCCGAGGTCGAACGGGATGGGCTGGCCCAGGAACATCGTCCGGCTCAGACCGAGGATGCCATAGACGCTGGCGAACAAGCCGAAGGAGGGCACGTTCGAGATCGTCATCCGCAGTGTCTGACCGATGATCGCACTCGAGCCAGTAGCGACGGCGATGTGGGGCGTCCCGTTGCTCCCCGGACACCCCTGGCCGTAGGCCCCGGATCGCCAGAACACCGGGAGGTCCAGGCGCCAGTAGTCGTTCATCGGCAGGCCGTCGCAGCCGCCCGCGAACAGAGTGAGCTCGTTGAGAGCCGGATCGAACACGAGCTGATGCCCTTGACGAGCCGACGGCGGCGCACTCGTGGGTGTCATTGACGTCCAGTAGGTCCCGTCCCACGCCCACGTGTCGTTGAGACAAACGCCGTTCGAACCGCCATGAACGACGATGCGCTCGGAGCGGCGATCGTAGGCCATCGCGAATCCCTCGCGGGGCCCCGGCGTCCACGGGCCCGTCGGCGCCGCCGCGGGCGTCACCTGCACCCACTGACTGCCGTTCCACTCCCAGACATCGTCCCGAGCACCATTCGCGTCGGCCCCGCCGTAGAGCACCGTCCTGGATCGATATTGATCGAAGGCGAGACCGTGGGCAAAGCGGGCGGACGGTCCGGCGGACGCTGTCAGTTGCGTCCAGGTGCCGCCGTCCCATGACCAGAAGTCGCCGAGCGGGTTGGCGTTCTGGTCCTTGCCACCAAAGAGGAGCGCGACACCCGCGCCGCGATCGAACGTCATTCGATGCGCGGATCGGGCGGAGGGAGCGATCAACAGCGGGTGGTAGCGCCAGCCTCCGTTCGCGGCCCCACTCCATGTCCACGTGTCGGAGAGAGCCGTGCCGGCCGGATTCTCACCACCGAACAGCACGTCGTTGCTGCGGATCGGATCGAGCACCAGCGAATGGCCGGCGCGAACCATCGGGTTGAGGATCGAGAACTGCTGCGTCCACGTCCCTGAGTGCAGTTCGAACGTCAAGATTGGATAGGCCGTGCCGGTGTCGCCGCCGAAGAGCAGAACTCCACCGGCGGGCACGGGCGCGATAGCATGACCGCTCATCGCCGGTGGCGCGTTGCTCGTCGGCACCGGAGCAACATCCATGGGGGCCGAAAAGCCGTTCGCGAGCACCCAGGTGTCGGACAGGTAGTTGGGACCGATACCGCCGAACAGCAACGCCTGCCCGTGTACCGAGTCGTAGACCATCGATTGGTCCGACCGCGCAGCCGGACCCGAGACGTTGACCTGTGCCCACGCCACACCGTCCCACAGCCAGGTCTCGCTCACGAACGGCCCGTTCGTCTGGCCGCCGAAGAGCACCGAACGCTGACGATGCACGTCGTAGACGAGCGAATGGTGGAACCGCGGCGATGGACCGTTCGTCGCCACCTGACTCCACGTCGCCCCGTCCCATTCCCAAGTGTCGCCGAACAGGGTGCCAACCCCGTTCTGACCGCCGAACAGAACAGTGCGATCACGCGGCGGGTCGTAGGCCAGACCACCGTAGAAGCGCGCGGTGGGCCCCGACGTACTCACCTGCGACCAGCTCACACCGTCGTACTCCCAGGTATCCGCGTAAGCAGGCCCCGAACCCTGACCGCCGAACAGCAGCGCACGTCCGCGCAAACTGTCGTAGGTCATGACCGGACCGCATCGCGGGCCGGGGCCGGCCACCGCGATCGACGTCCAAACCGAACCGTCCCACTCCCACGTGTCGCCGAGCAGCCCGGCCGCACTGTTGCCGCCGAACAGCACCGTCCGACGCCGCTGGCTGTCGTAGACCATTGAGTGGTAGGCCCGTGCTACCGGCCCGGCGGCCGAACGCTGGCTCCAGTTCGTTCCGTCCCACTCCCAGGTGCCGCCGAGCTTGATCGCATCGGTGCCACCGAAGAGCACGGCGCGACCGCGCTGACTGTCGAAAGCGATTCCGGCGCTGCGGCGCGCCGAAGGAGCGTTGGAAGGCGCGAGTTGGCGCCAGATCCATGACGTCTGCTGCGCGGTGAGCCCTCCACCGACCGCGCCGAGGAGCAGCGGAACGAGGAGACGAGACTCAGAACGAACGATCATGCGTACACACATGTGCACTCCCCTGGAGCTTTCGCGCCATCCAAGCGGTGGTCGCGTTCCCGGTCAACGACATCGCGGGCGAACGCCCGGATTCACGCGCGACGCAGCACCCGCTGGATCACGAACGAGTCCACCACGGTCAACGCCGCCGCCGCGATCAGGAACCACATCCCGGCGAGCGGCCGCGGGCTCGCGAGCGAACCGAGCTTGGTGAACACGACGAGCAGCGCGACGAGGAACACCTCGACCATCGACAGCCGGTCGAGCACGAGCACGGCACGCGCCAGCCGTTCGTCAGCGGCGCGCAAGACGCGCAGCGCGACGATCGCCAGACAGCGCAACGTCGGCAGCACGACGACGAACACCGCGACTGCGAGCGCCAGCCCCCAATCGCCGGCGGTGAACAGCTCGCCGAGGCCTTCGAGGATCGAGAACCGGTTGCTCCAGAACCAGCCCTTCTCGACCTCGAGCAATGGCAACGACAGGCCGGCGCCATAGCAGACCGCCGCCGGTAGCGTGAGCCAAAGGCCCGGGCGGCGCAGCGGCCGCGTCGCGCGCTCGCGATCGGCAACCCGCACCAGCGGGCGCAGCAGCAGCGTCGCGACCAGCGACAGCAGGATCGCGCCGAGATAGACGTAGACCCCGGGCCGCGCCGACGCCTCGGTGAGGATGCCGAGCTGCACCGTTCCGATCAGCACGGCGATCACGAACGCGTCGAGCAGCGACCACTTACCGAGCAGCTCGAGCCACTCGACAGCCTCGCGACGATCGGCGGGCGCCACCGGCCGGAACCAGATCCACAGGATCGTCCCGAGCTTCGCGATCGGGAACAGCACCGAGAAGCCGAACAGCAGCACCCCGAGCAGGATGTTGCCCGCGGTCACGAAGCCCCAGATGCCGGAAAGCACCGAGAACACCTCGCCGCCGAACAGGTGGTCGAACTCGATCGCCGGCAGCGCGACGCCGAAACCGAGCAGCGCGAGGCCGAGGCCGGCGATCGCCGGCACGTCGATCCGGCGCGGGCGCTCGCGGCTCAGCGACTGCGCTCGGTCTGCCATGGCCGCGATCGGGAGTGCTTCGGCATCGCCAGGCGGCACCATAGCGCCGACGACGCGGTTTCGGGAACGGTCGCACTGGTCCGCGGCGGATGGACCGCCACAATGCCGTGATGATCGAACCGGTGTACCTGTCTCGGCTGCTGGCGTTCTGCTGCTGCGCTGCCGCCGCCATCGGTCAGGAGGCGAGCCCGGCGCTGCAGCCGGTGCCGTTCGCGCGCGTGAGGGTCGGCGACCCGTTCTTCGCGCCGAGGCGCGCCACCAACACCGCGGTCACACTCGATCACGCGCTGCGTCAGCTCGAGGAGGTCGGCACCCTCGGCAACTACGACCTCGCGGCGAAGGGCGCCACCACGGGCTATCGCGGGCCGATCTATCAGGACAGCGACGCCTACAAGGCGCTCGAAGCCGTCGCCTACACGCTCGGCGAGTACCGCGACCCGGCGCTCGAGGCGCGCTTCGACGCGGTCGTCGCACGGATGGCCGCAGCGCAGGACGAGAGCGGTTATCTCGATACCGCCTATCAGGTGCAGCAGCCGGGCCCGCGTTGGTCGAACCTGCGCGATCACCACGAGCTCTACTGCGCCGGCCACCTGTTCGAGGCGGCGGTCGCGCACTTCCAGGCCACCGGCAAGCGCACCCTGCTCGACGTCGCCACCCGTTTCGCCGACCTGATCGTCCGCGAATTCGGACCCGACGGCCCGCACGCGAAGGGCTACCCCGGTCATCCAGAGATCGAGCTCGCGTTGGTCAAGCTCGCGCGCGCCACCGACAACGACGCCTACCTCGCACTCGCGCAGCAGTTCGTGCGCCGGCGCGGCAGCGGCTGGTTCGCGGTCGAACACGACCTCGACCCACGCACTACGAGACTCGACTACTGGCTCGATCACGTGCCGGTCGCCGCGATGCAGGACATCGCCGGCCACGCCGTGCGCGCGGCCTACCTGATGGCCGGGGCGACCGATGTCGCCGCCGCAACCGACGACGCCGAGATGCTCGCGGCGGTGCAGCGGATCTGGCGCAACACGATCGCCAAGAACGTGTTCGTGACCGGCGGCATCGGGCCGTCGGCGCACAACGAGGGCTTCACCGTCGACTACGACCTGCCGACGTTCTCGGCCTATCAGGAGTCCTGCGCGTCGATCGCGCTCGTGTTGTGGGCCCACCGCCTCAACCTGGTGACCCGCGACCCCGGCTACGCCGACGCGGTCGAGCGCGCGCTCTACAACGCGATCCCGGCCGGCGTGCAGCTCGACGGCACCCGGTTCTTCTACACCAACCCGCTCGCCAGCGACGGTGACCACCACCGCCGCGATTGGTTCGGCTGCGCCTGCTGCCCGCCCAACCTCGCCCGGACGTTCGCGGCCGTCGGCGGCTACGCCTACGCGACTTCGGACGACACGCTGTTCGTCAACCTCTACCTCGCTGGCGACACCGAGTTCGAGATCGGCGGTGGCCGGCTCGGGTTCGTCGTCGAGACCGAGTACCCGTGGAACGGCAAGGTCGCGCTGCGGATCGTGAACGGACCGCCGCGCGAGCTCGCGATCCGGCTGCGCGTGCCGGGCTGGTGCGAGGGCGCGAGCGTGAAGGGTCCCGCCGACACCGCGCCACGCCCG
The DNA here is from genome assembly GCA_020425925.1 of Planctomycetota bacterium. Taxonomy (GTDB): domain Bacteria; phylum Planctomycetota; class UBA1135; order UBA1135; family UBA2386; genus JAGQRA01. Next base: position 10,134 of record JAGQRB010000053.1, read on the forward strand.
GTCGAGCCGGGCTACGCCGAGGTGCGCGGCACCTTCCGTCGCGGCGACCGCGTCGAACTCGAGCTGCCGATGCCGGTGCGCCGCCTGATCGCCGATCCGCGCGCCGAGGCGCTGCGCGGCCGCGTCGCCTTCGCGCGCGGCCCGATCGTCTACTGCGCCGAGCAGGTCGATCAGCAGGCTCCGGTCGCCGAGCTGATCGCGGCGCCCGGCCGCGAACTCACCGGGGAATGGCGCGCCGACCTGCTCGGCGGCGTGACCGTGCTGCGCGGCGAGCTGCTGCACGCACCGGTGCGGCCATGGAGCGGCAACGAGCTCTACCGCAGTGCACCAGCGGCCGTAGCGACGCCGGTGACGTTGGTGCCGTACGCGGTCTGGGACAATCGTGCCGCCGGCGCGATGGCGGTCTGGCTGCCGACGGCCGCACCTCCGCCGCGCATCGTCGGTCCCGAGGCGAGTGCCGCGATCGAGCTGTCGTTCCGCCACACCAACTGCTTCCCCGAGGGGCTGCGCGACGGGTTCGTGCCGCAGCGGAGCGGCGACACGCCACGCGAGAACGCGCACTTCTGGCCGCACGAGGGTGGTACCGAGTGGGCGGCCTACCGCTGGCAGCAGCCGCAACGGCTCGCCGGTTGCCGGGTGTTCTGGTTCGATGACACCGGCCACGGCGGCTGCCGACTGCCGGCGGCGGCGCGGCTCTACTGGCTCGACGGCGAGAGCTGGCGACCGGTCGAGCCGGTCGACGGCGACGGTCTGCCACTCGCGATCGACCGCTGGTGCGAGATCCGCTTCGCGCCGGTGACGACGACCGCGCTCAAGCTCGAGGTCGAGCAGCAGGCGGGTTTCTCGAGCGGCATCCTCGAGTGGCAGGTGGTCGGCGCCGACTGAACGGCGTCGATCGCGATCTCAGGCGGCGGTCTTCCTGCCGCCGCGCTTGCCGATCCAATGGTCGAGGCTCAGCGCACCGGCGCCCTTCGCGAGCAGCCAGAGCAGCGCGACGAGGTACGGCAGCGGCGCCACGTTGGCGAAGACCTCGTCGAGCCGGAAGCTCTCGGCGAGATCACCGCCGTGCGCCGTCGCGAGCGCGACGACCATGGTACCTGTGAGCAGCAGCGCCGCGACACGCGTGCCGAGGCCGAAGAGCAGCAGGATGCCGCCGACGAACTCGAGGGTCGCGATCATCGGCGCCTGGATCTCGGGCGCCGGAATTCCGAGTTCGGTGAAGAACTTCGTGACTCCCTCGAGGTTGTGGAGCTTGCCCCATCCGGTCAGCGCGAAGGACTGACCGAAGACGAGACGGGTGATGATCTGGGCCACGGGCGTGGCGAGGCGATCGATGCGATCGAACAACGGGCGAGTCGACATGTCTGGTTCGGGGGCAGCAGAGGTGGCGAAAGCGGGTCATACGGACTGACCGAGCCGCCGTTCCGCGAAGGCACGCGGCCTGGAATCCGGCACGGATTCCGTCATTCCGGGATCGCCCCCCGCCTGCCGTCGTAGATTCCGCCGGTGCCGGGACCTACCCTGCGGCGCCTTACCCAACTCTCACACTCCAGAACTGCGATGAACGCCACCAAGACCGCTCTCCTCTCCGCCGCGGTGTCGGGCCTGCTGCTCGGCTCGACCCTGACCCTGAACTCGTGCACCGGCGAGGAGAACAAGACCTCGGCTCCGGCCGGCGCCGGCGACTCGGCCGCGATGGACAAACACGCCTGCGCGGGCCTCAACGGCTGCAAGGAGCACGGCGGCTGCAAGACCGGCGACAACGGCTGCAAGGGCAAGAACAGCTGCCAGGGCAAGGGCGGCTGCGCGACGGTCGCGGCCCACAGCTGCGCCGGCAAGAACGCCTGCAAGAGCCAGGGCGGCTGCAAGTCCGGCGACAACGGCTGCAAGGGCAAGAACTCGTGCGAGGGCAAGGGCGGCTGCGGCGTGCCCATCAAGCACTGAGATCCCGCTCGCCGAGTCACGCCGCGCGGGTCAGCATGTCCACGACCGTCCGTTCCCTCGTCGCCGATGATCTCGGCATCGGCCTCGGCCTGCGCACGGTGCACTACGGCACCATCCTGTCGCGCCGGCCGCAGGTCGACTTCTTCGAGATCCTGTCGGAGAACTACATGCACACGGGCGGCCGCCCGCTGCACGTGCTCGACGAGATCGCGGCGCACTATCCGATCGTGATGCACGGCGTGTCGATGAACATCGGCACGACCGATCCGCTCGACCGCGACTACCTGCGCGAGCTTCGCGCACTGCAGCAACGCTGCCGCTCCCGCTGGATCAGCGACCACATCTGCTGGACCGGCGTCGAGGGCAAGAACCTGCACGACCTGCTGCCGCTGCCGTACACCAAGGCGGCGCTGCGTCATCTCGTCGGGCGCGTCAACGCGGTGCAGGACATCCTCGAGCAACCGCTCGTGCTCGAGAACCCGAGCACCTACCTGCAATTCACGCACGCCGACTTCACCGAGCCCGAGTTCCTCGCCGAGCTCACGTCGGCGACCGGCTGCGGTCTGCTGATGGACGTCAACAACGTCTTCGTCTGCGCCAGCAACCACGGCTTCGATGCCTCGGAGTACCTGCGCGCGGTGCCGTGGGACCACGTCGTCTACTTCCATCTCGCCGGCCACACGGTCTACGAGACCCACCGCCTCGACACCCACGACCATCCGGTCTGCCCCGAGGTCTGGCAGCTCTATCGCCTGGCGCACGAGCTCTCCGGCGGCCGCTCGACGGTGCTCGAGTGGGACGCCGACATCCCGGACTTCAAGACCGTGCACCGCGAGGCCAGGAAGGCCGAGCGCTATCGCAAGCCGCCGGTCGCCAGCAAGCCGCGCGCCGGCACGGGCAGCGCCCGATGAGCGCGAAGGCGGGTGCGAACGAGCTCCGCACGCTGCAGCGCTGGTTCGCCGGCGTCGTCGAGCACCCGCGCACGGCCGACGTCGCGATCCGCAGCCGCGCACTCGACGCGATGATCCCGCGCGCCGAGGTCGAGCGCGGCGCGGTGATCGCGCCGAACCCCCGGCTCGACGCCGCCGGCATGTTGCAGATCTACAACGGCGCCTACCTCGCGCGACTCGTCGAGGTGCTCGAAGGCGAGTTCGGCGCGGTCGCACACGTGCTCGGCCACTGCGAGTTCCAGGCGCTGGTCGCGCGCTACCTGGCCGCGTTCCCGAGTCGCCATCCCAACCTCAACCGCCTCGGCCGCGAATTCCCGGCGTTCGTGCGACGTCAGCGCAAGGTGCCGCAGCGCGCATTCCTCGCCGAGCTCGCCGAACTCGAGCTCGCCTGCTCGATCGCGTTCGACGCCGCCGAGTTCGAGCCGCTCACCGCCGAACGACTCGGCGCCGTCCGGCCCGAACAGTGGGCCACGGCGCGCTTCGTGCCGAACCCGTCGCTGCAGCTGCTGACGTTCCGCCACCCGGTCGACCACTTCTACCAGCCGTGGAAGCAGGACGAACCGGTGCCGGTGCCGGCCCCCGAGCGCAGCCAGGTCGCGGTGTTCCGCAGGGACGACCAGGTCTGGCGCCAGCGCCTGACACGGCCGATGTACGCGGTGCTGAAGGCACTGGCGGACGGCACGGCACTGCCCGACGCGCTCGCGAAGGCGCCGCCCGGCGAACCGGTGCAGCAGTGGTTCCAGGGCTTTGCCGCCGACGGGCTGTTCACCGACGTCGTGTTCGACGACTGATCCCGGCCTGCTGCCACCACGCTGTCAGCAGCGGGTCGGTAAGCAGGCGTCATGACCATCTCCCGTCTCCTGCTCGACGACCTCGCCCGCGAGGCCGATCTCACCCGCAGCGTGCTGCGCGCGGTACCCGCCGACCGCTTCGACTGGCGGCCACACGACAGGTCGATGACCCTCGGCGCGCTCGCGAGCCACATCGCCGAGACCCCGTCCTGGATCGAGGGCATGCGCGAGGACGTCTTCGACATGGCGTCGCTCGGCGACTACCAGCCGTTCGTGGCGACAGGCACCGACGAGCTGCTGACCGTGTTCGAACGCAACCTCGCGCTCTGCCGCGACGTCGTCGACGGCAGCGACGAGTTCCTGCGGGCGCGCTGGCGCATGCTGCAGGGCTCGAGCGTGCTGGCCGATCAACCGCGTCACGAGGCGATCCGCGCGATCGCGATCCACCACTCGATCCACCACCGCGGCCAGCTGACGGTCTACCTGCGTCTGCTCGATGTCGCGGTGCCGCAGACCTACGGGCCGACTGCCGACCTGCCCGACTGGCGGCATCCCGAGGCGACGACCGCACCGAAGTAGTCATGCACTAAGCTGTGCCGCCATGCGCCGCGCGGATCGCTTGTTCCGACTGATCGAGCTGCTGCGATCGCGCGATGTCGTGACCGCGCGCGAGATCGCGGCGGAGCTCGAGGTCTCGCTGCGCACGGTCTACCGCGACGTCGCGGACCTGATGGCGAGCGGCGTGCCGATCGACGGCGAGGCCGGTGTCGGCTACGTGCTCGGTGCCGGCTTCGATCTGCCACCGCTGATGCTCGACGCCGCCGAGATCGGCGCACTCGTGCTCGGTGCGCGCATGGTGCGGGCGTTCGCCGACGAGTTCCTCGCACGGCAGGCCGAGAGCGTGATCGCGAAGGTCGCGGCGGTCGTGCCCGACCACCTGCGCGAGAGCTTCGATCGCCGCGAGCTCGCGGTCCCGGTCGAACTCGAACGCGACGCCCGCGCGCGCCTGCAGACGCTGCGCGAGGCGATCGACGCGCGGCGCAAGCTGCGCTGCGACTATCGCGACGGCGACGGCGCGACCACGGCGCGCACGCTGCGGCCGCTGTGCCTCGCGTTCTTCGGTTCGACCTGGCTGCTCGGCGCGTGGTGCGAGCTGCGAACGGACTTCCGCAGCTTCCGCCCCGATCGCATGACGGCACTCGAGGTCCTGGACGACACCTTCCCGGACGATCCGGAACGCTCGCTGCAGGCGTACGTGCGCGGGCTCGAGGATCGCCTGCGCTTCGACTGACGCGCCCCGCGGTCAGTCGCCGACGATCAGCCGCAGCGGCTCGCCGAGCGCGAACACGCCGCCGATCGGCCCACCGGGCTCGGACACCAGCGCCTGCAGCCCGAGCCGCGCGCCGATCAGCGCGGCCGAATCGGGCAGCTGCAGCCGGAATGCGGCCTGCCCGACCGCGTTCGTCGTGGCGACGCGCAGCAACGCCGGGTTCAGCAGCGTGGTCGGACAACCACCGAACGTGCCGGCGCCGAACGCGTTGCTGCCCACCAGCAGTGCGAACTGCCCGGCGTCGGCTCCGACGAGTGCACAACGCAGCACGGCACCGGGTCGCGGCCGGTCGTGCACCGCGAGGCGCGGCGGCAGCGCGCGGCTGCTGCAGCCCGGCCCGGCCGAGTCGATCACCGCCGGCGTGTTCGTCAGCAGCATCAGCGAGAGCCCGGTCGTGCCGCCGGCCGCGACGACGTGACCGGCCGGGTCCGCGGCGAGGATGCCGAGGTCGGGCAATGGCCGCGTGCTCAGGGCGAGCTGCCAGAGGCTGCCGGTGAGCTCCCAGGTCGAGACCGAATCGGGCACGGCGAACTCGCTGCGCGTCAGCACGACGCGACCGCGCTCGGGCGACCACACGACGCGACCGAAGCCGGTCGCAAACCCGGCACCGGTATCGAGCAGGTTCCAGCCCGCGGCCGAGTACTCCCAGGTGTCAGCCAGCGAGGCGGCGCCGCTGCCGTAGCCGCCGTGCAGGACGCACCGCCCGGCGGACGGTTCGAACGTCATGCTCGCGAGCCGTCGCCGCGCCGGCCCGACGACCGGCCGCTGCGTCCAGCTCGCGCCGTTCCACTCCCAGGTGTCGGCGAGGTCGTGATACGCCGGCGTCGACCCGCCGAACATCACGACGACGCCGCGGGCCGCATCCGTGGCGATCGCGGGATACGAGCGCGGCGGCGGCCCGATGCTCGCGACCTGCTGCCACTGCGAGCCGTCGAACACGAAGCTGCGGCCGCCCTGGTCGACACCGAAGAAACCGCCTCCGGGGTTCGCGGTCAGCTGCGGCAGCCCGGTGCCGACCGGCCCCGGCAGCAGCCGTTCGCGCAGGATCGTGCCGTTCCACTCGAACGTGCGCACCGGCGCGAACGCTGCGCCATTCCGTTCCGAGAGCGCGAGCAGCGTGCGATCGGACACGGGATCGAACGCGATCGCAGCCAGAGCCGGCAGACCGTGCCGCGGTCGGAACGCGGCACCATCGTAGTCGTAGATCTCGCGCGGCCCGGCAACCGGCGGGATCGTGCCGCCGAAGATCCGCACCCCGCCGGGGACGGCGACCATGCCGTGCCGCCCGCGCACGTTCGGCGCATCCGGAATCGTGCGGTGCACCCACTGCTGGCCGTCGAACTCCCACGGCTGATCGTCGACCAACGGGTAGCCGCCGTAGAGCACGGTCCGCCGGCGTGCGATGTCGTGCGCGAGCTGGGCGCGATACCGCGCCGTCGGCAGCGTCGCCGGCGAGCGTTGGATCCAGTTGGCGCCGTTCCATTCCCAGTGATCGCCGAGCACGTTGCCGTTGCGGGCACCGCCGAACAGAACGGTCACGGCGCGGGTCGCGTCGTAGCCGAATGCGCCCTGCTCCCGGCCCGGCGGGCGGGCGGCGGGCGCGAACGGCAGCCAGTCGCTGCCGTTCCATTCCCAGGTATCGCCCATCGGACCGGTGATCCCGACTCCGCCGAACAACACGGCGACACCGCGAGCCTCGTCGTAGGTGAGCTGCGTCGACCACCGCGCCGGCGGCGCATGCTGCGGCAGACGCAACAGCCAGGCCTGGCCGTCGAACTCGTAGGTCGCCCACGACGATGCGTTGCTCGACTGGATCATCGCCAGCGTCGTGCCGCGCGCCGTCTGGTAGGCCAGCGCGGTGGACCAGCGCTGCGTCGGCGGCGGGGCCACCCGCAGCCACGCGACACCATCGTGTTCGTAGGCGCGACCGTGGGTCCAGTCGACGGTCAGCACCCGGTCGCGGTAGCTGTCGTAGGCGCACGGCATATCGGACACCGGCACGGTCTCGTGCAGCGGCACCCAGTCCTGCGCGGTAGCGGGGCCGGACACCAGTACGGCAGCCGCGACCGCGGTGACTCTGGGCAGACGGATCACGGGCGAGCTCGGCTCCGGCATGGCCGCGGCATCGTAGAGTACTTCCGCCGCGAACACGGCCGCCCGGACGTCGCTTGAGCCCCGGAGGCCTGAAATGACCGAACCCGTGCCCGACGTCAAACGGATCGAAGACTACGAGAACGCCACCTGGAGCCGCTGCGCCGCCGGCTACCGCGACGGTTTCGGCGTGCTCGTCGCCGGCGCCCTGCCGGACCTGCTCGACGCGGTCGATGCCCGCGCCGGCGCCCGCGTGCTCGATGTCGGCACCGGCACCGGTCTCGCCGCCGGGGCCGCGCAAGCCCGCGGCGCCGAGGTCACCGGCGTCGACTTCGCGCCGGCGATGATCGACCTGGCCCGCGCCGCAGCGCCGGCGATCGACTTCCGGATCGCGCCGGCCGATGCGTTGCCCTTCGCGAACGACCACTTCGACGCCGTGGTCGGCAACTTCGTCCTGCACCACTGTGCGCGTCCCGACGCCGTGCTGCGCGAGGCGCTGCGGGTGCTGCGGCCCGGCGGACGCGTCGGCATGACGGTCTGGGGCGAGATCGCACAGCTCGAGGCCTTCGGCCTGTTCTTCGCCGCGGTCGGCGAACACGTCGGCGTGCCGGAGCTGCCGCATGGGCCGTTGTTCGGGGTCGCCGATCCCGCGGCGCTCGGCGACCTGCTTCGCGCCGCCGGTTTCGACGCGGTCGCGGTGCGGGAGCTGCCGTTGGTCTGGCAGACGCCGACGCTCGCCCCCTACCTCGCGGCGTTCGCGAGCTGGGCCGACACCGACGCGCTGCCGGCCGACACGCGCGCCGCGATCGAACGCTCGGTCACCGCGACCGCCGAGCGATTCCGGACGTCCCGCGGCTTCGAGCTGCCGAATCCGGCGCTGCTGCTCTCGGCGCGAAAGCCGGCCGACGCAGCGGTTCGAACGTGACCTGCGCTTCAGCGCTCGGCCAGCACGCCGCGCGAGAACACCCCGATCAGCTGCGCGGACGCGCGCACCTGCCCCGAGAACGGATCGACCAGCGTCGCGACCGAGTCGGTGGCGGTCGGGCCGGACGCGAACAGCAGGACATCACCGGTCGCGGTCACGGTGTGGCCGAACGACGTGTTCGGAGTCCAGCTGCCGGGGATCGCGGTGATGTTCCACGCCGCCGGATCGTCGCGGTCGAGGTCGATGCGCCGGATGCCGGCGTACTCGGTCAGGACGGCGAACGACTCGTCGCGCGCGAACGCGAGATCGCTGCTGGTGACCATCGGACCCGGCGGTGAACTCGACGGGCCGATCGCCTGGATGCCGGGCGCCAGGGCGTTGTGATCGCGCCACTGGCCGGTGCGCACGTCGTAGCGGTGCAAGCCGCTCGGCACCGTGAAGAAGCCCACCGACAGCAGTGCGTAGGCCATGCTCGCATCGGCGGCGACGCGCACGCGCGACAGCGCGTTGAGCGGCGGCTGCAGACCCGGCACGACCGCGCGGTCGATCACCTGCAGGTAGCCGGTGCCGGCCGGATCGACGTCGACGATCATGAGCTCGTTCGCAGCCGTTCCCGAGTAGATCGCGATGCGGTCGCCGGCCGGTGCCAGCTGCCATTGACGAGCGGTGTCCAGAGTGGTGATCGCCACGGCACGATCGAGCTCGGTGCCGTAGCCGGGGCTCTGCGGATCGGCGTCGAACACGACGAGGTCCTTGGCCTGCGACTGGTTGCCGGACACCGTGTAGAGCAGCCGCCGCCGCGGGTCGTAGGCGATACCTAGCGCCGGCGCGGTCAGGTTCGCGAACGTGCTCCAAGACGGCGGGATCACGGTCGTGTCCGCGGCCTCGATCGAGCTTCGACTCGCGGACGCGGCGTAGAGCCGGGTACCACCCGCGGCGAACACGGCGCCGCTGAGGCCGTCGGCGTTCGGTGGTGTGCTCTGGTGCACGATCGCCAGCGTCCGTGGATCGAGCAAGGTCAACGGATCGCTGACGGTGGCCCCGATCTCACCGCCGACGGCCAGCAGCGGTCGGTCGACGATCTCGTCGACGAGCCCGTTGCTCACCGCCAGGAACGGTACGCCGCCCTGCTGGTCGATCACCGCGGCCTGCAGGTAGAGGCGCAACCCGACGAGGCTTTGCGCCGTCGGGCCGAGCGGGTTGGCGACCTGGCCGGCACCGCTGCCGTCGAGGGTCAACGGCAGCGCGAGCAGGAACTGCCCCGGTTGCAGCCCGATCCAGACCGGCACGCCGAACACCGACGCCGCCGCGGGCTCGAGGCCGACGAGCAGCGCCGCGGCTGCGAGCGGGCGGCCGCGATCGAGCGCGTAGGCGTGGGCGAGGTTGCCGATGTGGCCCTGGTCGGCGGTGAGCCGCGGGACGGCCCCCGACGAGCCCGGATTGCCGTGGCCGTAGGGCAGTTGGGCGCGCAATCCGCCCAGAGCGGCAGCCGCGGCCAGCAGAGCGACGCAGGGCTTCGAGAGCGAGAGAGACAGACGAGACATCGCAGCTCCGTCGGGTTCGGGGTGGCCTGGCCACCCGGGCATGGGGGCGCGCAATCGCGCCCCCACGATACCCGAGGATGTCGACCTCGTCGTCGCCGCCCGCTGCCGCGCGCGGCCTCGCGACGATCAGTTGCCGATCGTGATCGTCAGCGCGTCGCTGATCCGGACATAGCAGGTGCCGGTCGTGAGCTGCAGGTACTGACCGGTGATCTGCACGCCGCAGAGGTTCTGGCCGACCGGCGCCGGGATCGTCGCAGTCGCGCGACCGTTCGCACCCGGGATCGTGAGCAGGATCGCCGGGCTGAGGCCGGTGCGGATCGTGCCGGGGCAGGTCGGCACGATGCTGGCGAGCGGGGTCGAGCTGACGCCGAGGCCGAGCGCGAACACGCCGACGGCACTCGGGGTCAGACCCGCGGCGATCCAGTCGAGGTCGCAACCGAGGTTGCCGTTCGTCGAGGTCGTGATCGTCGGTCCGGCGCCACCGCCGAGGTTGGTGACCACACCTTGCATGCCGTTGAGGCACGACAGGCAGCCGACGACGTTCATCGCCACGATGGCGTAGCCGGCGTTGGTATTGCTGCGGTTCTGGAACGAGATCGCCATCAGCGTGCGGCCGGCCTCGGCGCTGAGATCGATGGTGCGCTCGACGAGCGAGAGGTTCGCGCTCGCGAACGCGTTGTCGGTGTTGCCGGTGCCGAGGAAGCCACCGCCGAACCAGTCGCCACCACTGACGGTCGCGACGACCGGCGCGCCGGTCTGGAACGTGAACTCGACGTCGAACGAGCCGCCGCCGTTGCTGATCTGGAACAGCACGCTGGCGCTCGAGGCGGCGTCGAGCAGGATCGGGTCCTGCAGCATCGTCAGCTGCGGCCCGGCCTGGTTGCTGTTGGGCAGCCAGGTCGGCTGGATGCCGATGTCGTCGTTGTCGGGAACCAGGTCGAACACGCGCAGGCCGCCGTCGACCGTGTTGCGGTCACCGAGGTGCACGATGTCGAGCACACCCGGCGCCGAGACGACCGAGTAGGGCTGCAGCAGCGGGTCGTTCGGCACGCCGGCCTGCCAGTCGAGGCCGCGGTCGGAGATCGAGCGGTAGCCGTTCGGATCGTCGGGCAGCCCGCTCTCGCCGGCGTGCACGATGCCGTTGAAGTTGTAGGCCAGCGGGATCTGGTTCACGCGCCGCGGTTCGGGCGGGTACTCGATGTTGCAGGCCAGGATCGCGTAACCGGCGTTGAGGTTGGAGCGGTTCGAGAACTCGATCGCCAGGATCGTCTCGCCGGCGCTGCCCGACAGGTCGACCTTGGTCTCGGTGATCGAGAGGTTGTTGCCCGGGTTGGCGGTGTCGACGTCCTGGGTGCCGATGAACGGGCCGCCGAACCAGTCGCTGCCCGACATCGTCGCGGTGTAGGAGTTGCTGCTCGCGAACCGGAACGTGACGTCGAACGAGCCACCGCCGTTGCTGATCTGGTAGAGGAACGCGGCCTTGCTGGTCGGACCGACCGGCAGCGGCGTCGCCAGCGTCGTGATCTGCGGTCCGGTCTGGTCCGGATTCGCCAGCCAGTTCGGCTGGATGCCGATGTTGTCGGCGTCGGGCACCGCGTCGAATGCCCACTGGCCACCGGAGACCGTGTTGCGGTTGCCGAGGTGCACGATGTCGAGCACACCGGGCGTCGTCACCAGCATGTACGGCGTGAGCAGCGGATCGGCCGGCACGCCGGGCTGCCAGTCCAGACCGCGGTCGGAGATCGAGCGGTAGCCGTTCGGATCGTCGGGCAGGCCGCTCTCACCGAGGTGGACGATGCCGTTGAAGTTGTAGTTCAGGGGGACCGGGATCGCCTGGGCGGCGGTGGTGGCCGCGAAGGCGAGGGCCGCGAGCGCGGCGAACGGGGCGTTTCGAAGCATGGCTCTGACTGACGTTGTGGAAGGTGCGACGCGATCCGTGCACCCGGGAAGGGGATTTCGGCGAAGGCTCCGAGGAGCCGGACTACTGCACCAGCGTGACCGGCACTGCGTTGCTGGCGAACGTCGCCTGTTGCGCCGCCGTGTCGGTGACCAGGAAGGCGTGATGGAAGCGGAGGCCGAGCAGACCGAGCGGCAGCGGCGGCACCGCGAGTGCCGCCGTGGCGGTACCCTGCGCATCGAGCTGACCGAAGGTGTTCTGCAGGATGTTCGGCGCGAACACGCTCCACGTCAGCTGGAACCACGGGTCGTTGACGCTGTTGAGCGGCAACAGCACGCCGTTGAACAGCGTGCCGGGCATCGTGCCCGTCATCGAGCCGAGCAGCTGGTAGACCCGACCGGCATTGGCGAGCCCGGCGTCGAGCACGAACGACACCTGCCCGCCCGCCAGCAGCGAGATCTCGTCGGCGCTGGCGAACAGCGGGTCGCATTCGTCCGGGATGCCGTTGTCGTCGAAGTCGTGCGAGGTGCCGCTCTGCAGATCGCAGACGTCGAGCACGAGGTTGCCGTTGCAGTCGCCCTCGCCGTGCGCGAGCTCGCAGGCATCGGGCTTGCCGTTGCCGTCACAATCGGTCGGATCGCCGAAGCGCACCCGCAGGATGCGGCCGCCGGCCATCGTCGGACCCGTCGTCATCTCGTCGCGGTAGAGCTCGCTGAAGTAGAGCCCGTCCGGACCGGCCGCCAGCCCGACCGCGGTGGCGTAGCCATCGCCGGTGTAGTCGACGAACGGGATCGGACCGCTGACGACGTTGCCATTCTGATCGAAGACGAACTCGGTGATCGCCTTGCCGATCGCCTGTTCGCTGCGGGCGTAGGTCGCACCCGACTCGGTCACGAACGCGTGGTCCTGCAGCGCAGCCGGGAAGCCGCTGCCGCCGAACGTCTGCGGCTGCACGAACGCCATGTTGACCGGTCCGCTCGACGGCACCCAGTTGTAGGCCGCGAAGTTCGACATGCTGGCGTCGCTGCCGTTCCAGCCGTAGTTGCGGCCCGCGACCAGTCGCGACAGCCGGTCGACCGACGGGCCGTTCTCGACGCAGTAGCGCATGCCGTCGGCCGCGCGCCAGGCGCCGCCGAACGGGTTGCGCACGCCGTAGCAGTAGATGTAGTCGCGCGAGTCGACGCTGCCGCCGTTGTAGAACGGGTTGCTCGCCAGCGGTGCGCCGGTGAGCGACAACCGCAGGATCTTGCCGCGGTACGAGCCGAGGTTCTGCGCGGTCTGGTAGGTGAAGCCGTCGCCCATGTGGCAGAACAGCTCGCCGCCGACGATCTCGAGCCGCGAGATCTGGTGCGACTGACCCTGCGGCTCGTTCGCCATCGCCAGGATCACCTGCCGCGACGACGAGGTGCGGCCGCCGTCGAGGCTCGTCAGCCGGGTGATGCGCGGCTCGTTCTGGCCGCCGACCACCCACATGTGCGATGCGAACACGTCGCCGCTCGCCGGATCGACCGCCAGCCCGGTCAGGCCCTGTTCGCCGCTGCCCGGGAACGCACCCGACGGCGTGTAGTTGATCACGTTCGAGGCGTAGGTCGACACCGTGCCGTCGTTGCTGACGACCTTGATCGTGCCGTAGAGCTCGGTGACGTAGAACTTCGGATCGGACGGCTGGCTGCCGGGATTCGGGACGAACGCGATGTTGACCGGCAGCCGCAGCCCCTCGGCGACGACGTCGATCACGAAGCCCGGCTGCAGCGCGTCCCAGGGCACCGGCACGCCGCGCGCCGGCGTCGAGAAGTCGGGCACGTAGGGCGACACGCTGGCGTCGTAGGTCGCGCCGTGCTCGCTGATCCAGAACTCGGCGCGCGTGAACGGCGCCAGAGTCACGGCCGGCAGCCGGACGACGAAGCCCTCGCAGTCGTGCTCGTAGAGCTCGAGATCGCTCGCCGGCAGCACCAGGTTGCCGCCGGGGTTGCCGGCCTCGAGCACGACGCGGACGGCGCGATGCACCGGCAGGCCGGGCGGGTTGGTCAGGCGATTGCCCGGCATCGCATCGGCGTCGATGCGCAGCAACAGCCAGCGCGTATCGGTCTCGACCCGCAGCATCGGGTTCGGGAAGCCGGTCGGCAGGTCGATCGGGGCGCCGAGCAGATCGGTCCACAGCGGCGCCGGCACGTCGTCGACGTCCTCGATCACCAGCGGCGCCTTGGCGTCGGCAGCACCGGTCGAGAACGGGATCGACGACCACGGGCCCCACTCGGTCGCCGGGTCGCCGCTGTCGTCCTTGTGCCGCACGCGCAGCTGATACGACTTGTTCGCGAGCAGCCGGTGCCAGCCGGTGAGTGCGCCTTCGAACACGCCGTCGCCGAGGTGGGCGTGCACCTTCTCGAAGCCGGTGATCCCGACCGCGGCCCAGACGCGCTGCTGCGGGTTCACGCTCCAGATCTCGAAGTCCGAGGCGGCGTGCTGGTCGCCCGGATCGGGGTCGCTGAACGGCGCCGTCTCCATGTGCACATCGTTCGGATTGAGCACGAGGTTCGGCTGCGCCGGCTCGGTGATGGTCGGCGCGTTCGGCGATTGGTTCTGTGCGGGCGCGAGGCCCGCCACGACGAGGACGACCGCGGAAGAGAGAAGGAGCGAAACGTGCATCGGGAACCTGTGCGGGTCAGTTGCCGATCGTGATCGCGAGCGCGTCACCGAGCAGCAGCGGGCAGGACTGGGAGACGAGCTCGACGTACTGCGCGGTCACGGTCAGACCACAGAACGCCGTCGCCGTCGGCGGCAGCAGCGCGAAGGTCGCGGTCCCGGCGGCGTCGACCGCGGCCGGGATCGTGACCGGGTTGGGCACGTGCACGGTGCCGGTGCAACCCGGGACGATGCCGCCGAGCGGCAGCGACGTGGTGCCGAACCCGAGCGCGAAGCGGCCGAACAGCGTGCCGGGGGTCGCGCCGGCGACGGTCCAATCGAGCGGGCAGCCGAGCGCGCCGGTCGACGTCGTCGCGATCGTCGGGCCGTTGCCGCCGCCGAGCGCGACCGGGCCACCGGAGTTGGCACAGGCGAGGCACCCGGTGACGTTGGCGGCGAGGATCGCGACGCTGCCGTTCGGGTTGCTGCGATTCTCGAACGTGATCGCGGTCAGCACGTAGCCGGCCAGCGCGCTGAGATCGATCGCCGCGCTGTCGATGCGCAGCGGCAGCCCGGGTCCGGCGCGGTCGGTCGCCGCGGTGCCGGCGTAGCTGCCGCCGACCCAGTCGCTGCCGAACAGCGTTGCGGTCACGGCGCCGCTCGCGAGCGAGAACGTGACGTCGAACGCGCCACCGCCGCCGGTCGTCTGGTAGAGCAAGCTCGCGACCGAAGCGCCGTCGAGCAGGATCGGTTGCGCCAGCGTCGTCGTCTGCGGCCCGGTGAGGTCGGGATTCGGCAGCCACAGCGGCTGCACGCCGAGGTCGTCGCCGTCGGGGATCGGATCGAACGCGAACAGGCCGAAGCCGACGGTGTTGCGGTTACCGAGCATCACGATGTCGAGGGCGCCCGGCGCGTCGACGAGCGTGAACTCGTCGAGCAGCGGATCGACCGGCACACCGGCGCGGAAGTCGAGCCCGCGGTCGGCGATCGAACGGTAGCCGTTCGGCGCATCCGGCGCCGCGGCCTCACCGGCGTGCACGATGCCGTTCCAGTTGTAGTTCAGCGGGATTGCATTCACGCGCGCGGGTTCGGGCCCGGCGACGACGTTGACGCCGTAGATGCCGTAGCCACCGACGAGGTTGCTGCGGTTGTCGAACGCGATCTGCACCAGCGATTCGCCGGCGTAGGCGCTGAGGTCGACGACGGCCTCGACGAGATTGAGCGCCGCTCCCGCGTTGGCGCGATCGACACTGTCACGGCCGGCGTGCGGACCGCCGAACCAGTCCGGCGCGGTGATGGTGCGCACCGCGGTCTGCGAGCTCTGGAACGTGAACGTGACGTCGCACGAGCCGCCACCGTTGCTGACGTGGAACAGGATGCTCGCCTGCGAGTTGATGCCGATCGCGATCGGTGTCGCCAGCGCGGTCACCTGCGGTCCGGTCTGATTGACGTTCGGCAGCCAGTTCGGCTGGATGCCGACGTTGTCGCCGTCGGGCAGCGCGTCGAACGCCCAGTTGCCGTTGTCGACCGTGTTGCGGTTGCCGAGGTGCACCATGTCGAGCACGCCCGGCGTCGCGACCATGGCGTAGCGCGCGAACACCGGGTCGGCCGGCACGCCGCCGGTGAAGTCGAGCGCGCGGTCCGAGATCGAGCGGAAGCCGTTCGGCGCGTCCGGATTGCCGGTCTCGCCGGCATGCGCGATGCCGTTCCAGTTGTAGGCGAGCGGCACCTGCACGACGTTCTGCCCCGGCAAGCCGGCGGCGAACGCGATCAGTACGGCAGGGATGATGACGGCGACGAAGGCGCGGGGGGGGTGCAAGGGTGCGGGTCTCGGGGGGCGCGTGGATCGTAACAAGGTCCCGCCAAGGGCGCTCGCAGCGATCGCCATCGAGTACGTTCTGTCCCATGCGCGCCCCCCGACGCCCGCTCTTACCCGTGTCCGCAACCCGGCCGGTCCGACGCCGCGCCCCACTCGTCACCCCCGTCCGCGGGAGCCGGCTGGTCGCGCTGCTCGCCCTGCTCGCCACCGCCGTCACCGCCGATCGCTCCGCGGCGCAGTCCGGCGGCGCCCCACCGGCACCGGATCCGACGGCACCCGTGGGCCGGACCGCCGACGGCGCGATCGTGCCCACCCACCAGGTGCTGCGCCCGGCCGGTGCGCAGGTCGAGTTCGCCGGCCGACCGACCGATCTCGCGCTGCTCGACGGCGGCGCCCTGCTGGCGATCAAGAACCGCACCGACCTGGTGTTCGTCCGCGTCGCCGATCGCGCGATCGTGCAGACGCTGGCGCTGCCGCGGCGCGGCATGAGCTTCCACGGCATACTCGCCGAAGCCGACGGTTCGCGGGTCTGGGTCACGGACAGCACCGATGCGCTGTGGTCGGCCCGCCGTGACGACGGGCTCTGGCGCTGGGACGAACCGATCCGCCTGCCGGGTCCGAACGGCCGCGGTGCGTCCGCTCCCGGCGGAATCGCGCGTCTCGGCGATCGCCTGCTGGTCACGCTGAGTCGCAACAACACGCTCGGCGTCGTCGACACCGCGCGACGCGTGCTCGATCGCGAGATCGCGGTCGGCGTCGCCCCGTACGCCATCGCCGTGTCCGGCGATGTCGTCGCGGTGTCCAACTGGGGCGGCGCGCGGCCGGTCGAGGGCGACGTCACCGATACCAGCTCGGGCACCCCGACGCGCGTCGATCCGGTCACCAACGTCGCGAACAGCGGCACCGTCACGCTGCTCGAGGCCGAGCGGCTCGAACCGCTGGCGGAGCTCGAGGTCGGCCTGCATCCGAACGATCTCGCGGTCGACGGCGAGCGCGGGCTGCTCTACGTCGCGAACGCCAACAGCGACACGGTGTCGGTGATCGACCTCGGCGCGCGCACCGTCGCCCGCACGCTCGCGGTCCGGCCGGACGCGCGCTTGCCGTTCGGCAGCAGCCCGAACGCGCTGGCGCTGAGCCCCGACGGCGCGCGGCTGTGGGTCGCGAACGGCACCAACAACGCCATCGCGGTGCTCGCGCCGCTGGCCGAGCAGCCGATCGTCGGCCACCTGCCGGTCGGCTGGTATCCCGGCGCGGTCGCGTTCGATGCCGCCCACGAGCGACTGTTCGTCGCCAACACCAAGGGCGTCGGCTCGCTGCACCCGCCGACCGGACGCGCCGGCCACAACAGCCACGACCACCGCGGGTCGGTCTCGATCCTGACCGACCTGTCGGCCGAGGCGATCGCCGCCGGCACGCGCACGGTGATCGCGACCAACCGCTTCGCCGAGATCGAAGAGCGCCTGCTGCCGCCCCGCGCCGACGCAGCGCCGCGCCCGGTACCGGAGCGCCACGGCGAGCCGTCGGTGTTCGAGCACGTGCTCTACGTCATCAAGGAGAACCGCACCTACGACCAGGTGCTCGGCGACGTCGCACGCGGCAATGGCGACCCGTCGCTCTGCATCTTCGGCCGCGAGGTCACGCCCAACCACCACGCGCTCGTCGATCAGTTCGTGCTGCTCGACAACTTCTACTGCAGCGGCATCCTGTCGGCCGACGGACACCAGTGGGTCGCCGAGGCGTTCGTCACCGACTACATCGAGAAGTGCTTCGGCGGCTTCACGCGCAGCTACCCGTACGAGGGCAGCGATCCGCTGGCCTACGCCGCGAGCGGCTTCCTGTGGGACAACGCGTTGCGCCGCGGCCGCACGTTCCGCTGCTACGGCGAGATGGTGCAGGCGAAGATCGAGCCGCGCGGCACGTTCGAGCAGATCTGGGACGACTACGTCGCGGGCACCGGCAAGTACTCGATCACGGCCTGGTCGCACATCGACGCGGTGCAGCAGAATCTCTGCCCGACGTTCATCGGTTTCCCGAGCGTGGTCTCGGACGTCTACCGCGCCGACCAGTTCCTCGCCGAGCTGAAGGGCTTCGAGCAGCGCGGCGAGCTGCCGCACCTGATGGTCATGCTGCTGCCGAACGACCACACCGCCGGCACCCGTCCCGGCATGCCGACGCCCGCGGCGGCGGTCGCCGACAACGATCTCGCGCTCGGCCGCGTGATCGAAGGACTCAGCAACAGCTCGTTCTGGCCGAAGACCTGCGTCTTCGTGGTGCAGGACGATCCGCAGGCCGGCTGGGACCACGTCGACGGCCATCGCACCGTCGCGATGGTCGTCAGCCCCTACACCCGACGTGGCGGCCAGGTGGTCTCGACGCGCTACAGCCAGCCGGGCATGGTCAAGACGATCGAGCTGATCCTCGGCCTGCCGCCGATGAACCAGATGGACCTGCTGGCGACGCCGATGACCGACTGCTTCGTCGCCGAGCCGGACCTGACGCCGTACGTGGCGGTCGAGAACAACATCCCGTTGAACCGGCTGAACGCCGCGCTCGACCGGCTCGAGGGGCCGGCGCGTCGCGACGCGCTGGCGTCGCTCGAGCTCGACCTCGACGAGGTCGACGAGGCCGACGAGGAGACGTTCAACCGGATCCTGTGGCACGCGATCAAGGGACATGACACGGCGTATCCGGTCGGCATGACCGAGGGCGGGCGCCGCCGCTGAAACACGCGCGATCGCGGTTACGATGGTCCGAGTGCGAAGCCGCCACTCCTTGCCCTGCTCGCTGATCCTGGTCGCAACGGCCGGCGGCTTCGCGCACGCGCAGGGCGACTACGAGACCAGGCACTGGACCAACGCCAACGGCCTGCCGCAGACCACGGTCTCAGCCCTCGCGCAGGACGCGTTCGGCTACCTGTGGATCGGCACGCTCGGCGGACTCGCCCGTTTCGACGGTGCACGGATCGAGGTGTTCGACCGCACCAAGCCGCCGTTCGGCTGGCCGACGCGCATCCGCGACCTCGCCTGTGCTCCCGACGGCAGCCTCTGGATCGCGAGCGAGGACCGCGGCCTGCTGCGCGTCGGGGACGAGCGGATCACGATGGCTCGTGCCGGCGAGACCCTCGCCGTCGACTTCTTCGCCGAGGGCCGCGGCATCGCCTTGGTGGGCGGTGCCGTCTGCTGGCTGGATGCGTCCGGCCGCCACTGTTTGCCCGACAGCTCTTTCCCCGGCGGAAAGCCGAGTCGCTTGACGATCGTCCGCGATACCGCCGTGGTGAGTGCCGACGACGGCGCATTCGTGCATCGCGGCGAGCGCTGGCAGCGGATCGAGTTCTCGGCCATCCCGGCCGGCGAGCGCGTGCGGGACCTCGATCACGATGCCGACGGCACGGTGTGGTTCCGGTTCGAACGTCGGCTCGCTCGGCTGCCGCCCGGTTCGACGAGCGCAACGTGCCTCGGTGAACTACCCGGGCCGGGCGCGACGCTCGTGCGAGACGGACACGGCGCCACCTGGCTCGATGTCGGCGGCCGCTTCGCACGCACGACGACGGCGGACGCTCGCGGCCTCGAGTTCGTCGGTGAGCTCGGGGACGACGAAGCGCGAACGAGCCTGATCGACCACGAGGGCAACGCGTGGATCGGCGGCAACAACGGGCTCGCAGCCGCCGTCGCGACCGGACTTCACGTCTACGAAGCCAGCGATCTCGGCACCAGCGCCCTCGGTCCGGTCCTGCCTGCTGCCGGCGGCGGCGTGCTCGTCGGCACGCACGACGGGATCATGCGCCTGGAGGCCGACGAGTTCCGGACGCTGCACGCGACCGACGGCATCGTGCGCGCGCTCGCGCGCGCGCCAGACGGCTCGCTGTGGGCCAGCAAGGGCGACGGTCTGGTGCACTTCGCCGATGGCGGCGTCGAACGCCTGCAGCCGTCCGGATCGCGCGAGATTCTCGAGATGCTGCGGGCGCTGTGGATCGACGCCGACGGCACCGTCTGGGCCGGCGGCACCCGCGGCTTGTTCCGCATCGGCCGCGAGACGACGCATTGGACGAGCGACGACGGGCTCGCGGATACCGATGTGCTGTGCATCGTGCGGGCTCCGTCGGGAACCCTCTGGATCGGCACCACGGCCGGCGCCTGTCGCATGCGCGGCGATCGCTTCGAGACCGTGGCACTCGACGGCAGCGAGCCGGTATCGCAGGTGCGAGCGATCCTGACCGCGTCCGACGGCTGCGTCTGGTTCGCGACCTACGGCCGCGGCCTCTGCGCCTGGCACCCCGATCGGATTCGCTGGTTCACGACCACCGACGGTCTGCCGGACAACCACCTGTCGGCGATCGCCCTGCTCGCCGGTGGTGAGCTCGCGGTGACGACCAACCGGGGGCTCGCGGTGAGTCCCTACGCGGCACTGCTCGGTCCGACCGATCGCAGCGCCGCGCCATGGGCGACGGTAGCCGCGTCGCCTGGCCGGGCGATCGTCGAAGCGCAGGGTGGCCACCAGCCGCCGGCGTGCACCACGCCCGACGGCAAGCTCTGGTTCGCCGTCGTCGGCGGCCTCGCGCGCTACGCCCCGATCGACGGCGCACCGGAGACGCAGCCGACACCCCACATCGAGGAGCTGCGCGGCACCGACGGCAACACACTGCGAGCCGCCGAGCTGCCGATCGGGGTGCGGGACATCACGGTCTCGTACACGGCACCGAGCTTCACCGCGCCGAACCTGCTGCGATTCTGCTATCGCCTCGCCCCGCTCGATCAGGAATGGGTGGACGCCGGAACCGCGCGCAGCGCGACGTTCCGCCACCTCCCGCCCGGTCGATACTCGCTGCAAGTCATGGCGCGCGTGCCTGGCCGACGCGGCGAACCGCAGGTCGACGCGATCGGATTCGTGGTTCCGGAGTACTGGTTCGAACGCACTGCGATCCGCGTCGCAGCACTCGCGCTGCTCGCCATCGCCGTGTTCCTGGGCCTCCGCTGGCGGGCCCTGAAGCTGCGGCGTCATGCCCGCGAGCTCGCCGAGCTGGTGCGCCTCCGCACCGCCGAGCTGCGCGACGAGGTCGAGGTCCGACGCCGCGCCGAGGACTCCCTCCGGCAACACCGCGATCGCCTCGACGAAGAGGTGCAGGCGCGTACCGCCGACCTCCGCGCCGCCTGCGAACGCCTCGAACACGAGACCTCCGAGCGGGTGCGACTGCAGGGAGAGCTGCTGCACACCCAGAAGATGGACAGCCTCGGCCTGCTCGCCGGTGGCATCGCGCACGACTTCAACAACCTGCTGACGGTCATCAACGGCACCGCCGAGCTCGGTGGCAGGAGCGTCGACGACCGGACGTCGACCACGGCGGCGTTCGACGCGATCCGCCATGCCGGCAAGACGGCCGCCGAACTGACCCGCCAACTGATGATCTTCGCGCGTCGCCACCGGATCGAGCCGGCGATCCAGACTGTCGAGTCCGTGATCGCCGACTCCCGCGCGTTGATCGAGACCAGCATCGGCTCTGGCGTAGACCTGCACATCCGGCTGGACGACGAGGCCTGGCCGGTGCTGCTGCCGCGCGGCCATATCGAACAGATCCTGCTCAACACCTGCATCAACGCGCGGGATGCGATGTCGGACGTCGGCAGCCTGACGATCACGACGCGCCGGGTGACGCTGGACGCGAGCGCTGCAGAGCCGCATGTCGGTGCCGGTGACTATGTCGAGCTCGAGGTCCGCGACACCGGCCGGGGTATGAACGAGGACACGATCCAGCGCGCACTCGACCCGTTCTTCACCACCAAGCGC
>JAGQRB010000529.1 GCA_020425925.1 Planctomycetota bacterium
CCCGAGCTCTCGCGCAGCAGCCAAGCGCCGGCGACGGCCGCGAGGGTATGGCCGGCGGCGATCGCCGCAGCCAGCGCCGGCGCGGTGCCGGTGGCCGCACAGAGCACCAACGAACCCAGCAGCACACCCGGCCAGCAGCGCGGCCCCGAGGCCACGAGCGCGGCGGCGGCAGCGCCGAGCGGCCAGGCCATCACGACCTCGCTCGGCGGGGCGAGCAGTTGTTGCAGCCAGCCGACGAACACGTAGCCCCCGGCCACCGAGGCAATGGTGCGCACGCTTCGCAGCGGCGGTCGGGCGAGGTCGCGGACGCTCATGCTCTCGGGGTCGGCTGCTGGCATCGTGCACCAAAGCGGGCGCCGCAGCAACGCCGGCGACATTCCTCGCACCCCGCGCTCCGAGCAGCTAACCTGCGCCCGCATTTTTCGAGGGCCACCCGCGCACTCCGCTCGCACCACGGCGCTCCTCCGCAACTTTGCCAACATGACGACCCGGAATCCCCTCTCCTCCCGCTCGACGCTCGCGGTCGGCGACCGCCGCTTCACCTACTTCGCGCTCTCCGCGCTCGAGGCGCAGGGAATCGGACGACTTGCACGGCTGCCGTATTCGATCCGGATCCTGCTCGAACAGGCGCTGCGCAACCTCGACGACTACGTCGTTGCGGAGAAGGACGTGCGCAACATCGCCAACTGGGGCCCGGAGACCGCCGGCACCGTCGAGATCCCGTTCCTGCCGGGGCGGGTCGTGCTGCAGGACTTCACCGGCGTGCCGTGCGTCGTCGATCTCGCGGCGATGCGCGCGGCGATGCAACGGCTCGGCGGCGACCCGAAGAGGATCAACCCGCTGGTGCCGTGCGATCTGGTGATCGACCACTCGGTGCAGGTCGACGCGTTCGCCGACGCCGCCGCGGAGCAGCAGAATCTCGAGCTCGAGTTCCGGCGCAACCGCGAGCGCTACCAGTTCCTGAAGTGGGGCCAGCAGTCGCTCACCAACTTCCGCGTCGTGCCGCCGGGCATGGGCATCGTGCACCAGGTCAACCTCGAGTACCTCGCCGGCGCGGTGCTGCAGAAGCAGGAAGGCGACCAGACGCTGGTCTTCCCCGACACCTGCGTCGGCACCGACTCGCACACCACGATGATCAACGGGCTCGGCGTGCTCGGCTGGGGCGTCGGCGGCATCGAGGCCGAGGCCGTGATGCTCGGACAGCCGACCTACATGCTGTTGCCGGAGGTCGTCGGCATGAAGCTCACCGGCAAGCTGCCGGAGGGCGCGACCGCGACCGACCTCGTGCTGACCGTGACGCAGCTGCTGCGCGCGCACGGCTGCGTCGGCAAGTTCGTCGAGTTCCACGGCGACGGCATCGCCGCGATGTCGCTCGCCGATCGCGCCACGATCGCCAACATGGCTCCGGAATACGGCGCGACCATGGGCTTCTTCCCGATCGACGAGGAGACCTGCCGCTACCTCGAGCGCAGCGGCCGCAACGCCGAGCAGGTCGCGCTCGTCCGCGAGTACAACAAGGCCCAGGGTCTGTTCTGGAGCGCCGACGCGCCGGTGCCCGAGTTCAGCTCGACGCTAGCGCTCGACCTCGCGACCGTGACCCCGAGCCTCGCCGGGCCGAAGCGGCCGCAGGACCGGATCGCGCTGCCGAAGATGCGCAGCGAGTTCGAGAGCGCGCTGCAGAAGAGCCCCGACCAGCGCGGCTTCGGACTGCAGGGCGCCGCGCTGCAGGCGACCGCGACGGTGCAGAACGGGCAGCCGCACGAGCTCACCCACGGCGCCGTGGTGATCGCCGCGATCACCTCGTGCACCAACACCAGCAACCCCTCCGTGATGCTCGGCGCCGGCATCGTGGCGAAGAAGGCCCACGCCCGCGGCCTCAGCCGCAAGCCCTGGGTCAAGACCTCGCTGGCGCCCGGCTCGCGTGTCGTCACCGACTACCTCGAGAAGGCCGGGCTCTTGGCCGAGCTCGAGAGCGTCGGCTTCCACGTCGTCGGCTACGGCTGCACGACGTGCATCGGCAACAGCGGCCCGCTGCCGGACAACGTCGCGGCGGCGGTGCGCGGCGGCAACCTCGTCGCGGCCGCTGTGCTCAGCGGCAACCGCAACTTCGAGGGCCGCGTCAATCCCGACGTCAAGGCCAACTACCTCGCGTCGCCGCCGCTGGTCGTCGCCTACGCGCTCGCCGGCACCGTGCAGATCGACCTCGACAGCGAACCGCTCGGCCACGACCGCGACGGCGAGCCGGTCTACCTGCGCGACGTCTGGCCGACGCACCAGGAGATCCAGGACGCGATCGCCGCGAGCATGTCGCCGGCCGCGTTCCGCGAGCAGTACGGAGTCGTCGATCAGGGCCCGCCGGCCTGGCGCGAGATCACCGCGACCGCCAGCGACCTGTTCGCGTTCGAGGCCGACAGCACCTACATCCAGGAGCCGCCGTTCTTCACCGACATGCGGCGCGAGGTCGCGCCGATCGGCGCGATCGCCGGCGCGCTGCCGCTGCTGGTGCTCGGCGACTCGGTGACCACCGACCACATCTCGCCGGCCGGCAACATCAAGGCCGATTCGCCGGCGGGGCGCTACCTGCGCGAACACGGCGTCGAGCCGAAGGACTTCAACCAGTACGGCGCGCGCCGCGGCAACGACCGCGTGATGACGCGCGGCACGTTCGCGAACATCCGGCTGCGCAACCTGCTGGTCGACGTCGAGGGCGGCATGACGCGGCACCTGCCGAGCGGCGAGCAGATGTCGGTCTACGACGCCGCGCTGCGCTACCGCGAGGAGGACACCTCGCTGTGCGTGCTCGCGGGCAAGGAGTACGGCACCGGCAGCTCGCGCGACTGGGCCGCCAAGGGCACGCTGCTGCTCGGCGTCCGGTTCGTGCTGGCCGAGAGCTACGAGCGCATCCATCGCAGCAACCTCGTCGGCATGGGCGTGCTACCGCTCGAGTTCCTCCCCGGCCAGACCCGGCAGAGCCTCGGGCTGTCGGGCCACGAGAGCTTCGACGTCGCGGTCGACGAGCAGCTCGCACCGCGTCAGGAGCTCGCGGTCACGGCGCGCGACCCGGCCAGCGGCAAGGAGACGAAGTTCACCGCGCGCTGCCGCATCGACACGCCGGTCGAGGTCGACTACTACCGCAACGGCGGCATCCTGCAGACGGTGATCCGCAAGCTGCTCGCCTGACCCGCCTCGCCGCGAACTCGCCGCCCTTACGGGTAGCCGGCGGCGAGGCCGAACTTCGCCTGCAGGTAGGAGCCGACCAGATCGCGCTCCTGCTGGGAAAGGATGCGGTCGTAGATGATGACCTCGGCGATGAAGCCGGATCCGTTCTCGAACGACGACGATCCGCGCCGTCCGACGTGAACGGCGCGATTCACGCTGGCCGGGAACGGCTGCGGACTGCCGGTGGTGAGCAACGACGCGGTCGAACCGACGCCGTCGATGGCGTTGCTGACATCGACGGTGTTGATCCCGAAGGTCGCCTCCTGGATGAACGTGTCGAAGGCGGAGTTCTGGTGCGGCAGTTCGGTGAAGTGGCCGGGGCTCGTGTGGTGGAACGCGCGCACGTTCCTTCCCGGCCGGGCGTAGAGCAGCATCTCGTCGTCGATCGTGTTCGGTGGCGCGACCGACACGAGGGCCGTGACCGGGTTCCTGGCGACCAGGAACATCGTCGCGGTCGCGGCAGCGAAATCGGCCGAGCTCGCGGTGACGAGGGAATCGACCGCGCTGACACCGAAATCCACCGCCGGCGCACCCTGCACCGCGTTGCGCCGGAAGATCGGGCTGGCCTGACCGGTCGAGGCATGATTGCCCCGACCACTCAAGTCGGTCCACGTCGCGAGCGGTGATCCGTCCGCCGGCAACGTCGAGTTGCCGCTCGGATCGGCGGCATCGAGATGCAGCACCAGGCCGGCGATCACCGGAAACGGCGACCGTGCGCCGAGCGTCATCGTGCCGCGATCCGAGACCGCGAGGCCGAGGAGGTTGCTCTGCGGCGACACGGCGGCAGCCTGCATGTCGAACGCCGTGCCGATGAAACCAGCGGAGTTCGGCACGTAGATCGGGAAGCG
>JAGQRB010000530.1 GCA_020425925.1 Planctomycetota bacterium
CTCCTCGCGCGCCCCGCGGCGCCCCAGTGATGAGGCGGCGGTGGGGGAGCCAGTTTGGCTCCCAGCGCTCCGGGTGCCGCATCGGGGGGTGGTGCAGGCGGCGGCCGCGGTGGCGGCGTCGCCCTCGACTTCACCCGTAAGAAGACGGCCAAGGCAGTTCTCGAGATCGCGTGGACGTTCCCGGTCTGGAAACCGGAAACCCAGGCGGCGGGTTCGAACGGTGGGACGACCGCGCAGATGGCGCGGCGCGCGCTGCCGCTCGACGAGGCCTACGCGCTCGTCACCGACGGCGACAAGCGTCCGCTGCTCGTCATGCGCGAGTGCGAGCGCTGCAAGGGCACCGACCACGCCCTGCTCGACCGGTCGCTCGACAACGAGCAGACGGTGCTGCTCACCGGCTGGTTCCGGTGCGTCAAGCTGCCGCCGAACATCCTCGAGACCGACCATCCGCTCTCACTGCTGTTCAAGCCCGAGAAGGCAGGCGATCGCATCCCGCACCTGTTCTTCGTCGACCCGGACGGTGGCAACAAGACGCCGCTGCCCGGCGACCAGTCGCAGCGGGTGCTCTGGGACACGATGTTCGGGTTCCTCGACCGCTGCTACGAAGGCAACGCCGAGAAGTCGATCAAGGAGCTGCGCAAGCTGCTCGATCAGTACGACCGGATCGACGGCCTCGAGTCCGAGGTCAAGGCCCGCATGGATCGCGAGATCGAGAAGAAGGGTCTGAAGTCGAACAAGCTGCCCAAGCTCCAGAAGGACCTCGACAAGCTCGCCAAGGAACGCGAGAAGATGGCCGCGCGGGAGAAGGAGCTGCGGGCGCTCGCGCTCAAGGCCCTCACCGAGCCTGCGCTGGACGGCGAGAATGCCAAGGCCGCCGACGAGAAGGTCGGCGGCGACTCCGACAACTGACGGGACCCCGCGTCCGCAGGAACGAGCTCGTGGTGCGGCGTCGCCCCACGAGCTCGTTCGCATTGGTAAACGTATGAGGGTGTACCCCGCGATGAAGACGCTCGCGCTGCTGCTGTTCACGACGGTCTTCGCCAGCGCGCTGCTGCCCTGCCAGCAGCCGGCGACGACCGACGACGACGAGGACGTGCTCAAGGCCGAGAAGGTCGACCCGTTCACCGACAACGATCCGGAGCTGATGAAGCAGGCCGGCATCGTGCGCTACGGGCCCTTCCCGTGGGCCGACTTCGTCACCACCGACGACATCGAGACCGTACTCGGCAAGGGCCGCTTCCTCTGGATCGAGACCGCGCACTTCCGCATCGGCTACAGCATGAAGACGCAGACGCTGCCGGCCGAGAACGAGAAGCGCCGCTTCCTGCGCGACGAGGTCAAGGCGGTGCGCGAGTCGGTGCCGAAGTTCCCGGCGCGGGTCAAGAAGCTCGGGCCGTGGGTGCAGCTGCATCTGTATGCCTGGCGGCTCGAGCGGCTCTACGCCGACGTCGAACAGATGCTCGGCGTCACCGACGCCGACTTCGGTCCGGGCAACCTGCCGCCGAACGGCAAGTTCCTCGGACTCGGCGACAAGTTCCTCGTGCTGCTGTTCGAGAAGACGTCGGATCTGTCGCGCTACTTCGACCGCTTCTGCAACTACAAGACCGACGTCGCGATGCGGTGGTACCATGTCAAGACGCACCAGCTGCTCGCGGCGCTGGCGATCGAGGACATGGAGGGCTTCGACGCGACCGCAGTGCACTCGAACGTGATCTACTCGGTCGCGCACAACCTGTTCAGCGGCTACCGCGGCTACCACCTCGAGCTGCCGCTGTGGCTCGGCGAGGGGCTCGCGCACTACTTCGCGGCCGGCATCCCGAGCGACGTCGTCAACGTCCGCGTGCTCGACAGCGAGGCCGATCCCGAACGCAAGATCGGCATCTGGCCGGTCAAGGTCCGGAAGCGCGCGCAGCACGAGGGCGTCTGCTTCACGTTCGACCAGATGTGCGCCTGGGAGCAGTTCGGGGAGATGGGCTACCACCATCACGCGCAGGCCTGGTCGCGCGTCGACTTCCTGATGAAGCGCGATCCCGAGAAGGTCGCGTTCATGCTCCGGAAGCTCAAGGAGCTGCCGCCGGTGCCGAGCGCCATGGTGCCGCGCGCGACCGTAGAGGCGCTGACCCGCAAGCTGTTGATCGAGCTGTTCGAGCTCGACGCGGCGAAGTTCGACAGCGAGTGGCGCGAGTGGGTGTTGAAGACCTACCCGAAGAAGTGAGGCCGCGGCGCCGGCAATGGGGCTAACCTGCCGGCGCCATGTCCTTCACGGTGTGCGCGGCGATCGCCGCTGCGGGCGCGCTCGGCGCCGTCTCGCGCTTCCTGCTCACCGAGCTGGTGCGCTCGCTCTGGGGCACGTTCCCGCTCAGCACGCTGGTGGTGAACCTGCTCGGGTGCTTCCTGTTCGGGCTCGGCTACGAGCTCGGTCACGGTCGCTGGTCGCCGATCGTGCAGGCGGCGGTGCTCACCGGCTTCCTCGGCGCGTTCACGACGTTCTCGACGTTCGCGTTCGACTGCCGGGTCCTGATCCAGGAGCAGCGCTGGCTGCCGCTCGGCGCCAACGTCGTCCTGCAGAACGTGCTCGGCGTGCTCGCGGTGTTCGGCGGCGCGGCCGTCGCGTCGTCGATCCGGGGCGGCGTGTGAGGTTCGCCGCGCGGTCGGCTGTCAGGGCCCCCGCTCCGGCGTAGGATGGGCGCCGCCATGCGCAAGCTCCCGCTCCTGATGATCGCGCTGGTGCTCGTGGTCGCGGTCTCGTTCGGGATCGCGGTCATGCTCGACCAGCCGGCCGTGACGACGCCCGCGAGTCCGGTCACTGCGCCGTCCGGGCTGCCGCAGGGTCACGTCTACGCCGGGGTCACCGAGGAGCCCGACGACGTCAACCCGTTCACCAGCCACTCCGAGGTCGCGCGGCGGTTCGTGCTCGGGCTGACCCACGAGGGGCTCGTCGACACCGACCCCGCCAGCGGCGAGCTGCGCGGCGCCGCCGCCGATTCGTGGCGGCTGGCCGCCGACGGCATGTCGGCGACCTTCCACCTCCGCGACGGGCTGGTGTTCAGCGACGGGACCGCGGTGACGATGGCCGACGTGCTGTTCGGCTGGCAGCTCGCGCACGCCGACCACCTGCCGCTCGGTTTCGTCGGCGACGCGTTCGGTCGCGTCGCCGATGCCCGCGCGGCCGACGAGCGCACCCTCGAGCTGACGTTCCGCGAGCGTTACTACGCGACCGTGCGCGCCGTCGGCGAGTACTGGCTGGTCGCGCAGAGGCAGTTCTTCGTCGACCGGGTCGCGGCGCTGGCGAAGCGCCTCGGTGTCGAGGTGCCCCCGGTCGAGAGCGTCGAGTTCGCGAA
>JAGQRB010000531.1 GCA_020425925.1 Planctomycetota bacterium
GTCACCGTCGTGGTGGCGAACAGCGCGACGCCGATCCAGGCCAGCATCGGCGAGGAACCGGCATAGGCGAGGCCGAGTCCGATCATCGCCAGGATCATGCCGAGGTTGCTGCCGATGCTCGCCACCGGCACCCACGCCGAGCGGAACTGCAGCGGCCCGTACTTCTGCGCATGCTGGATCGCGTGGCCGACCTCGTGCGCCGCGACGCCGATCGCCGCGATGCTCGACTGGTGATAGACCGGCTCGGACAGCCGCAGGGTCTTGCTGCGCGGGTCGTAGTGGTCGGTCAGCGAGCCCGCCACGGGCTCGACGGTGACGTCGTGGATGCCGTGGGCCTGCAGGATCGCGTTCGCGACCTGCGAGCCGGTCGCCCGCGACCGGGCACCGACCTGCGACCACTTCTGGAACGCTCCCTTGACGCGGCTGGACGCCCAGAAGCTGAGCAGCGCGCCGATACCGAACACCAACCAGAACGATGGCGAGATGAACACGATGTGCTGATAGCACATCGGCCGATCAGCGCAAGCGCGACCATCGCTACCGGGCCACCAGCCAGGGCGGGCAGACCGCCCGGGCCGACCGGGTCGGATCTGGCCCTGGCACCGGCGCCAGAACGCGCGACAATGGCGCGCGGTTCCGATGCTCCTCCTCCCGCTGCTGCTCGCCGCCGTGCCACAAGGCCGCGACCCCGGGGCGCCCGACGCCGGGCGACTCGAGGCGGGCCCGCCATCGGCCGCGCGGGTCGCGGAGTCGTCGGCCGAAGCGTGGTGCCCGCCGCAGCGCGCCGCGCGCTGCAGCGCCGCGGCCGCGCGCGGACTGGCCTGGCTCGCCGAGCAGCAGCTCGACGCCGGCTGCTGGACCGGCATCATCGGCCACAAGATGCAGAGCGACTACATCGAGCTCGATCAGGCGCTCGCGGTCGGCACGCAGCGCCGGACCGGTCACGGCCACCTCGGGGTCACGGCGCTCGCCGGCATGGCGTTCCTCGCCGGCGGGCACCTGCCCGGCCGCGGGCTCTACGGCGAGGTCGTCGAACGCACCAACGACTACGTCGTCGGCTGCACGCTCGAGAGTGGCCTGCTGACCGACGCGGGTACGCGGATGTACAGCCACGCGTTCGCGACGCTGTTCCTCGCCGAGATCCACGGCATGGCGGTCAAGGGCGAACGCAAGTCCGCGCTCGAGCGCGCGGTCCACATGATCGTCGACAGCCAGAACGAGGTCGGCGGCTGGCGCTACAACCCGTTCGACCGCGCCACGGACCTGTCCGTGACCGTCTGCCAGCTGCAGGCGTTGCGCGCGGCCCACAACATCGGCATCCACGTGCCGTCGGACACGATCGAGCGCGCGATGGCCTACGTTCGCAAGAGCCGGGTGCCGCGCGGATCGGACCAGGGGCTGTTCTACTACAAGATCTACGGCCCCGGCGCCTACGACAAGCCGTCCGAGTACGCGATCAATGCGGCCGCGCTCACCGCGATGAGCAGCGCCGGTGTCTACGACGCCGAGCTCTCGGATCCGGTGCTCACGTTCCTCGAGCGCAGCTACGGCGGCGTCGCCGACTACTGGGGCGACCACTACTTCTTCTACTACGGCAACTACTACGCGGCGCAGGGCTTCTTCCAGCAGGGCGGCCCGCGGCTCAAGGCGTTCTACACCCGCCTCAGCGACGACCTGCTGCGGGCCCAGCGACCGGACGGCCGCTGGGAGAACCGCGTCGGGCCCGGTGATGAGTTCTCCACAGCGGTGGCGTGCATCCTGCTGCAGATGCCCCGGCAGTATCTCCCGATCTTCCAACGCTGACGGCCACCGGTCCGACCGGCAGAGCCTTTGCGCTTGATTCCCGCGGCAGAGCCGTCAGGATCGTGCGCGGTCAACCACGGTCAGCAACTCGGTCAGACACCGCAACGCGGTCGTCACAGCAACTCGGTCAGATAGGGAGCTATGCGCCACCAATCCGCACGTGCCGTCTTCGTCACGTGCCTGGGAACGGCTTGTGCCGTTGCCCAGGCACCGTTCTCGCCGAACAGTCCGGAGCTCGCGAGCCTGCTCGGCGACCTCGGCACGCGAACGGCGGCCGAAACCACGGCGCCGTCGGCCGCCCCGGTGGCCACGGTTTCGGGCGGTCTGCGGCACGAGACCTGGTCGGTGCCGACGCTCGCGACCGGCGACGCCGCCATCCCGAGCGACTGGGTGCCGCCGCGGCCCAGCGTGGCGACGCGCCAGGATCCGATGAGTCCGCAGGATCCGGACTATTCGATGCGCGGCATGTTCCTGCAGTCGCACGGCATGTTCATGGCCGGGCGTGAACGCTTCGACCCGATGGTCGAGTTCGGGCTCGGGGCCTACCCCAACCAGCGCATCAAGAACGAGCCAGGCTCGTTCGACATGCTGCTGCCGACATTCGACGCCGAGGTGCCGCTAACGGTCTCGACCGAGGGCTACGTGCTCATCGGCGCGTACTACCACTCGCGCCACTACATGTTCTCGTCGTCGACCACGCTGCCGGACGAGACCCTGTACGGCACCGGCGTGAAGCTCGGCTTCGGCGCGTTCCTCGACGAGAACATGCTGCTCGAAGGCAAGTTCGCGCCCGGCCTGTTCAGCGACCTCGACGCCACCGCCCACCTCCAGGACTACGACGTGCCGTCGAGCCTGTTGCTGACCTGGCGCACCGATCCGTCGCTCTACGTCAAACTCGGCGTGCGCTACAACCAGGTCTACGAGGACGCGCCGATCCTGCCCTACATCGGTCTGAGCTGGGACATCACCGGCACGATCACGCCGCCGGGCTCGGAATACGCATCGAGCGACAGCTGGCGCCTCGACATCCTGCTGCCGGAGTACGCCGAGGTGTCGTACTGGCTCAACAGCGCGACCGGTTTCTCGCTCGGCGCCCAGATCGACGGCGCCCAGTACCACGTGCGCACCTCGCGTGCCAGCGGCCACCAGCGCGACAACGTGCAGGTCCAGGAGGTCAAGACCTACCTCGGCTACACCCAGCGCTTCTCCGACAACTTCTCGCTGCTGCTCCGCACCGGCGCGGTCGTGGCCGGCGACTACAAGCTGACGACCGGTGCCGCCAACTTCCAGCGCGTCGACGGCTCGCTCGACCCGGGCTTCTTCGCCCAGGTCACGTTCGGCATCGACTGGTGAGCGCGCGCTCGTAGACCGCGACGAAGCGGTCGAGGCAGGCCGACAGCTCGTAGCACTCCTCGACCCGCGCGCGGTTGCTCCGGCCGAGGCGGCGCCGCAGCTCGGCATCGGCGAGCAACGGCACGAGCACGCCGGTGAGCGCTTCCGGGTTCTCGCGCGCGACGACGAACGGGTGCTGCGCCGCCGGCAGGATGCGCCCCACGTCGCCGACATCGGTCGCCGCCACCGCACAGCCGCTCGCCATCGCTTCGAGTAGGGCGATCGGCATCTGCTCGGTGCGCGACGACAGCACGAACAGGTCGAGCTGCCGGTACTCGGGCGCCGTGTCCGAGACCGGGCCGACGAACTCGACGCGAGCAGCGACGCCGAGTTCTTCGGCGAGCGCCCGCAGCTCGTCGGCGAGCGGCCCGCCGCCGACGAGACGCAGGCACGGCGCCGCGCCTGCGTCCGGACCGGAACCGGGCAGAGCGGCGAACGCGCGCAGCAGCGTCGCGTGGTCCTTCTCCGCTCGCAGGCCGCCGACGGTGCCGAGCGTCGGTGCCGCCGTCCGCCCCGGCTCTGCCGAAGGCCGGAAGCGCGCCGGATCGACCCCGTTCGGCAGCAGCGCCAGACGCTCGCCGCGGATCCCCCACTCGCGCTGCGCGATACCCGCCAGCACCGCCGACGGCACGATCACCGGCACGCCGGCGAGCAGCGCGCGGCGCATCCAGTTGCGCCGGCGAAAGCGCCGGTGGATCTCCTCGGGCCCGAAGCCGTCCTCGTGGTGCACCAGCGGCAGGCCGAGTCGGCGCGCCGCCAGCGCGGTCTCGATCGCGCCCCAGTTGTAGGTCAACGTCAGGTCGGGTCGGAGCCCGCGCAGCCAGCGCCGTTGCGCCCGCGCGGTCGCGAGCAGCCCGGCGCGCGGCGGCGGCTCGACGCAGGTCACGTCGAGTCCGGCGGGCAGCTGCGCCATCGCGGCAGTGTCGCCGTTCATCGCCATGACGACGTGGCGATAGCCGCTGCCGAGTCGCGCCATCAGCTGTACGGCACGGATCTGCGGCCCGCCCGCGCCGAAGGTCGCGAACACGTGCGCGATCGTCCGCTCGCCCGGCATCACACGCCGAACGTTCGCTGCAGGAAACGTGCGCGGTCGGTTTCGGGCGCGAAGCCGAGATCGCGCTTGCCGGCGCTGCAGTCGAGCGGCGCGCGGAAGCTGCGCGATGCGAAGTCGCGGAATGCCGGCCACTCGCGCGGGCGCCGCGCCGCCGCCTTGATGCCGTACTTCATGACCTCCTGCAGCCACATCCAGCGCAGGAACGTCGGGTGGAAGTGGTACGCCCGCCCGGTTCGGGCCGCGAGCTCGCGCACGTATTCCCTGGCCGACAGGCGCACGTCGCCCGCGAGATTGTAGGCGCGATCGCCGGCACCCTCGGCGTGCAGCGCCGCCACCAGTCCGGCGGCGCAATCGTCGGCGAGCACGAACGGCAGCGGCGAGTCGCCGCGCCCCCAGCCGACGCAGTGGTTGTCCTTGACCCAGAGCCCGACGCCGGAGTGTTCCTGGATGCCGCCCTCGCCGACCACGATCGCGGGGCGCACGATCGTGAGTGCGGTGCCGCGGCCGCGCAGCGCCAGCAGCTCGCGTTCGGCTGCGATCTTGCCGCGCGCATATGCGGCGCGCGCGGCGGGAACCGGATCAGCGCCGCCGTCGTCGGCGACCGCCGCGGCGTCGCCGAGCCAGAGCGCCGCGGTGCTGCTGGCGTAGACCAGACGCTTCA
>JAGQRB010000532.1 GCA_020425925.1 Planctomycetota bacterium
CGAGCCCGGCCAGGCCGTGACCGTAACGCGCACCAAGAAGGGCGAGGTCACCTCGCTCGGCCATCTCGGCGCGCTGTTCGGCGGACTCGGCGGTGGCGGCAGCGAGCAGCCGGCGCCGGAGAGCGCGCCGAAGCCGACCACGCCCGAATCCGGCACGAGCTCGGGTTCGGCTCCAGAAGGCGGCGGCGCGGACGCGTAGACGGCGTGTCCGCCGTCTTCGTGGTCGATCGCGCCGGCTTCTTCGGCGGCGACTGGCCCCAGGGGTTCGTCGCGATGCCGCCCACGGGCGGCGCCGAGTTCCTCGCGGCCGCGCGCCGCGCCGGCCGCTACGAGCCGCGCGAACTCGCCGAGCGCACCCCGGCGTGGAAGCAGTGGATCCCCTACTGCGTCTTGCGCTGCGGGGTCACGGAACCGGCGGGCAGGCCCGCGGCGGTGTTCCGGGTCCAGCGCACCAGCGGACAGTCCGAGACCAGGCTCCACGGCCTCTGGTCGATCGGCCTCGGTGGCCACGTCGAGCCCTTCGACGAGCCCGGACCCAGCGCGAGCGTCGACCCGGAGTCCTTTTTTGAAAGGGCTTTACGTCGCGAGCTCGACGAGGAGCTGACACTGCCGCCGGCCGCCGCGACGGTCCGGCCGCGGTTCGTCGGCGTCCTGAACGACGACG
The DNA here is from genome assembly GCA_020425925.1 of Planctomycetota bacterium. Lineage (GTDB taxonomy): Bacteria > Planctomycetota > UBA1135 > UBA1135 > UBA2386 > JAGQRA01. The sequence continues at coordinate 665 of JAGQRB010000532.1, forward strand.
CCACCCCGGTCGGCGCCGTGCACGCCGGTCTGGTCTACCTGCTCGATCTGCCGGGGCCGTTCGCCGAGATCGCGAAATCCGCAGCCGTTCGTGAAACTTCGAAGATGCGCGGGGGGTTCGGGTCCCTTGTCGAGTTGGCGAATCTGTGGCAGACTCCCTCTCGATTCGAATCCTGGTCGCAGTTCCTGATCCAGGCCGGACTTGCCGGTCCCATGGTCGAAACGTGACCCGGCGGCCGGTCCAGGATTCGCACTAGGCGCCTCTCACCATCCCAAATCTTTGCAAGACGTGAACCCATGCTTCACGTTCGCTGCAGCGGAGATCGAACATGACGAACCGGAACACCGCGCGACCCACTCGCGATGAAGTCTACGACCTGCTGATGAATGCCCGGCAAGCGGACTGGGTAGAGCTGTCCCTCGAGGACGGCCGCTCGCTCGCGGGCGCGATCATCTTCAACGAGTTCAAGGGCACCGGCCGTCTGATCAACGTCGACGAAGAGTTCTCGTTCGACTTCCACGTCGACCAGGTCGTCGACGTGAAGATCTAGCCGCGCGCTCGCTCGGTTCCAGCGGCCCCCGCATCGCCAGACGACGCGGGGGTCGTGTGATTTTGGGGGCACCCTCACCGACAAAAATGGGCGCCGCCGGCCGCGGCCGACGACGCCCGAAGTCTCCGAGCCAGTATCCCACTGCCGGCGTTGCCGCCGGCGTCAGTCGAGGGCAGCAAGGAGGTCGGGCCGTCCGCCAGGCGCCTAGTTCCCAGCTGACGGCCCATGCTGTCGGTCCCTCCCAAGGTGACCGCCCAACACGCTGCGGAGGGTAGACCGCACGCGACCGGCACGCCAGCGTTTTCTTGACCCGTGGCACCATCCGTAGCGGTCCCCACGAACCACCCCCACCACGGAGACCCGCGTCACGAAAGTGGCAGCACGACGAGGAAGGTCGTGCCGCGCCCCACCTGGCTGTCGATCTCGATGCGGCCGCCATGGCGCTCGACGATGCCGTGGCTGATCGCGAGACCGAGGCCCGTGCCCTTGTCGACGTCCTTGGTGGTGAAGAACGGATCGAAGACCTTCGCGAGGTTGTCGGGCGCGATGCCGGTACCGAAGTCGACGACGCGGAGCCGGACCTCGCCCTCAGCGAGCTCGTTGTCGAGCCGCACGACCGAGCCCGAGCTCGAGGCGTCCTTCGCATTCAGCAACATGTTGATCAGCACCTGCAGCAGGTGGTTGGCAGACCCGTCGATCCGAGCCTCTGCCATCGGCACGGGTTCGCACTCGAGCCGCACACCGGCGCTCCGGAACGGCACCTTCACGAGATCCGCGGCCTCGCGCAGCAATCCCTCGATATCGAGCGGTCGCATCTCGAACGGCGTGTCCCGCGAGAACGTCAGCAACCCGTCGGTGATCTTCGCGATGCGGCGCGTGTGCTTCTCGATGACGTCGAGTTCGCCGAACAGCTTCTCGGGTTCGTCGCCGTCCTGCACGCGGTAGCGCAGGATCTGCACCTTGTTGGCGATCACCCCGATCGGGTTGTTGATCTCGTGGCTGACGCCGGCGGCGAGCGTTCCGACCGACGCGAGCTTCTCGCTGGTCGCGAGATGGCGCGACAGCCGTACCAGCTGGCGCTCGCGATCGCGCAGCCGCGAGAGCACGGTCGCGACGAAGTAGATCGAGAACGCCAGCGTCGCGGCGTAGGCGAACAGCAGCAACAGGAAGCCCAGCGGCTCGATCCGGCCGAGCTCGCTGAGGCCGAGCGGCAGCGGGTGGTGACGCAACACGCCGTAGCGTTCGGCGAAACCGAGACCGGCGAGCAGCACCAGGCTCGACGCGCCGACCACCACCGCGGCCCGCACCGACAGCACGAGCGCGGCGATGAACGCATGGAACAGGTAGAACAGCGCAATCGGGTTCGTGACGCCGCCGCTCCAGTGCAGCAGGGCGGTCAGCAGCAGCAGGTCGACGCCGATCTGCAGGTAGACGTGACGGCGTACCGCGGTCAGCTGCCAGCCCGCGAGCCATCGGTAGGCGACGATGTAGCCGATGTCGACGGCGGCGATCACACCACCGAGCAGGTAGAGCGGCACCGGCTCGGCGACGATCTCGAGGCCGTGCGCCGCCAGCGCGGTGAGCCAGACCACGCTGGCGGCGACGATCAGCCGCAGGCGGTTGAACCACAGCACCTGCATTCGCAGCGCGGCGACCTCCTGGGCTTCGTCGTGCAGCGGCAGCGAGCTCTCGGGGGCCGGAACGGTCGTGGTCATGCGGACGGCGTGGTGCGCGGCGTCACTCGCGCTCGCGCGAATCGTATTCTGCCCGGCAGTAGCTGAAGAGCGCGAGTGCGAGCAGACAGAGAGCGAGCAACAGCAGTGCCAGCACCGGGCTGCCGACCGCGTCGTCGCGGAGCGCCCGATCGGTCGGCCAGAGGATCTGCTCGAGCTGCGCGTCGGGCTCGACCCACGACAGCAGCTGGCGCCGCAGCGGATCGGAGACGGTGAGGGCCCGCACGCCCGACGAGACCGGCAGCAGCGCCGAGATCATCTGGCCGACGACGTAGATCGCCGCCCAGACCAGCGGCCGCCGGAACGTGGCCGCGAACCAGCAGCCGCACGCGGCGTAGGCCAGCGACCCGAGTCCCGCGAGCCCGAGGAACGCGACGAGCGATTCGCGCTCCACGCCGTCCGTCCAGATCTCGGGATGCCCGGCGACTCCGACGTGCAGCACGAGTACCCCGAAGCCGACCAGCAGGGTCGCCGCGAGCGCCGCGGCGAGCCATTTGCCGAGCAGCAGCGGCGCGCGGGCGACGGGCCGCAGGAACAGGTACTGGAACGTGCGATCCTCGATCTCGGCGTGGATCGCGTGCACCGTCAGGTACATCGTCGCCCACGGCAGCACGACCCAGCACTCGAACCACCACGCCAGCAGACAGAACAGGTCGTGCCCGTCGAGCCGGTGCCGATCGGAGCCGGCGATGCCGAACGCCACGATGGCGGCAACAACCTCCCCGAGCAGCAGCAGCCAGAACAGCCGGTTGCGCAACAGCAGCAGCAGACTCTGCCGGGCGGCTTCGACGAGCGTGGCGATCGCGCCGAGCGGCGACTCGACCGTCACGACACCAACCTCCCGAATACGTAGCCGAGATCCTCGTCGAGCGGCTCGATCTCGGAGACGCCGGGCGACCAGGCCGCAGCGAGCTCGGTCAGCGCAGCCGCGAACCCGCTGGTTTCACGCACGGTCACCTCGAGGGCGGAGTCGGCGATCACCGCCACCCCACCGACCTGCTCGACGGCGAGCAGGCGGCCGGCGAACGCGCGCGCTTCGCCGGCGACGATGCGGTAGCGCCGGGGCTGACCCGGCAGTTCCTCCCGCAGGTCGGCGACGCGCCCATCGGCGAGCACGCGGCCCTGGTGCACGAAGACGACCCGCTCGGCGACCGACTCGAGTTCGTGCAGGACGTGGCTGCTGACCACCACGCCGACGCCGCGGCCGGGCAGCCCGGCGATCGTCGCCCCGAGTTCGCGCCGCGCCACCGGATCGAGACCGGTCATCGGCTCATCGAGCAGGACGACCCGCGGCCGGTGCGCGAGCGCCTGCGCCAACCGGACTCGCTGGC
>JAGQRB010000533.1 GCA_020425925.1 Planctomycetota bacterium
GAGCGTCGGCGCGCGGCTCAGGCGCGCGAGCTCCGTCGCTTTCTTGCGGGCGTTGCCGGCGAAATCCGCCTGATCCTCGATAGGGTTGTATGCGCTCGACCGTTCGCCCAGGTCTGCCGGTGTTCTGAGTGTTACGGCGAGGGGAATCAGCAGGCGTTCGATCTCGCGCCGCTTCTTGGCGTTTTCGGTCGCGATCCAGAGCTCGGGCATCGTCGCGCAGCATACGGCAGCGCCGCGGCGGGAAGCCCAGGCAACCAGCCATGGCTACACGGTCTACGGTCACCGGCCGCGGTGACCGTGTTGGCGACACGACGCAATTTCCGCGGTTCCGCGAAACCTTGCCGCGGTCCCCCGCGTCCCCTTCTGACCAAGTCCCCTGGTGTCGGCGTAGTAAGCTTCGTCGACGCTCCCGTGAGGCAGTATCTGCCGCCCCGTAAGTGGTTTCCTGCCGCGGCCTTTCGCCGCCGGTTGACGAGATCACCCGGGCACGGAAGCATGACCCCCCCGGGTCCTGCCCCCAGGACCTTCTTTCTCCCGAAACCCCACGTCACAAGACAAATCATGCACAAGGTCTCTCTGGCCCTCGCGGTTGCCGGCACCTCGATGTCGCTCCTCGCGCAGAACTGCAACGTCTCCCCGCCCGCAGGTTCGCTCCGAACCTACAGCCCCTGGCAGGCGAGCTTTTACTACGGCAACCTGACCGACAACTCGCTCGGCTACTTCTTCGACATCAACCTGCAGTCGCCGGTCGAGATCACGTCGATGAACGTGACGACCTACGACCAGGGCGCTGGCAACCCGGTCGTCCCGGACCAGCAGGGCAACGTCGCCGAGGTCCGGATCTTCCTGATCCCGGGCACGCGCGTCGGCGCCGAGGGCAGCCCCGCGACCTGGGGTATCGACGCGGCCGGCAACGGCACCGCGGACGGCTTGCCCGAGGCTCTCGGCGAGCTGACGGTCGTCGCCTACGGCGGTGACAGCCCGATCGTGAACTTCAAGGACGCGCTCGGCAACGCGGCGCCGTTCAACCTGCCGGCCGGTCAGTACGGCATGTGCATGCAGGTCATCTCGACCAACTACGCCAACACGCCCAACGTCATCATGAACCCGGGCGCCCTGCACTGCATCGGCGTCAGCCCGAACCCGGGCACCGTCTGGGCCGACCAGTTCATCAGCATCAGCAACGACGGCATCCAGCAGAACGGCTGGTTCAACCACACCGGTGGCGTCGAGACGCTGAACGGCACCCCGAACGGGACCCAGGACAGCATCAACCTCGAGATCAACTACCTCCCGGCGGCCTCGTCGGCGGTCTACGTGCCCTTCGGCAACGGCTGCTACGATCGCCCGCAGGCGTTCTACGAGCTGATCCCGGAGAACGCGGCTCCGACCGACCTCGACAACACCGGCTGGACCTGCATCCCGAACGGCTCGCCGCAGGAGAACTACATCGTCGTTCCGGGCGCGGCCTACCAGACCGTCGGTAGCGGCACGAACCTGCTGAACGGCACGTTCACCTCGAGCTCCTCGGCGTCGTGGGACGATGCCTGCCTGACGCAGCCCCTCGGCTTCAGCTTCCCGTTCCCGGGCGGCGCGACGACCGACATCACCATCAACAGCAACGGCAAGATCTACCTCGGCCTCGAGACCGACGCCTCGTTCGGCACCTGCGGCTCGAACTACGGCGGCACGGCGACGTTCCAGAACGGCACGCCGACCGGCCCGATCGCGCAGTGGTGCGCGTTCAACGTCGACCTCGACGGTGACCTGACGCTCAACGGTGGCGTCGGCGCGATCTACTTCGAGCAGTTCCCGAACCCGACCAACCCGACGTCGGCCCGCATCACCTGGGAAGGCGTCCCGAACTGGCCGGCCGTCGTCGGTGAGGTCTGCGACATCCAGCTGACGCTGTACGACAGCGGCCAGGTCGACCTCGCGTTCGGCACGCTCTACACGAGTGGCGTCGGCAGCGGCAACACCGGCCTCATCGGCTTCAGCAAGGGTGACGGCAGCCCGCTCGCCCCGCAGGTCGACTGGTCGTCGCTGAACGGCTACACCACCGGTGACGGCGCCTACTCGCCGGTCCTCGGCATGGCTTCGCGTCCGGTCGCCGGCTCGTCGGCCGACGTCGTCATCGACAACCTGTCGCCGGGCACCGGCGCGGGCTTCATCTCGATTGCCCTCGGCTTCACGCCGTCGCCGGGCTTCCCGCTGGGCATCTACGGCCTGCCGAACTGCTTCGCGCACATCAACCCGGGTGCGGTCGTGACCAGCGTGTTCGTGTTCACGAACCCGCAGAACGAGCTGCGCTGGACCTGGAACGTGCCGACCGGCTTCAACGGCACGCAGGTCTTCCTGCAGAGTGGCACGATCACGCCGGGCTTCAACGCCGCTGGCATCCTCGCCACGAACGGCATGTGCGCCAAGATCGGCACGTGATGCCTGAGGTTGGTGTCGGCCCGCTCCGCGCGGGCTGACCGCCGACCGACGAAACGAGCCAGCTCCGCAAGGGGCTGGCTCGCTTCATGTACGGGCCGCGCTACTGGGCGTCGGCCGGAGCGGCGTCGGGCAGACCGAGCGCCTGCTTCTGCACCTTGCGGATCTCGACGCAGGCGTTGGTCGCCATGCCGAGCATGGTCTGCAGCTGCTCGTTGCTGAACGGCTTCTTCTCGGCTGCGCCCTGGATCTCGATCAGGTTGCCGCTGTCGCTGGTGACGACGTTGAGATCGACCTCGGCCGAGCTGTCTTCCCTGTAGTCGAGGTCGATCAGCGGCTCGCCGTCGACGAGGCCGACCGAGGTCGCGGCGACGAGGCCGCGCAATGGCCAGGTCGGCAGCTGACGGCGCTCCTCGAGGAACAGCAGCGCGTCGTAGAGCGCGACCGCCGCGCCGTTGATCGCCGTCGTGCGGGTGCCGCCGTCGGCCTGGATCACGTCGCAGTCGATCCAGAACGTCATCTCCGGCAGCACCGCGAGGTCGAGCGAACTGCGCAGCGCGCGGCCGATCAACCGCTGGATCTCGAGGCTGCGGCCATCGGGCGGGCGACCGGTGCGGCCGTCGCGCGGTTTGCGCGGCTGGCCAGCACCGGGCAGCATCGCGTACTCCGCGGTGAGCCAGCCGCCGGCGTGGCGGTTCGCCATCCAGATCGGCACCTGTTCCTGGATCGACACCGTGCACAGCACCTTGGTGTTGCCGCACTCGGAGAGCACCGACCCCGGGAGGTCGGTGAAAGAACGGGTGAAACGGGTCGGCCGGGTCTGCTCCGGCGGTCGGTTGTCTTTGCGGGCCAGCGGTCGGTCCTCCGGAACTCCGGAGCCTAGCAAGCCCCGAGAACCGAGGCGAGCGCCTGCCGCAGTTCGTCGACGCCGAACGGCTTCTCGATCCGGCAGAGATCGGGCCACGGCTCGGCGTCGGGCGCGCCCGGTCCGGGTTCGCCCGCGGCGCTCAGCACGCAGATCTTGAGGTCGGGCGCGAGCCGGCGGATCGTCGCGCCGAGACCGTCGCCGTCGTCGAGCCGAAAACCCTGGTCGACGATCAGCAGCTCGAAGCGATCGGGCGTGGCCTCGAGAAACGTGCGGGCCGAAGTGCCGTCGGCGCAGGCGAACACGGCGCGGCCGGCGGACCGCAGCTCGTTCGCGAGCATCGCGCGCACGTCCGGGTCGGCTTCGACGACGAGCGCGCCGCCGAAGGCGTGGGCCCGGCCCGCGGGCTCGGCCGTGCCGCGGATCGGCTCGACCGGCGTCGCGGCGCGCGGGGGCTCGGCGGTGCCCGCGCCGGCGTGGACCGCCGGCAGGTGCACGAGCGTGCGGATCGCGCGGCCGGGCAGCCGCGTCATCGTGACGTGGCCGCCGTGGCTCTCGACCAGGCGGCGCGCGGCCTCGAGCGCGAGCGCCGTGCCGGCGTTGCCCGGCGGCCGGCCGCCCGCGGGTTCGCTGACCCACTCGAGCACGAGCTCGACCCGGAGCTCGGGATCCGAGCGGGTGAAGCCGCGCTCGGCGCTGATCGTCAGGTGCGTCGCGCCGGGTTCGGCGCGGAACATCGCGGAGCACGCGAACAGCAGCGCGTTCCGCACGACCTCGGGCCGGGCGGCGATCGAAGGCAGACCGGGCGACAGCTCGGCCTCGAGCTCGAGCGCGAGCCGCAGGTGCTGCAGCTCGTCCCGCAGGCTGCGCACCACCTCGCCGAGGTCCGCGGTGCCGGCCACGACCGGTGGCGACACCTCGCCGAACGCGACGAGCTTGCCGTGCAGCGCGCGCAGGCGCTGGACCAGGGCGAGGAAGCGCTGCGCCGCGCGCGGCAGCCGGAGGCGATCCGGGGCCGTCCGCACCAGATCGTTGGCGCCGCCTTCGAGGGCCGATGCGAGATCCGCGACCTCCTCCGCGATCGAGGTCGCGACGTTGCGCGCGTCGGCGGTCACCGTCGCCCGCACGGAAACCGGCTCGGTCGCGCTCCCGCCCCGCCGCCGTCTCCATGCCGACCTCGTGCGGGTCGGGCGTCGCAAGCGCGCGATGCACACCGGGATGCACATCGCGACGCCCGTCGCTGCCGCGGCACCGGCGGCGAACCATCCGAGTTCGGACATGACGTGGTCGGGAGAGGAGGGCGATCCAACCTAGCGCGACTCCTGCAGCGTGTCGAGTAGACTGCGGCCGCTCTCATGATCACGCAGAACACTTCGTCCACCGCTTCGACCACGCGCACGCGCCGCACCAAGGTCGGCATCTTCTCGGGTTACGACCCTCGTCCGTGGGTCATGCGCGATCACGCCGACAAGGACATCGCGGTGCTGCTCGCGCTCGTCGAGCGGCTCGAACGCACCGGCAAGTACGAGGTCGTCTATCCCGGCAGGAAGCTCAAGGGCTTCGATCGGCTGTGCTACACCTCGGAACTCAGCGAGAAGTACGCTGCCGCGTTCGATCGCGCGCGCGTCGACGCGATCGTCAACGTGCACCAGACCTGGACGTTCCCGCAGACGAGCCAGAAGGTCGTCTCGGCCTACGCGCAGAAGCTGCGCGCGCGCGACGCCACCGCAAAGCCGCGGCTGGTGATGATGTCGATCCAGGACACCACGGTTCCGGGCATGGTCTCGGGCATGGCGACCGGCGGCGCGTTCAACCAGAACGGCGAGGCGTTCGTGCACGTCTACGGCGACTTCGAGGGGCGGGCGACGTTCGCGGAGCTCGAGGCGGCGCTCGACATGTTCGGCCGCCGCGCGGCGGCGGAGAGCCGGGTGCGCGCGGTCGTCGAAGGGCTGCACAAGCTGCACGCGATCGAGTTCGGTTCGTTCTCGCTGCAGATGCCGACGACGCGCATCGACCAGGAGGAGCTCACCAAGCGCTGGGGGATCACCAGCGAGAGCCTCGACCAACAGGTGTTCCTCGATCGCGCGTTCGCGATGTTCGCCTGGGAAGGGCTGCCGGGTTGCTCGGCGATCACGAAGATCGGCGACCCGCGGGTGCGCAAGGCCGTCGAGACCAACTACGACGCCGACCCGAAGCGCTTCGGGGTGATCCGGGGCCGTGAGGTCTCGCGCGACAAGTACGCGCTGCAGATCGCGATGTACTACGCGACCTTCGACATCGCGCAGGAGAAGGGTGCGGGCGCGGTGACGATCAAGTGTCAGGACGAGTGCAGCGGCAAGTACGCGACCTGCTGCATGGCGACGTCGTTCCTCGGCAACAACGTCGACCCGATCGGCCGCAAGAAGCCGATGATCCCGACCAGCTGCGAGACCGATCTGCCGACGATGTACTCGCAGTACCTGCTCAAGGAGCTGGCCGGCAAGCCGGCCGGTTTCGGCGACTTCCGCTACGTCAAGACCGACCGCAAGGGCGACACCCTGCTCGCGATCGTCAACTGTGGTCAGCATCCGGTCTACTACGCCGGCCACGAGCACGACTCGACCGCCGAGAAGCTCGCGCAGGTCGAGTATCCCGGGCAGGAGCATTTCTACGCCGCCGGTGGCGCGGCGGTGCGCATGCGGACGGCGGCCGGCCAGGACGTGACCGTCGCACGGCTCGGTGTCGAGAACGGCAGGCTGTATCTGGTCGCGACGCTGATGCACACCACGGCCGTGAGCAAGCGCCGCCACCTCGCCTACAATCCGAGCTGGCCGATCATCGAGGGCAAGGTGCCGGTGACCGACAAGGTGCTCGGCAAGCGCTGGCCGTCGAACCACCTCGGCTTCGTCTACGGCGATCACATCCCGGCGCTGGTCGAGCTCGCCGAGCGGATGGGGATCGGCTACCAGGTCTGGGATCGGGACGGCGCCGAGTACTGGAAGCCGTCCTAGCCCGGACCCGCACGCGCGATGCAGCTCAAGGAGCGCACCTATCTCCTGCTCGAGGCGGCGCGACCCGGTGACCTGCCGAGCCGCGTGCTCGACGTCGGCATCATCGTCCTGATCCTCGCGAACGTCGTCGCCGCGGTGCTCGAGACCGTGCCGACGATCGCCGCGGTCCACGCGCCCGCGTTCCGGACGTTCGAGCGCGTCTCGCTGGCACTGTTCGGGCTCGAGTACGCCGCACGGCTCTGGTCGTGCACTGCGTCGTCGGAGCATGCACGGCCGTTCGTCGGTCGGCTGCGCTTCGCGTTGCGGCCGATGATGCTGATCGATCTGATCGCGATCCTGCCGGGCATGTTGTTCTTCGTGCAGCTCGATCTGCGCATGCTGCGGGCGCTGCGCCTGCTGCGCGTGCTGCGGCTCGGGCGCTACTCGACGACGATGCAGGTGCTCGCCGACGTGCTGCGCCAGCGCGCGCCCGAGCTGCTGTCGACGTTGTTCGTGATGATGCTGCTGCTGACGATGGTCTCGTCGGTGATGTTCTACCTCGAGAAGGACGACAACCCGGCGTTCGACAGCATCCCGACCGCGATGTGGTGGGGCATCGTGACGCTGACCACGGTCGGCTACGGCGACATCGCACCGGTGACGCCGCTCGGCAAGGTCTTCGGGGCAATCGTCGCGGTGCTCGGGATCGGCATGTTCGCGATCCCGGCCGGCGTGCTCGGCGCCGCGTTCACCGAGCGGCTCTCGGAGCGGCGGCGCGGGCGACCGTAGGCTTTCAGTCGGCGACGCCGAGGTGGAAGACGTGGCGGATCTCGCCGTGGCACTGCGCGGCGGGCACCGCGATCGGCTCGCCGTCGACCAGCAGGCTGCCGCAGGCCCTGACGAGCGTGAACGCGACGAAGCCGCCGCCGTCGTTGGTCACGACCTCGCGCACGTCGTCGCATTCGTGCTCGATGTGCGTCGGCGGCACCCCGAGCAGGCGCGCGCGCAGCCGCCAGTCGGAGATCCGGTTTCGCACCGTGAGCTCGAGCCGGATCCGGGACTCGCTCGCGCGGCCCGAGATGCGCAGCTCGGTGTCCCAGCCGACCGGCCCCCGACCGATCCGGCCGCGCAGCACGAGCTCGGAACGGTCGGGCGCGGTCTCGTGGCGCCAGGGTTGCAGGAACTGCGCCGAGTAGAGCCGTGCCCGCGCGTTCTCGTCGCCGGCGAAGGCGTCGAGCGAGCCGTGGTCCGCGCGCGCCTCGAAGCGCAGGCAGTTCGCCGAGTGCACGGCCTCGTCGCGGTCGACGAAGAGCAGGCCGTGGCGGCGCGAGAAGCGCACGCGGGCGCCGCCGCTCGCGACCAGCAGATCCTTGACGCGCCGCAGCTCCTTGCCGACCAGCACACGCCGTTCGCCGTCGCCGGCAGGCCGGTCGGATTGCGTGTCGGTTGCCGCCAGCGCGATC
>JAGQRB010000534.1 GCA_020425925.1 Planctomycetota bacterium
ACACGAGCTCGGTGCTCGCGCGCTTCGACGTCGAGCGTCGCGCGCTCGGGTGGATGGAGCACCCCCACATCGCGGGCGTCCTCGACGCGGGACGGACCCCGGCAGGGCAACCGTTCTTCGCGATGGAATTCGTCGAGGGGGTGGCGATCACCGAGCACTGCGCACGCACGCAGCTCGACCTGCCGGCGCGACTCGAGCTGTTCCTGCAGGTCTGTGCCGGCGTGCAGCACGCCCACGGCAAAGGTGTCCTGCACCGCGACCTCAAGCCGTCGAACCTGCTCGTCGAGCAGCGCGACGGCCGGGCGCAGGTCAAGATCATCGACTTCGGACTCGCGCGTGCGATCGACCCCGAACACTTCGCGCTGACGGCGCACACCCTCGCGGGCCAGTTCGTCGGCACGCCGGACTACATGTCACCCGAGCAGGCCGGCGCCGGCGACGACCTCGACGTGCGCAGCGACGTCTACGCGCTCGGTGCCGTTCTGTTCGAGCTCCTGACCGGCCGCACGCCGCTCCAGCTTCGCGAGCTGCGCGCCGACTTCGCGGCGATCCAGCGCCGGATCCGCGAGGTCGATCCGCCGGTGCCATCGCGGTGCACCAGCGGCAAGACGGCGCGCGCGCTGCGCGGCGACCTCGACTGGATCGTCGGCCGCGCCCTCAGCAAGGAGCCCGAACGTCGCTACGGCACGGTCTCCGCACTGGGCGACGACGTTCGTCGCCACCTCGCGAGCGAGCCGATCGCCGCCGGTCCACCGACGACCGCCTACCGCGTTCGCAAGTTCGTGCGGCGGAACCGCGGCCTCGTCACCGCCGCGATCACGCTGCTGCTGACGCTCCTGGTCGGGCTGTTCGGCACCATCGCCTTCGCGACCGAGGCGGCGGCCGAGGCCCGGCGCGCGGACGCCAAGGCCGAGCAGTTCGATCTGCTCGCGAACGTCGCGTTGCTCGACACTCTGCGCGAGGAAGCCGCCGCGACCTATCCGCCTTGGCCCGAGAACGCCGATCGGCTCGCTGCCTGGCAGGACCGCTGCCATCGCCCCCTCACCGCGGCGTTGCCCGCGATCCGCGCGACGATCGCGCGACTCGCCGAGGCCGCGGAGCCCGACGCCGGCGAGCGGTTCCTGCTCGCGACGCTGCGCCGCACGCTGCCCGAGATCGAGCGCGAGCTCGAGCGTCTCACGCCGGCGATGACCGAGCGGCGCGACTGGGCCGCGGTCGTCGAGGCACTCACGATCGATCGCTTTCGCGACCGCTGGGACGCCCTCGCCGACGAGCTGTCGCCGCAGATCGGCCTCGTGCCGCTCGGCCACAACCCGGTCACCGGACTCCCCGAGTTCTACCATCTGCGCTCGGCGTGGGATCCGACGGGCGGCATCGCACCCGCCGACGTGCCGATCCCCGAGCTTCGCGCGGACGGCAGCGTCGCGGTGACCGCCGACAGCGGCATCGTGTTCGTGCTCGTTCCGGGCGGTGCCGCCCGGGTGGGACGGCGCCCCGAAGATCCGGGCAGGGACGAGAACACGCCGCCGACGTCGGTCGAGCTCTCGTCGTTCCTGATCGCGCGCCACGAACTGACGCAGGGCCAGTGGCGCCGGCTGACCGGCGGTGAACGCCCGAGTCTGTATCGCCAGACCGTCGTCAAGGGCGGTATCGAGTTCGCGATCGACGACCGGCACCCGGTCGAGAACATCGACCACCCGACGGTCACGAGCGTGCTCGGTCGCTGCGGCCTCGAGCTGCCGACCGAGGTGCAATGGGAGTTCGCGGCGCGCGCCGGCACCTCGGAGGGCTGGTTCACGGGCGCCGATCCGAACTCGGTGGCCGGCTACGCCAACGTCGTCGACGCGACCTCGCATCGCCACGCCCCCAACTTCGTCGGCACGCCGCGATTCGACGACGGCCACACCCTCCACGCGCCGGTCGGGTCGTTCCTGCCGAACCGGTTCGGGCTCTACGACACGATCGGCAACGTCCGCGAGTGGACTCGCGATCGGCGCACACCGTGGCGGATGCCGGCACGCGACGGCGACGGGCTGCGCGACGGGCCGCCCGTCGGCGGCGCGCGCGAATACGTCTACCGCGGTGGCGGTTACACCACCGATGTCGAGGAGTGCCGCGTGTACACGCGGCACTCGGCCGTTCCGACGATACGCTCGCCGGACCTCGGCCTGCGCGCCGCGCGGCGCGTGTACTGATGCCCTTGCGACCCCACCGACGAACCCCGAACCGCCGCACCGACAGCGAAACGCTCGAGTGCGTGCACTTCGGCACCTGCGGCGGCTGCTCGCTGCTGGACCAGCCGATCCGCTGGCAGCTCGCCGACAAGGTGGCCGTCTGCGAACGAAAGCTCGCGACCGCGCTCGGCGATCGGCTCGGCGGGGTGGCGATCGCCCATACCGCGCCCGATCACACGCCGCGCTGGTTCCGCACCCGCCTGCTCTACCCGGTGCGCGCCGGCAAGAAGGGGCGCCCGATCACGGGGCTCTACGCCTATCGCACCAACGACATCGTGCGAATCGAGGAGTGCCAGACCGCCGATCGCTGGCTCACCGAACTCGGGCGCGCCGCCGAGGGCTTGATGCGCGAACTCGGCCTGCAGGCATTCGAGCCGAGGAAGGGCACCGGCCACGTCATCGCGTTCCAGGCCCGGCTCGCGAGCGGCACCGGCGAGGTGCTCGCCGGGCTCGTCACGCGACCGGGTCCGTTCGAGGCCGGCCGCGCCTTCGCCGACGGGCTGCTGGCGGCCGCGCGCTCGCTGCCTCGCGGTCGGCAGCCGCGCGAACTCGTCGGTGTCGTGCACGGCATCACCGAACGCGAGGACGGCTTCCTGCTCGCCGACCGCCACGTGCCGCTGCGTGGCCGCGACCACGTCGTCGACCGACGCGACGGACTCGAGTTCAGGATCAGCGCCGGCAGCTTCTACCAGATCCATGCCGGTGCCTCGGCGCTGCTCTACCGCGAGGCGCTGGCGCTGCTCGGCGACGTCACCGGGCAGCGGGTCGTCGACGGCTACGGCGGCGTCGGCGCGTTCGGACTGCGCCTGCTGCGCGCCGGCGCCGCGAGTGTCACGATCGTCGAGGACAACGCCGCGGCGTGTCGCGACGCCGAGCACAACGCGCGCGCCAACGGCCTCGACGCCACGGTCGTGCGCGCGCCGTTCGCGACCGCCGGGTTCGAGGTCGAGCCCGACCTGCTGGTCGTCGACCCGCCGCGCTCGGGCCTCGGCGACACCGGGGTCGCGCGCGTGCTGACGGCTCGGCCGCGGCGGCTGCTGCACGTCGCGTGTGACGTCGATGCGCTGGCGCGCGACCTCGACGCACTCACCGCGAACGGCTACCGCGTCCGGGCGTTGCGCCTGTGTGATCTGTTCCCACACACCGAACACATCGAGCTCGCCGCGCTGCTCGAACGCGATCCCGGCGCCGCCCGGGACTGATCTGCCGGAGCGGGCTCTCAGGCCGCGGCGCCCCGACGTAGAGTCCGGCCCCCTTTCCCGGAAAGCGACCCCGAAATGACCGTCAGGCGCACGCTCGCAGCCAGATCCCTCGCAGCAGTCCTCCTCACCCTCCCGCTGGCCGCCCAGGCCAGCCACGACCCGCTCGCGATGGGCAAGATGTGGACGTTCGAGAATCCACCGCTCGCCTACCTCGAGCAGGAGTACGGCTTCAAGCCGGACCAGCGGTGGCTCGACTCGCTGCGACTCGGGGCGCTGCGCCTCGGCGAGCGCGAGAACCCGTGGTGCTCGGCGTCGTTCGTGTCGCCGCGCGGTCTGATCATGACCAACCACCACTGCGTGCGCGACGAGGTCGCGAAGATCCAGGGCCAGAACGACTGGGTCGAGGACGGCTACGCCGCGACGGCGCTCGCCGACGAAGTGCCGATCCCCGGCCTGACGGTTCAGCAGCTGGTCGCGCAGGAAGACGTCACCGACCGCGTCGACGCCGATCTGCCGGCCGACGGCGACGACGTCGCGATCGAGAAGAAGCGCGCGGCGAACATCGAAGCGATCGAGGCCGCTGCCGATGCGCAGCACCCCGGTTTCATGCACCAGGTCGTCGCGCTCTACCAGGGCGCGGTCTACGAGCTCTACCGCTACCGGGTCTTCGATGACCTGCGTCTCGTGCTCGCGGTCAACCTGCAGTGCGCGCACTTCGGCGGCGACCCGGACAACTTCACCTATCCGCGCTGGAGCATCGACTTCTCGTTCGTGCGCGCCTACGAGAACGGCGAGCCCGCCGACACCAGCGCGAACTACTTCCGTTGGCGCGCCGAGGGTGCGCAGGACGGCGAGCTCGTGTTCGTGCCCGGCAACCCCGGCCAGACGAACCGTCTGCTGACCCGTGCGCAGCTCGAGGTCCAGCGCGATATCGAGTACCCGATCATCCTCGGCCAGCTCCACAACGGCATGGCGATCCTGCGGCCGTACGCGGATCGCGCCGCCGGCCTGCTGACGACGCTGCTGAGCTGGGAGAACAGCCACAAGGCGATCCAGGGCATGCTCGACGGCCTGCAGGACGAGCGGCTGATGGCGAAGAAGCGGGCGCACGAGGAGCACTTCCGCGCCGCGGTCGCCGGCAACCCGGACTGGCAGGCGAAGTACGGCGAGGCCTGGACGAAGCTCGCCGAGCTCTCGGACCGCCGCCGCGCGGTCTACCCGAAGGTGCACTTCTACTCGCCGAGCTACTCGACCGTGATCGAGCGTGCCGTCGCGATCGCCAAGGCACTCGACGAATCGCTGCCACCGGCCGAACGCGATCGGGCGCGCACCGACGCACTCGGCATGGCGATCGGCGGCAACGTGCTCACGCGCGCGATGCTGATCGACCATTTCGAGCGCGCCGAGCGATGGCTCGGCCGGCGCGACCCGTTCGTCGACGTCGTCGCGAGCGCGCCGATGACCGACGGACCGCTGTCGTGGCCGGACTCGATCGACTTCGTCGAGCGCAGCGAGCTGCGCAGCGACCGTTTCGTGCAGCGCCTGCTGGACGCCGAGGACGCCGCCGCGCAGTTCGCCGCCAGCGAAGACGCCGGGATCCGCGCCGGCCGCGTGCTTTGGCCGCTGATGCGCGATGCCGACCGCGAGCAGGAAGCGGTCGAGAGCGCGATCGCGGTCCAGGGCACGCTGCTCGGGCAGGCGCTGCATGCGGTCTACGGCGCCGGCACCAGCCCCGATGCGACGATGACGTTGCGGTTCTCGGACGGCCGCGTGCAGGGCTACGACTACAACGGCACGAAGGCGCCGTGGTCGACGACGCTCTACGGCCTCTACGGTCGTTCCGAGGCGTTCGGCCACGTGCACCCGTTCGACCTCGCCGAGCCCTGGGTCGCGGCCGAACCGCGCCTCGACCTGAGCAAGCGCGTCTGCTTCGCGAGCACGAACGACATCGTCGGCGGCAACTCCGGCTCCTGCGTCGTCGACCGCGACCTGCAGGTGGTCGGGCTGATCTTCGACGGCAACATCGAGTCGCTCGCGAACGACTTCTACTACACCCAGGAGGTCGCGCGCGCCGTCAGCGTGCACACCGACGCGATCGTGACGGCGCTCGAGCGGGTCTACGGTATGCAGCGGATCGCCGACGAGCTGCGCGCCGGCAGCCGCTGAGTCCGCGGCGCCGCCCGGCCGCGGTTGCCCCCGTGGCATCGGGCTTGCGGTCCGGTGCGCCGAACCGACCGTGGTGCGAAGCGCTGCCGCCCTTCCCATGGGGCTATCCTTCGGTACCCTGCTCGGCCGATTCCAATGCGCCTACCGAACCTCCACCTGACGATCTGGACCGCCGCGGCCGCCGTGGTCGCGGCCGTCAACGCCCCGTTCTTCGCCCCGCCGACCGACATCCAGATGCCGGGCACGCAGACTCTGATGGCGACGTTGCAGGGCCCGGCGCCGAGCTGTCTCGGCTGTCACGGCAACTACGACCCGGCGGTCGAACCCGGCGACAACTGGGGCGGCAGCATGATGGCCCACGCCTCGCGCGATCCGGTGTTCTACGCCGCGCTCGCGATCGCCGAAGGCGACTTCGCCGGCGCCGGCGACTTCTGCCTGCGATGCCACGCCCAGCGCGCCTGGCACGAGGGTCGGGCCTCGTCGACCGACGGCTCGCTGCTGAGCTCGGCGAGCGACGCCGACGGCGTCGAGTGCGCGATCTGCCACAACATGGTCGACCAGAACACGCAGGAGCATGCCGGCATCCAGCCCGCGCCGTTCGAGGCCCACAACGGCGCGTCGCCGCCCGAGGGCTACTACGGCAGCGGCATGGTCGTGCTCGCGGGAGACCAGATCCGGCACGGTCCGTACGCATCGACGACCGCGCCGCACGGCTTCATCGGCTCGAACTACGTCCGCTCGTCGAAGCTCTGCGGCACGTGCCACGACGTCAGCAACCCCCTGGTCGGCGATCTCGCGGCCGGCAACGGCGCGCAGACCCCGCTCGCCGCCGGCACCTACAGCGGCGTCTACAACACCCCGATCACCGGCAAGGCCGCATTCAACAACTTCCCGTTCCAGTACGGCATCGTCGAGCGCACGTTCAGCGAGCACGAGGCCAGCGCCTTCGCGACGCTGCCGGTACGCAACTACGCCTCGCTGCCGGCGGCGCTGAAGCGCGGCGCGATCGCGCGCGCCTACCAGCAGGCGCTGCTCGCCGGTCAGAACGGCGACTACGCCGACGGCACCACGCGTTTGTTCAGCTGCCAGTCGTGCCACATGGAGCCGGTGGTCGGCGCCGGCGCGGCGTTCGGCGCCGGCCCGGTGCGCTACGACCTGCCGCGCCACGATCTCACCGGCGGCAACACCTGGGTGCCAGAGGCGATGAAGTGGCTCGACGGTCAGAACCGGCTGCTGTTCGGCGGCGGCATCCCGGCAGCGCAAGTGACCGCGATCGACCGCGCGACGGCGCGGGCGCGCGCCAGCCTGCAGCGCGCGGCGGCGCTCGACATCGCCGGCACATCGGTGCGGGTCACCAACCTCACCGGTCACAAGCTGATCAGCGGCTATCCCGAGGGCCGCCGGATGTGGCTGCGCGTCCGCTGGCAGAACGAGCAGGGCCAGCTGCTGCGCGAGGACGGCTCCTACGGCAGCTTCCAGGCCAACGTCAACGGCCAGAACTACACGGTGCACTCGATCACCGATCCGAACGCGCACGTCTACGAGGCCAAGCTCGGCATCTCGCAGGACTGGGCGCAGAAGCTGCTGACGCTCGGCGTCGCGCCGACCACGCCGCTCGCGTTCGACCGGGTAACCGGCGCGGTGCAGAAGACCCTGATCCAGCTCGCCGCCGATCCGGTCGGCACGGTGTACGAGACGTTCCACTTCATCCTCAACAACCGGTTGATGGCGGACAATCGCATCCCGCCCTACGGCTTCGCCCGCGCCGAGGCGCAGCGCCGCAACGCACTGCCGGTGCCGGCCAGCCAGTTCGGCAACCCGGGACCGAACGGCACCTACGACTACTTCGACGACGTCCAGCTCGCGCCGCCGGCCGGCGCGACCCGCGCCGAGATCGAGCTGCTCTACCAGACCGCGAGCTGGGAGTACGTGCAGTTCCTCCGACTGGCGAATCCGGGCACCAACACCTACCTCGCCAACGCCGGCGTCGACGTCTTCGACGCCTGGCGCAACACCGGCCAATCGCCGCCCGAGCGCATGGCGCTGGCGCGCTGGTGCGACCTGCCCGGCACCGGCGAGGACATCGAGCTGAAGTCGCGCGTCAACGCCGGACCGGCCGACACGACCTGCGGCAAGCGGCTCGCGAGCGGCGACACCGTCACGTTCGAGGTGACCTCGCCGAACAACACGTTCGCGGCGAACCTCGGCGGCCTGGTGTTCCAGGTCCACAATGCCTCGGCGCCGCCCACGCCGCTGATCAGCGGGGTCTGGCTCGACCGCGTCGACGCCCAGGTGCTGCTCGTCGGCGCGACCTCGACGCCGACGCCGAGCAGCATCACGATCCCGTCGTGGTTCACCGGCATGATGATCCGCGCCCAGGCCGTGATGCTGGCGCCGACCGCCGCCAACGGTCTCTACGCCGCGAGCGACGCGCTCGACGTCTGGGTCGAGTGACCGCCGGCGGGCGCGCTCAGAGGATATCGAGCACGCCGGTGATGCCGTTGGTCAACGTGTCCACGGCCGACATGTAGTTGCAGTCGACGGTCAGCGGCGTGTTGAACGGCAGCTCTTCCTTGTCGCCGATGCCGCCGAGCGCCGCGGCGACGAAACCGCGCGCGATCTTGGTGAGATCCTTGTCGGTGAGCATCGTGAGCAGCGGCTCGATCGAGCGCCGGTCGCCGATGCGGCCCAGCGCGATCGCGAGCGCCGACAGCACCGCGACGCTGTCGTTCTGCTGCATCATCTCGATCAGCGCGGTCGAGGCCGCGCGATCGCCGAGCTGACCGAGCGCGACTGCGCACTTCTGCAACAGGAACGGCCGCCGCAGGCTGCGCTGCAGGATCTGCGTCAGGTTCGAGCTCGCCGAGCGATCGCCGAGCAGCGCGAGCGCGATGCAGAGATGACCGGCCGGGATCTCGTCGCTCTCGTTGTCGCGGAGCTGGCGCAGGACCGACGGCACCGCGGTGGTGTAGCCGGTGAGGCCGATCCCGATCGCGAGCGCGCCGCGCAACGAGTCGTCGCTCGCACGCGGCAGGTCCTCGAGCAACATGCGCGCGACGGTCTCGTCGGGGTGGCCGTCGCAGCCCGCCTTGAACGACACCACGCCGAGCGCGAGCGCCGCCCACGGGCGCTCCATGTTCTTGTTGCCGCGGACGTAGGCCTGGACCAGGGCCTCGCGACTGGCGGCGCCGCCGATCCGGCCGAGCGACATCAGTGACAGGAAACGCGCGCCCTGATCGCGGCCCTTCTCGTAGGTGCGCTGCAGCGCGCGCGCGATCCGCGCGTCGTCGGCGAACTCCTCCGCCGGCAGGCCGAGCTGGCCGAGCGCGATGGCGCACGACCGCAGCACCGGGTGGCTGCGCGGATCCTTGGCGTCGAGCTCGTCGGCGAACGCTGCCTTGCACTTCTGGTGCAGGTCGCTCGTGCCGCGGCCGAGCAGACGCGCGACCGCGATCGGCACGTGCGCCTGCACCGCCTCGAAGCCGCGGCCGCGGTCGGCCGCGAAGTAGTCCATCAGCGCGTCGATTGCCTGCCACGCGAGCATCTTGTCGGCACCGCGATCATCGAGCCGCAGGATGCCGAGCGCCGAGATCAGCGCGACACTGAGGTCGCGGTCGTCGTTCTTGGGGTCGGCGAGCGGCGCCCACAGCTCGTCGTAGACCTTGCGCTTCATTGCCGTCTCGGCGGAGCGCGCCGCGAGCAACCCGAGACCGTAGGCCGCGAACGCGCGGGTGCGGTCGCGGACCTCACCGCGTTCGACGAGCTTGCGTCCCTCGGCGTCGTCGCGCAGCAGCGCAGCGAGGATCGGGTACGCCTTCTCGCGACCGGCGATGCCTAGTGCGAGCACCGCGGTCTCTCGGACCTCCTGGTCGTCGCGCGGCACGTGCACCTGCAGCACCTGCTCGAGCTCGACGCCGGGTCCATCGCGCCCGATCTTGCCGAGCGCGATCAGACACGAGGTGACGATGTCGCGGTTGTGCTCCTTGCCGAGCGTCGCCGCCAATGCGGGCACGATGCGCTCGATGAGGTCGGCTTCGGTCGGTGCGAGCGTGTCGACGCGTTCCTCCGGTCGGCGCACGCCGAGATAGAAGTCGTCGGAACCGGTGATCGGCAGCTCCTCCTCGACCTGTCGCCGCAGCAGGAACGGCCGCTTGTTGAACTCCCACCAGAAGCGCCAGTCGAGCGCTTCCGAGAAACCGCGATA
This sequence comes from Planctomycetota bacterium, assembly GCA_020425925.1. Classification (GTDB taxonomy): domain Bacteria; phylum Planctomycetota; class UBA1135; order UBA1135; family UBA2386; genus JAGQRA01. The sequence goes on from JAGQRB010000534.1 coordinate 9,807, forward strand.
CGCGGTGAGCGGGGTCGCGACGGGCTTCGGCGCCGACGGTCCACCCGGCGGCGAGCCACCGCTCGGCGGCAGGCTCGGCGGCAGGATCGGGGTCGACGGCGTGTATTGGCCGCCGTGCGCGAACAGGAGACCGGCCGTGGCGACGGCGGCGAGAATCCCCAGAGAGGCGCGGAGAATCATAGCGAAGGCAATCTAGTCGCTGCGCGGCGAGAGGGTAACCACCCCTTTGCCGGCGTCGTGGCGCCGGATTTGCACTCAGAAGGCCAAAGGCACCGAAGGTGTCCTGCTGACGAGACGTTCGCCGTCCGGCGTGATGACGAGGGCGCGAACAGTGGCGCATTGCCCGACGATCGCGGGCACTGCCGGCCACAGCAATCGACCGCGAACGTGCCCGTCCTTGCCGAGCGTGCCGAACGTGCCGGGCCCGAGCGTGCCGCGGAGATCGGCCCGCACCACGACGGGCGTCACCGGCCGGTGCAGCAGCCACGGCTCGATGCCGGCGGCAGTGAGTGGCACGAGCGCGAACGGGCGATCGAGCGCGAGTTCGACGACGTAGTGGAACCCCGCGGCCGCACAGGTGGCCGCCACGAACTCGGCCTCGCTGCTCGTCTGCGCGATCGCCGAACTCGCGCGCGGCGCTGCCGGTCGGCCGATCTGCAGCCGGCCCCAGCGCACCTCGGCATCGCCGCCCGACCACGCCGCGCACTCGCCCTCGACGTGGGCGCCGTCGAGCGCCTGCACCACGAGCGCATCGTCGAGGAACGCGCGCAGACGGAAGCCCTCGACCTGCAGCGCGAGCTCGTGTTCGGCATCGTCGCCGTGCGGCGCCGATGCCTCCGCGATCACGAACACCGCACCGCCGAGCGCACGCTCGAGCCGGGCACGCCCGTCGTGCCGGTCCCAGACGAAGCGGTACCAGTTGCCGTCGTCGCTGCGGCGGGCGAGCAGGCCGGTCGCGACCGCCGAATCCTGGCACGAGAACGTCGTGGACACGACGTAGTCGCGATACCCGATCGAGGCGAGCGTGCCCGACTCGGCAGCGGCCGCCGGTTCGACCGCCACCGCGACCGTCGCATGCGCCGGCACGGTGAGCGACAGCGAGTCCGGCTTGCCGCCGGCATCGCGCGGGAAGTGCACCTCGTAGGCCCCCGGCGCGGTCTCGACCGGCACGTCGGGTGCGCGCTCGACCCGGATCGTCGCGGCGCCCGCGATGCGGACGCCGGGGGCCGCGGCGCGCACGAACCAACGCGCCGCACCCTCGTCCTGGGCCAGTGCAGCGGTCGCGAGACCGATGCAGATCGCGATCGTTCGCGCGGTTTCGGATCGCAACATGCGCGGCATCATACTTCGAGCGGCCTTCGTATTGCGGCTCCGACCGCGGAGTGGGTAGCCTGTTCGCCCCGAATTCGAACACGCCATGAGCTTCACCCATCAAGGCCGCACTATCGCGAAGGTCGCTGTCATCGGCTCCGGTCAGATCGGCCCCGACATCGCCCTCTACTTCACGAAGGTCCTGAGCCCGCACGGCGTGCAGACCGTCGTCGTCGACGTCAGCGACGACGCGCTCGCGAAGGGCCGAGGCAAACTCGAGAAGAAGATCCAGAAGGGCGTCGAGACCGGCGCGTTCACGGCCGACCAGCAACGGCGCATGGTCGAAGGGGTCACGTTCACCAGCGACTACGACGCGATCCGCGGCGCCGACCTCGTGGTCGAGGCCGCGACCGAGAACAAGGACCTCAAGGGCAGGATCTTCGGCCAGGTCGAAGGGCTCGCCGCGAAGTCCGCGATCCTGGTCAGCAACAGCTCGCACCTCGAACCCGAGGTCATCTTCGCCAATGCCGCGGACAAGAGCCGCACCGGCGTCGTGCACTACTTCTTCCCCGCCGAGCGCAACCTGCTGGTCGAGGTCGTGCCGGGCGCCGACACCGCGCCGGCGACGACGCAGTGGCTGCTGTCGTTCTACGAGGCGATCGGCAAGGTCCCGATCCCGGTGAAGTCGCGCTACGGCTACGCACTCGACCCGGTGTTCGAAGGCCTGTTCTTCGCTTGCGCGCTGCTCGCGGAGGCCGGCGTCGGCACGACGAAGCAGATCGATGTCGTCTGCAAGCGCACGTTCCGTATGGGCGTCGGCTCGTTCACGGCGATGAACCTGACCGGCGGCAATCCGATCACGGCGGTCGGGCTCGACAACTACACCACGAAGATCCACTCGTGGTTCCGCACGCCGCAGTCGCTGAAGGACAAGGTCGCGAGCGGCGATCCCTGGGACGTGCCGGCGCGCGGCGAGCAGGTCGACGTGCCCGACGAGCTCGCGGCGAAGATCCGCGACAACCTGCTCGGCGCCTACTTCGGCCTTTGCGGCGAGATCGTCGACGCCGGCCTGGTGTCGATCGCCGACCTCAACATGGGCCTCGAGATCGCGCTCGACATGAAGCCGGCGTTCTCGTTCATGAACGAGCTCGGCACCACGAAGGCGCTCGCGCTGGTAGAGGCCTACGCCGCGGCCAACCCGGGCTTCCCGGTACCGAAGTGCATCGCCGAGCGCGGCGCCAGCGGCGCGCCGTTCGACATCCCGGTGGTGCTGCGCGAGGATCGCGACGGCATCGCGGTGCTGACGATCCGTCGCCCGAAGGTGCTCAACGCGCTCGACCAGGGCGTGTTCGAGGAGATCCGGCGCCGGTTCGAGGAGTGCGATGCCGACCCCGCGGTGCAGGGCATCGTGCTGACCGGCTTCGGCAAGAAGGCGTTCGTCAGCGGCGCCGACGTCAACTTCCTCGCCAAGATCGAGAACCCCGAGCAGGGCGAGCGGACGTCGCGCGGTTCGCAGGTCTGCGTCGACGCGGTGCAGCGGGTCGAGAAGCCGACGGTCGCGGCACTCAACGGCCTTGCGTTCGGTGGCGGCATCGAGACCGCGATGGCCTGCGAGGCGCGGATCGCACTCGCCGGCCTCAAGGTGCTGGCCGGCCAGCCCGAGGCCAACCTCGGGATCATCCCCGGCGCCGGCGGTTCGCAGCGACTGCCGCGGCTCGTCGGCATCGAGCGCGCCGCCGCGATGATGCGCACGACGAAGCCGATCGGCTCCGAGACCGCGCTCGAGTACGGGCTGGTGCGCGAGCTCGTCGAGGACGACCTCGTCGGCCGCGCGGTCGCGCTGTGTCGCGAGATGGCGGCGGGCAAGGCGCCGCGTTCGCGCATGGCGACCGGTCCGATGGCCGACGTGCCCGCGAAGCTGCCCGACGTCGACATCGGTCACCGCAGCCGCAAGGTCGACGAGATCCTCGTGAAGGCGATCCTCGGCGGCGCCAAGCTGCCGCTGGCCGAGGCGATCCCGTTCGAGGCGAAGTGTTTCGGCGAGGTCTGCGGCACCGCCGACATGCGCATCGGCGTGCAGAACTTCCTGAAGAACGGGCCGCGCTCCAAGGCCGAGTTCGTGCACCGCTGATCCGCCGTGGTGGTTCGTACCGCGTACGAACCACCACGGTTACGATGCAGCGCGATGAGTCCACACCTGCGAATCGCCGTCGTGCTCGCGGCGATCGCCGTCGCGGTCGCCGCCTACGCGTTCCGCGGTGACGACATCGGACCACCCCACCCGCAGGAACCGGGAGCGGCAATGCCGGCGCCGGCTGCAGCCCCGGATCCGATGGCGGCAGCGTTGCAGCGCGACGCGGTCGCGCCCACCGACGCCGGGGCCGAGGTAGACCCCGAAGGTCTCGCCAACGGCACCGGCGGGCTCGAGATCCGGGGCGTGCACCGCGACGGTGCGATCGCGGGTGCCGGTGTGAACTACCTGCTCGGTGCGGTCGACGCGGACCGCGTGCTGCACGTTTGCGCCGGCCGCGACGGTGTAGCCGAGTTCACGGCAGTTCCGGCCGGTGACTACCGGTTGACCAACGACCGTTCCGATCGCCCACGCCCGATCGAGGTGCGGGCCGGGCACACGACGCTGGTCGACTACACGATCGAACGCGGCTACCGCGTTCGTGCCCGCGTCGTCGACGAGCAGGGTCTGGCAGTCGCCGGCGCCGAGATCCTCTATGGCGGCAACGTCGTCGCCGAGAGCGGGCCCGACGGCTCGTTCACCGTCCTCGATCTCGGGTGCATCGAGCTCGACGCACGGTGCCCCGGCTACTGCACGATCCGCCGATTGAACGCACGCGGCTACTTCGAACGGCGACCGGCAGAGATCGTCATGGCGGCGGGAGCAGGCGCCGTCGACGGCTGCATCTCGACACCCGGCGGACTCGCGATCCCGAACGCGACGATCACGCTGCGTTCGGTGGCGGGTCCATTCTCGAAGACCGCCTACAGCGACGCCAGCGGTCGCTTCGCAGCCACCGCGCCGCGCGGTGAGTTCGATTGGCGCGCCGACGCCAACGGGTTCGAAGGCGCGAGCGGCGAGATCACGGTGCTCGGCGGCCTGCCGGCCCGGCTCGACATCACCATGATTGCTGCGCCACCCGGGGCCGAGCCGACGCGTCCGTCGTCGATCGGCCGCGTGATGACGGGCGGCACGTGGATCGACCCGGATGGCAACCGCCGCCCGCGTTAGGCCGCCACCGCGCTCGGCGGCATAATCGCGCGCCCGTGACCCGCCTCGCCGATCGCTGAGATGCTGCCGCGCCACCTGCCCGTGCTCGACGGCCTGCGTGCGATCGCGGTGCTGCTGGTGCTGTGGAGCCACGTGCCGAACCGCACGCCGGGCTATCCCGAGTGGCTCGAGATCGCGCGCGTCTTCCTCGAACCCGGTGGCCTCGGGGTCGAGATCTTCTTCGTGCTCAGCGGTTTCCTGATCACCCGCATCCTGATCAGCGAGCAGCGCAATCAGCGGCCGGTGCGCTTCTTCCTGATGCGGCGCGTGCTGCGAATCTTCCCGATCTACTACCTGCTGCTGGCGATCATGCTGGTCGTCGATCCGCGGCCGGAGATCGGCTGGTGCGCGGTCTACCTGTCGAACGTGATCACGATCGCGGACCCGGCGCGCGACTTCCCGCTGCAGCACACCTGGTCGCTGTGCATCGAGGAGCACTTCTATCTGCTCTGGCCGCTCGTGGTCGCGTTCTCGCCACCGTCGCGACCACCGCGTCTGCTCGCGTTCGTCGTGTTGCCAGGCGCGCTGATCGCCGCGCTGCTGGTCGGCTGGTACGGCGATCTCGCGACCGCGAGCCGCACCGTGCAGCACGCCTCGCCGATCCGCTTCTTCAGCCTCGGCGTCGGCTGTCTGCTGGCCTACGTCGAACCGCGCATCCACGCGCTGCCGCGTCGCTTCACCGCGCTCGCGGCACTGCTGCTCGTGCCGGCCGTGGCGTGCAACAACGTCGTGCTCTACGCGCTGCTGCCGCACTGGCTGATGGCGCCGCCACCGGTGCCACCGCAGGCCGGTCCGGCGCTCTGGCTGGTGTCGGCGTGCTGCCTCGCGACCAGCGCGCTGCTTTGCTGCCTGACACTGGGCCACCGGCGCTGGTCGCCGTTCCGCCTGCTGACCGCGCGGCCGCTGCGGGCGATCGGACGCATCAGCTACGGCCTCTACCTCTACCACCTGCCGATCTTCCACGCGTTGCTGCGGCCGGCGCCATCGGGCTCACGCGTACTGATCGCGGTAACTCTCACGCTCGCCGCGGCTACCACTTCGTATTGGGTCGTCGAACGACCGATCCTACGTTACGGTAGCAAGCTGCGCTGATGCCCCGGCGCCGCCCCGAGCGATGAACATCTCCCACTGCATCGGTCTCGCTCTCGGCTTCTGCATGTTCTGGACGGCCGCACCCGCCGCCGCCCAGCAACGACAGGCCGAGACGGACGACTCGTTCGAAGCCGCGCTGGCGCGCTACCAGGAGTGCCAGAAGCGACTGCCGTTCCGGTTCCACACCGAGGGTCGCGAACGCCTCGCGAAGAGCCGCGACGAGCGCGCGCTGGCGCTGCTGATCGACGACTACAAGAAGCCGGAGAATTACCCCGAGTACTCGAAGTACACGCTGGCGCACATCCTGGCGCGCAACTTCGATCGCGACGAGTTCGTGCCGCAGCTCGACGCGCTGCGCCGGTCGGAGACCAAGCCGGTCGACATGTGGATGCAGACGCAGCTGATGCGGATCCACTGCGACCGCGTCGACGACACCGAGATCATCAAGATCGCCACCGAGTCGAAGGACGCGCTGATGCGGGCGGCGGCGATCCTCGCGCTCGGCGACTCGCGCAAGGGCCGCTACAAGGACGTCGTGCTGCGCAATTGCGTCGAGTTCCCGCGCAAGGCCGGCGAGCGCGCGGCGCTGCTCGGCGCGATGTCGGGCGCGTTCTACGAGAACAAACGCCTGGTCAACGACCCGGACTACCGCGAGGCGCTCGAGGCCTACATCAGCCTGCTCGACGCCAAGGTCGGGCTGGTGCACGCGTCGAAGATCCAGATGGCGCGCCACCTGCAGTGGATCCTCAACGGGCCGGCGCTGTTCATCGATCCCGAGCCGTGGCTCGAGCTGCTGCAGCGCGGCGACGTCAAGCGGCCCAAGGCCAACGAGACCAGCGCGTCGCCGAGCTTCTGCGGCATCCAGACCCAGGGTGAGCGCTTCTGCTACATCCTCGACATGTCGGATTCGATGTGCAAACCGATCCTGCCGGACGCGAAGCCGAGCACCGCACCGACGACCGGCCCGCGCCCGAAGCGCAAGAAGGGCTTCCTGCCGACCGAGGCCGACCTGCCCTGGCACCTGATCAACACGCGCTGGGACCTCGCGCGCGAGCAGATGCGCATCTCGCTGCTGCGGCTGACGGACGACAAGTACTTCAGCGTCGTCTGGTTCGGCACGAAGGCCGAGACCCTCGAATCGTGCAAGGGCATGATCCGGGCCACCAAGGGCAACGTCGACAAGGTGATCGCCGAGCTCGACTCGCTGGACATGACACCGGCGGACAAGTTGACCGACGCGGACAGAGAGACCGCGCCCGACGGCAAGCTCAAGGGCTCGACCAACCTGCACGCCGGCCTGCAGCTCGCCTTCAGCCTCAGCAAGAAGGGCCCGGTCGACATCGAGGACACGCCCTACGTCGATGACAAGGTGCTGACCGAGGGCTGCGACACGATCTTCCTGCTCTCCGACGGCGCGCCGTCGTGGGACACCTTCACCCTGCGCGACATCACCTACGACGGCAACAAGGGCGTCAAGTCGACCGAGTACGCCGGCGAAGCGCGCTCGACGACCCACCTGAACTACGTCGGCCCCTACGGTCGGGACGAATGGCTGGTCGAGGACGTCAAGCGCATGAACGCGTTCCGGCGCATTCAGCTGCACTGCATCGGCCTCGGTGAAGCGAACATGCGCCTGCTCGAGCAGCTCGCCAAGATGGGCAACGGCGAGTGCCTGGCGATGGGTCGCGGCTCCAAGAAGTGAAGGTTATGCCGGGCCGCGACCCCGGCGCGGCGATGCGGTATCCTGCGGCGACTCTCGCCGGCTCTCCTCTCCGCTTTCCGCCATGCATCCCTTCCTCTGCGTGTCGGCGGCCGGTGCCGCCGCCGTTCTCTTCGTCGTCGCGGTCGCCCCGGCGCAGACCACGGTGACGCTGCCGTGCGTGCAGGACAACACGCTCTACGAGAGCCCGACCGGCGCGCTCAGCAACGGTGCCGGTGAGGCGCTGTTCGTTGGCGTGACCGGACAGACCAGCAACGCGAGGCGGCGCGCGCTGCTGCGGTTCGACATCGCGGCCGCGATCCCGGCCGGCGCGTTCATCGTCTCGGCCCGGCTCGGCGTCACCACGATCCAGAGCTCGTTCCCCGGCAACATCGTCGTCACCGGCCACCGTGTCACGCGGGCATGGGGCGAGGGCACGTCGATCGCGCCCGGCGGCGGCGGCTCGGGCGGGGCGGCGACCACCGGCGACGCGACCTGGATCCACAGCGTGCTGCCGGGCGCGCTCTGGACCAATCCGGGCGGCGACTACGTCGCGAGCGCGAGCCTGCGGTTCTCGACCCAGCCGCTCGGGCCGACGGCCTCGGCAACCACCGCGGCCGCGATCGCCGACGTGCAGCGATGGCTCGACAACCCGGCGACGAACTTCGGCTGGCTGCTGCGGACCAACGAGGGCGGCAGCGGCATGACGCGCAAGATCGACTCGCGCGAGACCACGACCGGAACGCCGCCGTCGCTGACCGTGAGCTACCTGCTGCCGAGCCAGACCGGGCAGTACGGCGCGACCTGTCCGACCGGGATCACGTCACTGAGCTACCGCATCACCGCTCCGGCGATCGGCGGTGGCGTCGGCGCCTTCGTGCAGAGCAACGGCCCGCCCGGCCAGCTCGCGGCCAACCTGATCTCGCTCGAGTTCGACGCCGACGGGCTGCTGCTGTTCCCCACCTGCCCGTTCTACCTGACGCTCGGACCGACGTTGGTCTCGCACAGCATCGTGGTGCTCGGAGCGACCGGTGGCGCGTCGGTGCCGGCGGCGTTCCCGGCCGGCTTCCCGGGTCTGCGCCTGTTCGCGCAATCGGCGGTGCTGGCGAGCGCGTCGCCGAGCGGCTACGTGCTCAGCAATGCCGCGATCGCGGTAATCCAGTAGCGCCTGCCAGCGCGCGCAGGCGCCGTCGCAGCCGGGCACAGGCGCCGCGCCGCAGCTCGTGCACCCGATCGGCGGGTTGGCGCCATGCCGCCGCGATCTCGCGCACCGGCTGACCGTCGCGGAAGTGCAACCGGACGAGCTCGCCGAGGCTGTGGCCCGGGCCGGCAGGATCGGCGTCGAGACTCGCGACCGCCGCGCGCACCGCGACCGCCGCATCCTCGGCGGCGAGTCGTTCGGCCGGCTCCGCGTCGCCGGGCATCGCGAACGCCAGGATCCGGTCGCCGCAGCGGCAGCAGCGCGTGCCGAAACGCGCCTCGCGCCGTTCGACGCGCGCCGCGACGTTGCTCGCGACACCCTGCACGAATGCATCGAGGCTCGGGGCCTTGTCGCCGTCGAAGTGCGCCAGGGCACCGCCCGCGCGCAGACACTCCACGAACACCTCCTGGACCGCATCGGGTACGAGCGCGCGCAGCGGCGAACCGCGCCAACGCGAACGCAGGCGCCGCCGGACGAACGGCAGGTACGCGCGGCAGAAGCGATCGGACGCGACGTCGTCGCCGCCCGCCACCGCCGCGATCCAGGCCCGGTCGGAACCGTAGCCGTCGGACATGTCGGAGAGCATCGGCCAACGGCATCGCCCGGTCAGCGGATCGAAGTGCGCAACGTGCGACCGCCTAGTGGGGCGAAGGCCCAGAAAGCGCCGCTTGCGGCGAATACGTGGTGTTCTCCGATTCCTCGGGGAACGCCTAGGAGGCAAACCATGAACCTGAATCACGTCTTCGTCGCCGCGATCGCGGTCGCCGGAGTGCAGCAGGTCGCGGTGGCCCAGATGCCGAGCCAGGTCTCGATGTGCATCACGACGGCCATCGGCCCCTGCGGAGGTCTGTGCCAGCCGTTCGATTGCGCCCCGAACTACACGCTCGTCTCGAGCAACGAGGACATGCACTTCGACGTCGCGGGCACCCCGAACACGCCGTACGTGCTGTTCGTCGGCATCGCGGTCCCGGGCTGCGTCAGGCTCCCCGGCATCGAGGGTGCGCTGGCGGCCTGGACGCCCGCCGCGACGTTCCACATCGGCGTCTTCGGCAGCTCCAACGAGCCCGGTCTCGCCTGCTTCGCGGCCACCGACCGCTACACCATGAAGGTGCCGGTCGTGATCCCGGGTGTCGACCTGCGCTACCAGATGCTCGGTGTCAACCGCTGGGACAGCGGCCCGGCGATCGGCTTCTCGCGGCCGATCGAGGTTCGCACCCGCTGACAGGCAGTGACGGGTAGTCGACCGCGCTCAGGGCGCCGCGACGACGAGGCGGCCCTGATCGCGGTCGAGACCGCGCACCGACATCGCGCTCGCGCCGTCCTCGCCGCGGACCTCGAACTCGACCGCGCCGGGCCCGAACGGCACCTCGGCGAAGCCCTGTTCATCCGCGCGCGCGACGTTGCTGCGGTTGCCCTCGACGATCACGGCGACGTAGGCGTTGCCGACCGGCACGCCGTCCTCGTGGCAGACCAACACCTTCTGCTGCTGCGGCTTCTCGAGCTGCAGCTCGCATTCCGTGACGGCGCCCTCGAGCACGATCGCACGGGGCTCGCCGAAGGCGCCGCTCCACGGCAGCGGTCGGATCTCGTAGCGGCCGAGCAGCAGACCCTTGAGGCAGAACCGCCCGCTCATGCCCGATTCGCACACCCGCGCGACGCCTTCGCCCCGAAGCAGGATCGGGGCGCCTTCGACCGGCTGGCCGTCGGCATCGTGCAGTCGGCCCTGGACCATCGCGCCGGTCTCGGCGACGAGCTCGGGCAACGGCACGACACCGTGGTCGCGGCCGAGCTCGAGCGGCCCCGAACGACCGACGAAGCCGAAATCGGAGCGCGCGTCCTGCACCAGCAGCCGGGCCTGCGAGCCGTAGAGCGGCAGCGTGTAGCGGCCGATCTCGTCGGTCAGGCTCCAGATGCCCGAGCCGGCAGCGGTGACGTAGGCGCCCGCCAGCGGCGCGCCGGCCTCGTCGCGCACGGTGCCCTCGCCGGTCAGCGCGGGCGGCACCGTCGCCTCGGGTTCGAGGTCCCACGGGGCCTCGGGCTCGAGCTGCACGAACAGCGGATCCGGTGACGTCAGCGGCGCCCGCAGCCAGCGCGCACGGTAGCCGCGACCGCGGACGAACAGGTCGGCGTAGCTGCCCGTGGCGAGCTCGAGCGCGAACCGGCCGTCCGGTCCGGCCGTAACGCTCGCTCCAGCCATCGCCTCGACCTCGGCGTGCGGCACGGGGTAGCCGAGCGCGTCGAGCACGCGGCCGCTGAGTCGGGCCAGCTCGACGGCCCGGCGCGGCGCCGGGGCGCTGGCGCGCACGATCTCCGCCCGCGGTTCGACGGCGCTGCTCGTCGCGCGCGCGGCGCGCTTCGACGCATCGGTCTCGATCCGCAGGTCACCTTTGGCGACGAACGATGTGATGACCACTGTCGCGCACAGCACGACGAGGGTAGACGGGCGTCTTAGGAGCTGGTCCGTCATGGCGTAGCAGTATAGGGTCCTACGCCGCTATCGGCTCGATCGGCCGTTCCGAATCAGCCGACGGGCCCGATATCTCGATATCTCGGGCGCTCAGCGCACCAGTCGCGGCGGCGCGACCTCGAGCGGGGAGACCAGCCCGGGCGGTGCCGCGACGACTCCGGGGATGTTGTTCACCAGCATCGCGGCGGTCGCCTCGTCGCCGGCGATCCCGCCCGGGAACGCGAGGTGCACCGGCGGCGTGCTGTCGAGCACGATCTCGTCGCGCGGCTCCGGCGCGCCGACGTACATCGCGAGGTCGAGGTGGATCAGCGTCTGCTGCCCCGAGCGCCCGAAACCGTGGTTCCGGATGCCGGCGACCTGGCCCTCCTTCACGGTCAGGAACGGCGTCTTGTGGTCCTCGGCGGCGATCACGGGCTCGACGGTCTGTTCGATGGTCTCGACCTTCAGACCGAGGCCGCGCGCGACCAGCGCGACCGATTCGCGCATTCCGATGTGCCCGAACCGGCCGGTCGCGAGCTGCTTCTTGAACTCGCTCTCCGACAGCCCGGCACCGACCTTCTGCTGCAGCGGCAGGCGCCGGGTCGAGGCGTCGACCACCCGCGTGCACTTGCACGAGCGGACGTCGAACGTGACGGCGGACGCGATGACCGCCATCAGGTCCATCGCGAAACCCGGGTTCACGCCGGTTCCGAGCACGGTCGCGCCGCCGGCCTTGGCGGCGGCATCGATCCTGGCGGCGAGCTCGGCGTGCTGCAGGTCGGGCACCAACAGCTCCTCGGACGACGACACCACGTCGACGCCGCAGCGGGCCGCGATCTCGAGCTGCTCGACGATCGCCGGGATGAAGCTCGATGTGCAGTGGATCACCGCGTCGGGCTTCAGGCGCTGCAGCGCGGCCTCGGCGTCGGCCTCGACGACCACCCCCATCGACACGGTCTCGAGCAGCTCGCCGAGATCGTGGCCGACCTTGTCCGGATCGACGTCGATCGCGCCGACGACCTGCAGCGAGGTCTTGGAAGCCGCCAGGCGGGCGGCTGCGAGGCCGATCGGGCCGAGGCCGTACGAGACGATCCGGAGGGGGGTGCTCATGAGCGGCATCAAGGTAGCGCCGGCGCGTGCCGTTGCACGCCTCCAGCGCCGCCGAGTGCTGCCGTGAACAGGCGCGTCACCGGGTGATCCGGCTGCAGCTCCGGGTGGAAACCGGCCGCCAGGATCGGCCCGCGCCGCACCAGCACCGGGTCGCCGTCGCGGCGCGCGAGCACCTCGCAGTCACCGGCGTCGACGATGCGCGGCGCCCGGATGAACGTCGCGGTCGTGCCTGCGGGCAGCACGTCGGATTCGAGCCGGAACGTGCCCGAATGCAGCTGGCGGCCGTAGCCGTTGCGCACCACGTGGATCGGCAGCAGCCCGTAGCTGCGCTGTTCGGGTTCGACGCGCTCGGCGAGCAGGATCGCGCCCGCGCAGGTCGCGAGCACGGGCAGGCCGGAGCGCAGCACCGCGCCGAGCGGTTCCCACAGGCCCTCGACGGTGAGCAGCCGGATCATCGTCGAGCTCTCGCCGCCGGGCAGCACCAGCGCATCGAGGCCGGCGAGCTGCGCCGGCGAGCGGATCAGCCGGGTGGCGAAACCGGCGCGCCGCATCGCCGCGGCGTGCTCGGCGAAGTCGCCCTGCAGCGCGAGCACGCCGACCACGGTGTCGGCAGCGGCAGCAGAGGTGTCAGATGCCACGGCTCGCGAGCCGCTCGTCGGCGGCCAGCGTATCGATGTTGATACCGACCATCGGTTCGCCGAGCCCCTTGCTGACCTCGACGAGCACCTTCGGATCCTCGAAGTGCGTCACGGCGCGCACGATCGCCTTGGCGCGCTTCACCGGATCGCCGGACTTGAAGATGCCCGAGCCGACGAACACGGCTTCGGCACCGAGCTGCATCATCAGCGCGGCGTCGGCGGGGGTCGCGACGCCGCCGGCGGAGAAGTTCGGCACCGGCAGTTTCTGACACTCGGCGACCCAGGCGACGAGCTCGGCCGGGACGCGGTACTCGACGGCCTTCTTCTCGATCGTCTTCTCGTCCTGGCCGCGCAGCTCGCGGATCTGGGTCCAGAGCGCACGCATGTGGCGCACCGCCTCGACGACGTTGCCGGTGCCGGCCTCGCCCTTGGTGCGGATCATCGCGGCACCCTCGTGGATGCGCCGCAGTGCCTCGCCGAGATCACGGCAACCGCAGACGAACGGCGTCTTGAACCGGCGCTTGTCGACGTGGAACTGCTCGTCGGCCGGCGTCAGCACCTCGCTCTCGTCGACACAGTCGACCTCCATCGCTTCGAGCATCTGCGCCTCGACGAAGTGGCCGATGCGCACCTTCGCCATCACCGGGATGTTCACCGTCGCCTGGATCGCAGCGATGATCTCCGGGTCGCTGGCGCGCGCGACACCGCCGTGCTTGCGGATGTCGGCCGGCACGCGCTCGAGCGCCATCACCGCGCAGGCGCCGGCGTCCTCGGCGATGCGCGCCTGTTCGTCGTTGACGACGTCCATGATGACGCCGCCCTTGAGTTGCTCGCAGAAGCCGATCTTGCTGACGACTTCTTCGGCGGTGAAGCCGGGGACGGCACGCGGGGGAACCTTGGTGGTCATTGGTCTCTGAGTCGGGAACGGGTCACAGAAAAGGGGTCGCGACCGGATCGGCGACGATCTCGCGGGCACAGTCGCCGAGCACGGCGACACCGGCGCGGATCGCGTCGCAGTCGGCGCGCGTCAGCGACAGCCGCACGCCGGACGACGGTCGGTCGAAGGGATCGAAGGCGCGGCCGGGCACGACGCGCACGCCGCGTTCGCTCGCCATCTCGGTCAGGCGGTCGGCCTGACCGGCGCGCGGCATCTCGAGCCAGGCGACGTAGCCGCCGTCGGCCTCGCCGACGTGGCATTCGGCCGGCAGCGACTCGCGCGCCGCGCCGGCCAGCGCGGCATGGCGGCGCGCCAGCTCGGCGCGCAGCTCGCCGAGGTAACGATCGAACGCGCCGCGGGCCAGGAACTCGACGAGCGCGGCCTGCAGCAGCGGACTGGTCTCGAGATCGACGAAGCGCTTCACCGCCGCCATCGGTTGCAGCACGCGCGAGGCGCCTAGCACCCAGCCGATGCGGAGCGCGGGGAACAGCTCCTTGCTCGCGCTCGCGACCGTGACGGTCAGGCCGCGCGGATCGAGCGAGCGCAGCGTCGGCAGCGGTTCACCGCGGAAACGCAGCGACTGCTGGTACTCGTCCTCGACGACCGGCACCTCGGTGCCGGCGAGCACCTCGACCAGGCGCTCGCGCTGGGCGCGGTCGAGCGTCCGCCCGGTCGGGTTGTGGAACGTCGGCATCAGGTAGACCAGCCGCACGCCGCCGCGCGCCAGCACGTGCTGCAGCCGGTCGAGGTCGAGACCGTCGCGACCGAACGGCACCGCCGCGACCTCGAGGCCGTGCGCCTTCAGCAGACCGAACATCTGGTGGTACGACGGATCGGTCACGACCACCGTGTCGCCCGGGGCGCAGAACGCCCGCAGCGCCAGGTCGAGCGCCTGCTGGGCGCCGCCGGTGACGAGCACCTCGGGCACCGGCGCTGCCGGTTCGGCGACGGCGGCGCGGGCCGCGAACGCCTCGCGCAGCTCGGGCAGACCATTGGCCGCCATGCCGTAGCCGAGCAGCTCCGGACCCGAGCGCAGCAGGACCGCGTCCATCGCGGCGCGCCACTCGTCGACCGGGAATCGGCCGCTGTCGGGTGCGAGCTCGGCGAAGTTGGCGACCAGGCGCTGACCGGCGCCGAGCGTCGGCGCGCCGGGCATCTCGAGCGTGCGGCGCAGCGCCGCGGTCGCGAACGGGCTGAGCGGCAGCCCGTTGCCGACCGCGGTACGCGATGCCATCGGCACCGCGCCGGCACACACGACCGTGCCGCGTCCGACCGTGCCCTCGACCAGCCGTCGTTCGGCGAGCTGCCGGTAGGCGTCCTGGACCGTCGCCCGGGTGACCGCGCAGCGGCGCGCGAGTTCGCGGATCGGCGGCAACCGATCGCCGGCCCGCAGCTGCCCCTGCTCGATCGCCGCGGCGAAGTGGTCCGCGATCTGGGCGGTCAGCGGCGCCGTCGCGGAGCGGTCGAGTTCGGGCAGGGTTGGCGACACAGCTGCGAGGCATAGCGGTACAAAGTTGTCCGGTCAATTGGGACAATTTGGCCCCCTCTGCGGACTCGCGGGCCGGGCCCGCTGGTCACAGCAACCCCACTTGAGCCGGGAGCGGTGATTGTCTCGCCCGCAAGCGGCCCACGGCAGCGGGCTCGCAAGGCTCCGGGTGCTGCGAAGCGCGACATGTCTCGCAGCCTCCGTTCGATAAGCGGGCACCGGAGGAGACCCGTTGGACAACTCTGCAACACCTTGGTGGCTCGTGGCTTGCGCAGGCGCAGCCGGGGCCCTGGCGCTGCTCGTGAGCAGCCTCGACGGCGCCGCGCCGGCACCCGACCAGCTGCCGCCGAATCTCGTGCAGGACCGCGCTCGGGCGTTCGATCCCCGACCCGCCACGGCTTCGGTGCTCGCCGTCAGTGTCGAAGCACCGGCGAGCTTTGCGGCTCCGGTCGGCGAGACCGCCGGCAGCCGCGAATCGGTGGCGCGCCGCCCGAACCTCGTGGTCGCGCTCGGCAACGACGCGAAGAGCATGTGTGCGGTCGGCTTCGAGAACCGCGCCGCCGCGGCCCTCGACCACCTCGACGTGTCGTTCGCGAGCTGCAGGGACCGCGACGCGATCGAGCTCCGCATGGTGCATCGCGTCGACCTTGCGCTCGTCGGCACCGAGCTGTCGCCGCGCGAACGCGGCGCCGGCGTGCGCCAGACGCGGGTCGGCGTCGAGCTGTTCGCGATCGCGGTCGCCGAGGACTTCGCGGTGCGCTCGCTCGCGAGTGCCGACCTCCGCCGCCTGCTCACCGGTCAGCTCGAGGACTGGCGGTCGCTCGGCCACGACCGCGGCAAGGTCGTGGTCGTGGTCCCGTCGCAGCGCGAGATCGCCGAACGCGCCGCCCGCGTGCTGATCCTCGGCGACAGCTTCACGCCGTCGGCCGTCCGCGTCGCCGACGATCGTCACGTCGCCGATCAGCTGCTGCGCAACCCGGGCGCGATCGCCGTGGTCCGCGTCCAGGACCAGCCGCCGGTCGGCATGCGGCTGGTGCAGATCGACTGGACCGCACCGACGCTCGCGGCGTTCGACTTCGGCACCTACCCGTTCGGCGTCACGCTGAACCTCGTCACCTCGGGCCAGCCCGACGAGCGGACGCAGCGCTTCCTCGAGCTGCTGCTGACCGGCGACGACCACACGCTGCTCGGCCACACGCTGCTGCGCTAGCCGGGGCCGGCTGGGCTAGAACGTGACGCCACCGCCGAAGAACCAGCCGTGGAACTGCAGGTCGGCGTCGAAGTCGCGACCCGACGCGTTGCCGAGCACGTCCATCGACAGCAGGCGATAGCCGCCCAGGACCTGCACGTCGGGCGTGATCTGCCAGCGGGCGATGCCCTCGACGTCCCAGTAGCGCCCGTTGCCGTCGCCGAGATCGGCCGACATCACGCCGGCGTTGGCGCCGATCGAGACGTCGCCGAGTCGGAACTCGGCATCCGCGAACGGCATCGGCACCAGCACGTCGGTGTCGACCTCGTCGCGCCCCGGACCGGCCTGCGAGCGCACGTCGACGTTGAGCTTGACGTAGCCGAGCGCGCCGCCGAGCCCGAGCTGGAACCACTCGTTCTCGAACACCTCGTAGGCGTAGCTCGCGGCCGCCGAGAAGAAGTCCATCGACGTGTTCACCGGCGTGTTCGCAACGATGCCGCCGAAGTCATTGGCGAGCCGGCCCGAGCCGTTCGAGTTCACGCCGAAGCCGTGGGCGCGGACGCGGTGACGCTCGTGCCCCCACTCGAGCCGCAGGTACGGTGAGGCCTCGAAGTCGTCGAGACCCAGCTGGCCGCTGAAACGGTTGTTGTCGCTCAGAGCCAGCGTCCCGCCGGCGTTCTGCAGGGCGATCTCACCCTGCCCCTTGACGAAGATCGCGCCGACGTCCGCGCGGTAGACGCTCGGGGCGCAGGCTGCGAGCGCCAGGAGGCAAAGTGCAGAGGCGAGGGTCCGCATGGGGTAGAGCATCGTGGATCGGGGGCCTCGGCGCCAGATACCAGCGGCCGGAGGGCGTGGAACCGGCTCGGCCGGCAGCCCGCGTCAGAAGCGTATCCCACCGCCGACGACCCAGCCATCGAGCGCGGCGTCGAGCGCGAAGCTCGTGTCCGACGTTTCGCCCTTGCCATCGATGTCGATGAGGCGGTACCCGGCGAAGAGTTGCAGCGTCGGAAAGACGCGGACCTCGACCATGCCCTCGAGATCGAGCAGGCGGACCGCGGCACCGTCGATCTCCGGCACGTCGAGATAGCCGGCCTCGCCGACGACCGCGACGACGCCGATGTCGCCCTCGGCGCGCAGGAACAGCATCGGCAACGGCAGCAGCTCGTCGATCTGTCCGCTGTTGCCGAACGTCGTCTCGCGCGCCGCCAGCCGGAAGTCGATGACGTCGAGCGCGAGACCCGGCGACAGCTTCACCGGCCCCAGCCCGATGTCGTAGGTCAGGCTGAGCTTCGCGTTGGCGAACTCGAACTCGGTCTGCACCGGGGTGCCGGCCGCGATCGGGCCGAACGTCGCCGCCAGCGTGCCGCTGCCGGACTCGTCGAGCACGAAGGCCGAACCGGTCACGACCAGACTGCCGAGGTCGAGCTGACCGCGCAGGATCGGCGAGTAGAGCTCGGAGCCGACGCCGAGCGCGCCGTCGACGTCCTGGAACGACGACGGTGGTACACCACCCTGCGCCGAGGCGAGCGCGGCGTCGCCGCTCAACGTCATCTGGACCAGGCCGATCTCGGCCGTGGCGCCGACGAAGGAGCAGCCTGGCAGCAGGGCACAGGCGATGCCGAAACCCAGGTTCGCACGCTTCACGTCAGGCGTGATCGGCCAGCAGGCCCCCGCCGCACGAGCCAATCGCGACCGAACTACTGCAGCCGCAGCTTGTACTGCTGGATCTTGCGATAGAGCGTCGCGCGCCCGATGCCGAGCAGCTGCGCGGCGCGGCGCACGTTGCCGCGAGTGGCGCGGAGCGCACGCGACAGCAGGTACTGCTCCTCTTCCTCGAACGGCCGGATCTCCTCTTCGCCGATGTCGCGATCGAGGTCGCGCTCGGTCTGCAGCGGCGAAGCGGCGTGCGTGCCCGGTGCGACCACCGGCGTCGGGTTCGACGCGGCGACGTGCTCGCGGTCGATCTTGGCGCCACCGGCGAGCGCGTGGGCGCGCCGCACGACGGCTTCGAGCTGGGTCACGTTGCCCGGCCACTGCATGCTCTCGAGCAGCACGAGCGCCGCCGGCGTCATGCCGTTGGTCGGCCGACCCGACTGCGCCGAAGCGAGCAGCAGCACCGTCTCGGCGATCTCGCGGATGTCGTCGAGGCGCTCGCGCAGCGCCGGCATCACCAGCGGGAACGCGTTGAGCCGGTAGTAGAGATCCTCACGGAAGGCGCCGCGCGCGATCGCCTCGGGCAGGTGCGCCGAGGTCGTGGCGACGATGCGGGCGGCACCCTGGCTGCGCGGCCCCGAGCGCTCCTTCAGGTGTTTGACGAGCACGGATTGCGCCGCCGTCGGCAGCAGGTCGACGGCTTCGAGCAGCAGCGTCGAGCCGCGGGCGGCGCCGAGGCTCGCTGTCATCGCGTCGGCATCGACGTCGGCGCAGTCGAGGATGTGGATCGGCTGGCTCGCGCGGCGGCTCTTGACGTGGATCATGCGCGCGGCGAGCGACTTGCCGGTCCCGGCCGCGCCCTCGATCAACACCGTGGCCTCGCTGTCGGCGGCGCGGCTGATGCCGCTCTGCACGCGGCGCATGCTCGGGCAGTTGCCGGCGAGCACCTGGCCGTTGCGCAGCCCCTCGACGAGGCTCTCGAGTTCGGCGCGGCGGCGCGACTGCGCCCGCAGCTCGGTGCACAGCGCCGCGAGATGATCCATCGAGCGGGCGAGCGTCGCGATCGGCATGCCGTCGCGCACGTCCTCCGAGTCGCCGATCCCGAACGCCGGGCAACCGAGCTCGGCGGGCAGGCCGCTGGCGCTGGCGACGTCGTAGAGCACGAGGTCCCAGACCCGGCCGTCGGCGCACGCAGCGCGATAGGCCTCCCAGCTGGGGAACGTCTCGTGGTCGTGCCCGGACCTGTCCAACAGGTCGGCGAGCTCGTTCCCGAGATCCTGTGCCACGACCGCGACGACGGCCTTCGCCGCGGTCGCCCCAGGTATTCCGATCAGTGCCGTCGTCATTCCCGTTTTCCCGTTCCTGGATCGGCTGCAACGGCCGCCGCGGTGAAGCCATGTTCGCGCCTCACCGCGTCTTGCGCCGAAGCGCCGATGCCAAGGGTCGGGCCGCCGGGGAGATTCGGCGGGCTACGGAATGACCCTGGGGTCTCAGTCGACGAGGCGACGCGCGAGCTCGTCGAAGTCGATGCTCGCGATGTCGTCCTTCTGGATCGGCGACATGCTGCGGAACTTGCGGTACTCCTCGATGCTGCTGAGCTCGACGTAGTCGCGGGCAGTCATCTCGTTCTTCGCCGAGGCGCGGACCGCGCGCTGAGGGCCCTTGCCCGCCGCCGCCCGCTCGAGCGTGTCATTCGCCCGATTGCAGATCGCGAGCGTGTTCTCGAGATTGCCGCGGATCTTCAGCAGGCGCTCCTCGTTGGCGCCAGGAACGTCCATGCTCTTGCTGATCTTGCCGATCGCGACCTCGAGGACCGCGATGAGACAGTTCAGCTTGGTGCTCAGACGAGCGCGGTATTCCGCAGAACTCAGCGCCTGGGGGAGGTCGGGATTGTCGTTCTTGTTGGTGTCCATCGCGGGTTGCTGGTTGCTCCTGGTCGAGTGTCGAGAAGCACCCCACATGCCAACCGCGATGCCGGCGCCCGGACGCCGATGCCATGGTGCGGATCGATCGGGCAACGCGCGGCACCACCCAGCGGACCGTCGAGCGATCCCGACTCCGGGCGTCGCGGCACTGCGACGGCGTCGCGGCGACGCGACGGCAGCCGCGCGGATCAGCGCGAGCTGGTCTGCAGCGCCTGGACGTAGATCGCCTGGGCGAAGCCGTCGAGGCGCAGCAGCGAACCGCGTCCCGCCACCTGGAACGACACGCTCTCGTCCCAGAACAGCAGCACGCTCATCGCCGGATCGCGATAGCGCGCGATCGTGTGCGACGGTCCGGTCTTCTGGCGAACCGGCAGCGCACCGAACGAGTCCGACGTGCCCGGGGTCTCGACCACGAAGAACTGGTCGACACCGTCGGTGTAGCCGAGCAGCAGGGTCTGCCGGTTGTTCAGCGGGTCGGTGCGGACCTCGACGCGGTGCATCTCGTACTCGTCGGTCGCCGTCGGCTTGGGCTCGACGAGGCCGCCCGGCGCCCCCATGAAGGTGCGCGCCGCGGTGAACGAGGGGTGCACCGTCAGCGTGGTCGACCCAGCCTGTGCGCCGAGCTGCGCCGAGCCGACGAAGCTCACGGCCTCGATCTCCGACAGCATGCGCATGTGCGAGTCGTATTCCGCGCCGTAGAGCGGCACCTTGGTCGCGACGTCGACCTCGACGAACCAGATCGGCTTGTCGGGCCGCTGCGGGAACACCACACAGCGGCGGACGGCACGACCGAGGCGTTGAGCCGGACCGTAGTCGTGCAGCGTGTAGTTGGCCCGCGCCCGGGCGAGGTCGCGAATCCGGAACATGCCGTGCTCGAAGAGCAGACGGCTGTGTTCGGCATAGGTCTGACTCCACTGCTGCCACACCACCGAGCCGGTGGGCTCCCCCTCGACGCCGCGGTAGTCGAGTTCGAAGTCCGGATGCGCGGTGCCGTTCGCATCGACGCGGACTTCTTCGCGCACCGCGATCACGCCGTTCGTCGTGAAGAAACGACGAAGCTCGACGATCGTGTAGTCCTGGACCCGCACCGCCTGCGCCATGCTCGCGAACGACACTGCGGCTGGCGCCGCCGCGCCGACATTCCCGACACCCTTTTGCGCCCGCACGAACGGGAGCGCGACCGCAAGCCCAAGCGCTGCCACGAGGCCACGCCAGGGAGTGCGGAATTTCACATCAGGGAAGGAATGCATGGGGCGAGACGACGGGTCAGGATATTCACTTCATGGCGGCAGCGACAGCCCCCAATGGACCTCGCGGAACGCCGAGGGGCGCTCGGCGCATCATTTCTGGCCTCCGTTCCGGAGGATGCTCATCGGGGAGTATCCGATCGTCGACAGATCACCGACGTCGGCGAAGTCAATCTCCGGTACCACCGGAGTCGAGGTGCGGGAACGCAGCAGGACGACGCTGAGCACGAGCGCCGCCGCGAAGCCCGTGGCGACCAGCCAGCGGGAGCGCGACGAACGCGGGAGCGCCGCCCCCACCGAGCCGCCGGCCCCGACCGAGCCGGCCAATACCGCGCTTCGCACCTGCCGCCACTCGGGCGCTGCGATCGGCACCGCGCGCAACCCCGCGGCGAGCTCGGGCGAGAGCTCGGGACCGGTCCAGTCGGCCCCAACCGGCGATGCCCCAACCACCGGCATCGCTCGCGCGAGCACACGCCCGAGCGGGCCCTCCTCACAGGCCTCGACGATGCGCTCGCGCACGCCGTCGAGCATCGCCGCCGCCCGCAGTTCGCTCGGCGGCGGTACCGGCTCGGCGAGCAGCTCCTGCAGGTGTGCCCGGCGTCGCAGCCAATCGCGGCAGAACGCACAGCCGTCGACATGATCGGCAGCGACATGATCGGCAGCGGGCACCGCGCCGCGCAGCATCGCGCGGCACGCCGCGGTCAGGCGCGCGGGCTGGCCGGGCTCTGGCTGGCCGGCCTCTGGGCGGGATGCGGTCACCCCGCACCTCCCGCAGCCGGCGAATCAGGGGCCGCGTCGCTTGGATTCAGCTCAGGGAACCGCGTTCTGACAATGTTTTCGAGAGCGAGGTGGGCACGCGCCAGGCGTGATTTCACGGTTCCGAGCGACAATCCGAGCGTCGCGGCGAGTTCGTCGTAGGACATGTCTTCGAGGTAGCGCAGCGCCAGGATCACCCGCAGCTTGGGGCTGAGCATCGAGATCGCCAGCTGCACCTGATCGCCGAGCTCTCGCACGACGGCGTGGTCGCGCGGGCTGCCGCGTTCGTCGACGGGCTCGCCCGCGGGGTCGACGTTGTCGAGCGATACCGCGGGCCGCGCACCTTCGCGTCGGCGGTGGTCGATGCTGCAGTTGACCACGATGCGGAACAGCCAGGTGCTGAAGCGGGCGCCGCCGCGGAAGCTGTCGAGCTTGCGGAAGACCAGCGCGAAGCTCTCCTGCACGACATCCAGGGCGTCCGCGGCCGATCCGGTGATCCGGAATGCGATCGCGTGCACACGATCCCGGTAGCGGGTGAACAGCGCCTCGAACGCGGCTTCGAACCCGTTTTGATCCGGCTGCTTACACGCAGCGATCAGATCGGCGTCCGGGTCGCGAAGAAGTTCCACAAAGGGGATGACGGTCGGGCACCCGACCCGGTTCCGTGGAAATCCGTCCGTATGGGCCTCGGGGCGGAGCCCGAAGAGGCCGGAGTGCCCGTCAGAGGTTGCCGAGGCCGCCGGGAACGTTCACGAACCAACCGATCGACTGCTGGCAACTGATGTTGCACTCGAGGTCGTTGCAATCCTCGCAGTCGGCATCGACGACCTCGTAGAGCGAGCCGCCCTGGCCCTGCCCGGCGGGCTCGAGCGCGAGCACGCAGACCTTGTTCGACGTCGGCAGCACGATCGGCATGACGCCGATGCTCTGGAGCACGTGCCGGCCATCGCCGAACGGCACCAGCGAGCACGTGACGCCGGCGACATCGATCAGCCGCACACCGGTCCGGATCTGATTGCCGCCGATCATCGCCTCGGCCCGGATGCTGCACGGCAGGAAGTTGCGCAGCATCTGCTCCGAGACCATCGGCACCGAGATCTCGAGCCAGTAGCCGTCGTTGGTCGTGGTCCGATCGCGCATCTCGAGGTTGGCGAAGCTGAGCACGTTCAGCGGCAGCCGCACGCCGGGCAGCGCCGGGATCTCGATCCAGGTCGCGAATGACGAGATCAGGCTGGGATCGCCGAAGAAGCGGAAGAACAGGTGCAGGTAGGTCGGCGCCGAACTGCCGGGCGAGGGGCCGGTGAAGACGACCCGCATCTCGTGGTCCTGCGCCGCGGCCGTGCCGGGCTGGCGCGGTGAGCCGCGCTGGACCACCTCGACGTAGTCCGGCGAACCGTCGCCGTCGGTGTCCGGGTTGTTGGCGTCGGTCAAGACCGCCCACTCGACGACGTCCGGCAGGAAATCGCCGTCGGAGTCGAGCAGCAGATCCTCACCGTTCGCCGCGACTGAGGGGAGCGCCCCCCGCGGCGTCAGCAGCCACGTCGCAGCCGCCGCGAAGGCGGCCGCCATGGCGAGAGTGGTGAGGATTGGAACGCGAGTCAAAGCCTGTCCTGGACCGAGATGACCTAGCCCGGAAAGCAACGGGAGTTTCACGTCGGCGGGGTCTGCCGCACTCCCAGACGAATTGAACCCCAGGGAAACCGCGATGGCAACCGGGGGGCCCGGCGGCGGTCCCGATCTGAGGCCTACTAGGACGTCAACGACCGGGTGGAGTTGTCTTTCACAGAAAGCCCCGATAAGACCGTGGTCCGGCGAGCGCCCGTAGCTCAGCTGGATAGAGCGACGGCCTCCGGAGCCGTAGGTCAGAGGTTCGAATCCTCTCGGGCGTGCCACCTCCGAAATACGTCGAAGCGGATCCGGATCCCGTTTCCCCGCCGATCCGCCCGGCCGTGCCCGCCCTCGACTTCGACCTCGACGCTCGCCAGACAGCGGACTGTAGACTCCGGCTCACGGTCGAGTTCGACCGTTCGATCGCGGCTGGCGAATCGCACGTCGAGTTCTTCCTGCCGGCCTGGACCCCGGGCAGCTACCTGATCCGCGAATACGCCCGCCACGTCGACCGGGTCGCAGCCGTCGACGCCGGCACCGGCTCCCCGCTGCGGTGTGACAAGGTCCGCAAGAACCGCTGGCGCATCGAACTGCCGACCGAGGTCGCCCGCATTCGCCTGGCCTGGTCGGTCTACGCCCACGAGCTGACGGTGCGCACCGCCGATGCCACCGCTGCACACGCCTACTGGAACCACGCCTGCGTGCTGCTGTGGCCGGTCGATCGACCCGAGCTCGACGCCAGCCTCGAAGTGCGCATGCCGGACGGTTGGCGGGGTGACAGTGCGCTGCCGTCGATCGCGCCGACGCGCGGCGGCGATGCCGCCTGGGCGATCGCGGACCTCGATCACGCGATCGACAGCCCCTGCCTGCTCGGCCGCGCCGCGCGCCTGGAGTTCACCGCGCTCGGGATCCCCCACACGGTCCTGCTCGACGGCCTCGACGGCATCGCGCCGGCTCCGGGTTTCGCCGCCGATCTCACCGCGATCCTCGAAGCCGCGGCCGAGGTCTTCGACGGCGCTCTGCCGTACGAGCGCTACACGTTCTTCTGCCTGTTCGCCGACGAGGGCTACGGCGGCCTCGAGCACCAGAGCTCGTGCACCCTGCTCGCGAAGCGCACCGCGTTCGCGAAGCCCGCGAGCTACCGCGAGTTCCTCGCGCTCTGCGCCCACGAGCTGTTCCACGCCTGGAACGTCAAACGGCTGCGACCGCGCGAGCTCTGGTCGTTCGACTACGAGAACGAGAACTACACGCGCATGCTCTGGCTCGCCGAGGGCTGGACCGCCTACTACGACGACCTGCTGTGTCTGCGTGCCGGCCGCTTCACCGCGGAGCAGTACCTCGAGGTGGTGGCGAAGAACGTCCGGCGCGTGCTCGGCAACCCCGGTCGTCTCCGGCTGTCGCTGTCCGATTCGAGTTTCGACGCCTGGATCCGGCTCTATCGGCCCGACGAGAACACCCGCAACTCGTCGCAGAACTACTACGTCAACGGTGCCGTCGCCGCGATGTGTCTCGACCTCACGATCCGACGCCACAGCGATGGACGACACTGTCTCGACGACGTGCTGCGCGAGCTCTGGGCGACGACGTTCGAGCAGGGACGCGGCTACGAGCTCGAGGACGTGCTCGGTGCGATCGAACGCGTCGCCGACCGCGCCGCGCGCGAGCTGTTCGCGGCGATGACGCAGGGCACCTTCGAGCCACCGGTCGCCGAGCTGTTGACCGCGTTCGGCATCACGTGCCGGATCGACACCGGCAAGGAACCGCAGCTCGGCGTCATGTTCGCGGCGGACTCGATGCGGCTCGCGAGCGTCACCGCCGACTCGCCGGCCGCGGCCGCAGGTCTGCAACCCGGCGACGAGCTCGTCGCCGTGCAGGGCCTGCGCACGACGAGCGCGCTGTGGCAGGACGTGTTCCGCGCGGTCGCGAAGAACGACGAGCCACTCGAGCTGCTGGTCGCGCGCCGCGGCGTGATGCTGACCCTGACGGCGCGGCCGCTGCCGAGTGCGCCCGAGGTCGAGCTCGCGATCGAACGCGACGCCGACGGCGAGCGCGCCGCGCTGCGCGCCGGCTGGCTGCGCCGTCGCGAGTCCTGAAGTCGGACCACCCGGTCACAGCGAGCTGTGCGTGCCGTCACAGAACGGCGCGTTACCGCTCTTGCCGCAGGCGCACCAGACGACCGTCTTCGCCTCCTCGAGCACGATCTTGAGTGGCGTCACCGCCGAACCGCGGTGGGTGCCGTCGCAGAGCGGATAGCGCGCGCTCGCGCCGCAGCGGCACCAGGCGTGTTTGCCCGGCCCGCAGCGCATCACGAACGGGTGCTTCTGCCGCCGTCCGGGCGGCCGGGGCGACTCGGGTGGTTCAGGCGGTGCGGGCAGATCGGGTTCGGTCATCTGGCGCCCGGAAACCGATCAGCGGAAGCGCCGCACGACGCCGCGCACGACGCCCCGGACCTGCACGTTGTCGGTGTAGATCGGCTCCATGCTGGCGTTCGCCGGTTGCAGCCGGATCAGGCCGTTGCGCTCGCGGTAGAAGCGCTTCAGCGTCGCCTCCTCGCCGTCGAGGATCGCCACCACGATGTCGCCGTCGTTGGCATGCTCGCGGCGCTCGACGACGACGAGGTCGCCGTCGTCGATGTGGTCGTCGATCATCGACTTGCCGCGCACGCGCAGCAGGTAGATGCGGTCGCCGGTCGGCACGAGGTCGGTCAGGCTGACGTCCTCGCGATCCTCGAGCGCCTCGATCGGCCGACCCGCCGCGATCGTGCCGACCAGCGGCAGCGACGGCACGGCCAGCTCGGGAACCTCGTCGGCGCCCGCGTCGGGATCGTGGAGGATCGCAACGGCCCGCGCCTTGGCCCGGTCGCGATGGATCGCGCCCTTCCGGGTCAGCTGGTTGAGGTGCTCGTGGATGGTGATCTTGCTGACGCCGAGCGCTTTCGCGGCTTCGTCCAACGTCGGCGAGATGCCGCGTTCGCGGCGGTAGTCACGGAAGTAGCGCAGAACTCGAATCTGCTTCTCCGTAAGCAACAACTCCATGGCAGGCCCTCCCTGGGACACACGAGCGAGTAGAGGTTCAGGCGAACAAAGCCAGAACGACGAATGCGGCGATGAGGATACACGACGCCGCCAGCTCGAGGGAATGCCGAATCCTTTTGGCAACAAATGCTTGGGCAGCTTCCTCCGCTTCCGGGTCGCGCGCCTGGCGAATGCGGACGACAGCCGTTGCCACTCCGAGGCGCGGCCTCGGGGCGGTATCCAGGACCAGGGGACGCGAAGTGAAGGGCAGCGGGCGTTGGGCGGCGAACCTCATCGTGAGACCTCGTTCGGTTTCGGTTCGTGTGAAGTTAGCCAGATGTTCACCTAACGCAACCCGAAACTGTGGAATACCCGGGGGGTCGCTCCAGTGCCGACGGGGGATGGACGAAATCTTCCGCGTGCGGAACAGTTGAACACGCCGCTGATGCGGTCTCCGGCATCCCAACGCAGGCTCAGGTTGGCCCGTCCCACTGACGAACTCCGAGCGGACCACGCCGCCGTCGAAGCCGGGCTCGCGGTGCTCGCCGGCATCGGCGCGCACGTGCGCGCCGGCGGCCGATTCCCCGCCCTCGATACCGCGGTCGTGCTGCGGTTCCTGCGCGAGTTCGTGGTCGGCGTGCACTTCCGCCGCGAGAACGAGATCGTCTGGCCGGCGATGGCGATGCGCGCGTGCAATGCGACCGCCGCGGCGGTCGGCGAGCTGATGCGCGCGCAGGACGAGGCGCACGATCTGATCCAGAGCCTGGTGTTCTTCTGGGAGCCGGTCGGCGAGCTCACCGACGACGAGTGTCGCGGCTTCGCCGACACCGTCGACGCGCTGCGGACCGCGATGCAGCACCTGCAGACGAACGAAGAGGCGATGTTCGACGACTGCGAGGCGACCGTGCCGCCCGACGATCAGCTCGACTGGCGCGCGCAGTTCCGTGCGCTCGAGACCGGCCGGACGCCGCGCACGACCTGGGAACGCGAGCTGCGTCGGCTGGCGCAGGCCTGGACGGCGGCCTAGCCCGCGCGACCCGACGTTCGCATTGCTCGCGGCTGCTGCCTTGTCATCGTGCGGTCGGTCCGGACAATGACCCCCGGTCACCACCGCGAAAACCCGAGCCGGTCAGCTCGCGCGGTGTCGCGTTTGCACAGAGAGGCTGCCAGATGATCCTGAAGCTCACCCGCCCGCTCGTATTCCTGGACTTCGAAACCACCGGGCTCGACACCGAGAACGACCGCATCGTCGAGCTCGCCTTCGTGCGGTTGCTGCCCGACGGCAGCCGCGAATCCCTGGTGCAGCGGGTCAATCCGGGCATCGAGCTCAGCAAGGGCGCGACCAAGGTCACCGGCATCCACACGATGGACGCGACCGGCCTGTTCTGGGGCCCGCCGCTGCGCAAGTGCGCCGACAAGCTGCTCGAGTTCCTCGGCGACAGCGACATCGCGGGCTTCAACCAGCTCGGCTTCGACATGCCGTTGTGGGAGGTCGAGTGTCGGCGCCACGGCATCCCGTTCGACCCGAACGGCCGCCACCAGGTCGACGTCAAGGTCATCTTCAACGTGCTGGAGACCGGCTGGGACCGTTTCCTCATGGGCCCGCGCAACCTGACCGCCGCCGTGAGGCACTACTGCGGCCGCGAGCTGCAGGGCGCGCACGGCGCCGAGGCCGACACCCAGGCGACGGTCGACGTGCTGCTCGCCCAGCTGCAGCGCTACCCCGATCTGCCGCGCGACGTGCCCGGCCTGTCGCGCTGGTGCACGCAGAACCTGCGCGAGCAGGAAGCGCAGTCGCAGCAGGCCGGCGGCGCATGAGCGCGGGCGGAGCGGCCTGGCGCACCCGCCTGCGCTACCGCTTCGGCGACATCGACGACGCCGGCATCGCCTACTACCCGAAGCTGCTGCACTACTTCCACTGCGCCTTCGAGGACTGGTGGAGCGACGGCCTCGGACGGCCGTATCCGACGGTGCTGCACGAGGACAAGCTCGGGCTGCCGGCGGTGAAGCTCGAGGCCGAGTTCTTCGCGCCGGTGCGCTACGGCGACGAGCCGTGGGTCCATCTCGGTGTGCTGCGGATCGGCCGCTCGTCGGTCGAGTTCGCGTTCTGGATGACGCGCGGCGACGACCCGGCGCCGCTGTGTCGGATGCGGGTGATCACCGCCGCGGTCGACATGGACTCGATGCAGGGGCGGCCGCTGCCGGATGTGTGGCGTGAGCGGTTCGCGGCGTTCGCGATCGCGGAGGCGGAGTTTCCGAGCGGGCGGTCATGAGGCCGTCTGCGGTCGCGTGCGCGGGTGCGCTGCTGGTCGTCCCGTTGCTCGCTCAGCAGAGCCGCCGCGGCCTCGCCGACCTGCCCGAGCCGCGCGCGACGCGCGCGCTGCAGTTCTCGTCGTGGGACCGCGGCGGCGGCAACGAGGACACCGGCAACTTCCTGCGCGTCGAGCCCGACGGTACGCGCGTGCTCGCCGAGGTCGACGGACCGGGCCGCGTGGTGCGGATCTGGTCGGCCAATCCCGACGGAGCGCTGCGCATCGAGCTCGACGGCGAGGCGATCTTCGACGGGCCGTTCGCGCGGTTGTTCGACCAGACCCTGCCGCCGTTCGAACGGCCGCTCGCAGGTCGCTGGGGCGGCGGCTTCGTGAGCCACGTGCCGCTGCCGTTCGTGCGCAGCCTGCGCGTGACGTGCCCGCCGGGACCGGCGTTCTACTATCAGATCGGCGTCGAGCTCGGCGCGCAGGACGAGCGCTTCGCACTGCCACCCGGCCCGGTGGTGCGGCGTGACATCGCCGCGCTGGTTGCCGGCGCGCGAACGCGCGACGAGGGCAGCGTCGTGAGCCGGCGTGACGTCGAGGTCGGCGCTCGCTGCCCGCTGTTCGCTCGCGACGGCGCCGGCGAGCTGCTCGAGCTGCGGCTGGCGGTGCGGCACGGCGACGGCGATGGGCTCTGGCTCGAGGTCCGCTTCGAAGGCGCTGCCGAAGCCGCGGTCGCCGCACCCGTCGACGAGCTGTTCGCCACCTTGCCGACACAGCTCGGCGACCGCGAGACGCTGCGCTTGCCGATGCCGTTCCGCCGCCGCTGCGACGTCGCGCTCGTCGACCGCGCGCTGGACCGCACGGTGCCGGTGTTCGTCGACTTCGACGCGGTGTTCCGCGAGCTGCCGCCGGACCACGAGCGGCTCTGGCTGCACGCCGAGTGGCATCGGGCGCCGACCGTGTGGGGCGAACCGTTCCGCGCGCTCGATACGACCTGCCGCGGCCACTTCGTCGGACTGATCGCACGGTTGCACGGCGGCAGCGGCCACGGCCTGAGCTTCCTCGAGGGCGACGAGACGATCGCGGTCGACGGCGAGGTCGCGTTCCGCGGCACCGGCACCGAGGACTTCTTCTCCGGAGCCTGGTACTTCCGCAGCGGGACCTTCCGCGCGCCGTTCCACGCGTTGTCGGAGCTCGACCCGGATGGCGAGCGCGTCGCCGTATCGCGCTTCTTCGTCGCCGATCCGATCCCGTTCCGCTCGTCGTTCCGCTTCGATCTCGAGCACGGCGGCCAGAACGACACCCCCGGCGCCGACTACCGCACGATCGCATTCTGGTACTCGGATTCGCCGGCCGGTGCCGCGATCGACGAAGGGCGTCGGCCCGCGACCGCGGCGCGCACGACGATCACGCAGCCGGCCGCGCTGCGTTGGCCCGCCCACACGACCGCGGCGGCGGGCACGACGTTGCCGGCCGGCGAGCTCACGCTGCCGCGAGACTCGGTCGTCACGCTCTACCACCGCGGCCGCACGGTCCTCGGACCCGTCTGGCTCGAAGGCGACGCGGCCGCAGCCGAGATCGTCGCCCCGCTCGCGGTCGACCGCGTGCGCATCGAGCCGATCCTGCCCGCGATCCGCGCCTGGCGCATCGCCGGACCGTTCCCCGGCGGCGACCGCAAGGGTCTCGATCGCACGTTCGGCCCCGAGCAGAACGCCGACGGCGACCGGCGCTACGACGACATCGTCGGCGACGGCGAGCGCGGCTGGCGCGACCTGCCGAACCGGCCGTGGCCGGTCGGCTACGTCGATCTGAATCCGCTGTTCGCGCCGAACGACGAGGTCGTCGCGTTCGCGGTCACCGAGATCGAATCGCCGCGCGCGCAGGACGGTGTCTTGTGGCTCGGCAGCGACGACGCGGTGCGCGTGTTCCTGAACGGCGCGCCGATCCACGAGCACCGCGGCCTGCGCGGCGCGGCGCGCGACCAGGACCGCGTCGAGGTGCACCTGCGGCAGGGTCGCAATCGCCTGATGCTCGAGGTCGAGGACTACTTCGGCGGCTTCGGGTTGTTCGCGCGCATCGAAGGGGCCGAGGGGCTGACGTTCGCCGCGCGCTGAAAACGCCGAACGATCAGGGCAACCGGAAGTCGCGCGGGAAGTAGCCGGCCGGATCGATCGCCTCGACGCCGAACACCTCGGTGACACGCGCCGCCGCGAGCACCGATTCGGGCGGCCCCGACGCGTCGATGCGGCCGCCGTGCAGCAGCGCGACGCGATCGCACTGCGGCGCGACCAGGTTGAGCTCGTGCGACGCGACCAGCACGCCGTGGCCCGCATCGGCGACGCGCCGCAGCAGCGCCACCAGCTGCAGCGCGTGCTC
Organism: Planctomycetota bacterium; assembly: GCA_020425925.1. Lineage (GTDB taxonomy): Bacteria > Planctomycetota > UBA1135 > UBA1135 > UBA2386 > JAGQRA01. The sequence continues at coordinate 41,030 of JAGQRB010000534.1, forward strand.
GAGATCGAGGTTGGCGAACGGCTCGTCGAGCAGCATCAGCGGGGCCTCGGTCGCCAGCGCGCGCGCCACCGCGATACGACGCTGCTCACCGCCCGACAGCGTCGTGATCGGGCGATCGCAGAACGCGGCGGCATCGACGGCGGCGAGCGCGCGTTCGACCGCGAGCTCGTCGTCGTGCCGCAGGCCCGCGCCGCGCGGCAGGTGTGGGTAGCGCCCCATCGCGACGAGCTGCCGGCCGGTGAACTCGAACGGGGTCTCGCTGCTCTGCTCGACGAACGCGAGCGACCGAGCGCGGGCGTGGGGTTCCCATTCGGCGATCGGACGGTCGCCGAGCGTGACGGTCCCGGCACCCGGCGGCTCGGCGCCGAGCAGCAGCCGCAGCAGGGTCGTCTTGCCGGCGCCGTTGCGGCCCGCGAGCAACACGAGCTCGCCGGGCCCGAGCGCGAAGTCGACACCGGCGAGAATCGTCCGCTCGCCGCGCTGCAGCGTGAGCCCGCGCCCGGTCACTCCGGTGCCGACGACGGCACTCACAGCGTCCGCCCGCGGCGATGCCGCGCCAGCAGGAAGAGGAAGTAGGGCGCACCGAGCGTCGCCGTGACGACCCCGAGCCGCAGATTGACGTCGGGCGGCACGGCGCGGCAGAGCATGTCGCTCAGCACCAGCAGCAGTGCGCCCGCGAGTGCCGAGCTCGGCAGCAGGACCCGGTGCGACGGCCCGACGACGAGACGGGCGAGATGAGGCACGACGAGACCGACGAACGCGATGCCGCCGGTGTTCGACACCGTCGCGGCGGTAAGTCCGCACGCCAGCCACAGCAGCCGCCGGCGCACGCGCGGAGCGTCGACGCCGAGACTGTGCGCGCTGTCGTCGCCGAGCGTCAGCAGGTCGAGGTCGCGTGCGCGCGGCACGATGCCGAGCGCGAACACGACGAAGCCTGCCGCGGTGATCAACGCGTGGCTCCACGTCCGACCCTCGAGCCCGCCCATCAGCCAGTAGAGCACCTCGGAGTTCGCCTGGTAGCTGTCGAACGTGAAGGTGACCGCGAACGAGGTCAGCGCCCCGACCAGCGTGTTGAGCGCGATGCCGGCGAGCAGCAGGCTCGCGACCGAGAAGCGGCCGTGCGTACCCGCGAGCGCGAACACCAGCCAGGTGACGGCGACCGCGCCACCGAACGACGCGAGCGGGGTCGCCAGCACGTGCGAGCTCGCGATGCCGGCGACGATCGCGAGCGCACCGCCGAACGCGGCGCCGGCCGACGTGCCGACGACGTCGGGCGACGCGAGCGGGTTCCGGAACGCCGCCTGCATGGTCGCGCCGGCGAGTGCCAGCGCGCCGCCGGCGAAGAGCGCGACGATCAGCCGCGGTGCGCGGATCTGGCCGAGGATGAACCCATCGACGAGATCGGCGCGACCGAGTGCCCAGTCGACGACCCCGCCGAAGCCGGGGCCTGGCCCGATGCCGAGATAGATCACGCCGACGATCGCGAGACCGACGAGCAGCAGGGCGAGCACGCCGCGTGGCGACCTGGTCACTTCGGCCCCCATCCGGCCAGCGCATCCTGCAGTGCGGCGACGGCGTCGACGAGGTGGTGCGACGTCGTGCCGAGCAGCGCGGCATCGAGGAACACGATCTGGCCGCGCTGCACCGCCGGCAGCAGCTCGAAGCCCGGGACGCGATCGACCCACTTGCGTTCCTCGGCCGCGCTGTCGGCGCGCACCTCGATGACGAGCACCTGCGGTCGCCACGCCAGCACGCTCTCGGTGGTCATGATGCGGAACGGCCCGGCGCCCCGCTCGGCGGCGAGGTTGACGGCGCCGGCGGCGCACACCACCGCGTCGAACAGCGAGCCCCGACCGAGCGTGTGCAGGCCGCCGTCGAGGCTCATGAGCTCGAACTGCGCGAACTCGGCGCGGCGGGCAGCGAGCTCGGCGAGCCGCGCGTTCATCGCCGCGACCAGCCGTTCGGCCGCCGCTTCGAGCCGGCATGCCTCGCCGACGCGGCGCACGTTGGTCGCGATGTCTTCGAAGCTGCGCGGCGCCGGCACCAGCAGCACGGGCACCGCCGCGGACGCGAGGATCGCGAGCGTCTCGGGCTTGGTGAACGCATCGACGACCACGAGGTCGGGCCGCACCGCCAGCAGCTGCTCGGGCTCGGCGCCGACGCGCGGGAACCCCGCGACCTCCGCTGCGACCAGCGAGAACTTCGCGTTCGCCGCCAGCTCGTGGACCGCGGCGATGCGCTCGCGCGGCGCGATCGCGAGCAGCGTCTCGGCCGCGAACACCGAGCCCGCGACGATGCGCCGCGGCGACCGCTCGGTCCGCACCGATGCCGGCTCGCCGCCGCCGCATGCCGCCAGCGCGAGGCCGCCCGCGAGCGCGGTCGCTGCCGTCCGGAAGATCACTGCCGCATCATTGCGCCGGCGGTGGGCCGTGGCCACCGTTCGGAGCGCGCTCTACTGCAGGCGCACGACCGGCCCGGTCAGCGTCCGCAGGAACTCCTCGAGATCGCGCTTCTCCTGGCCGGTGAGATGCAGCGGGACGATCTCCGGGTCGATGCCGTCCCGCACGCCGATCGCGCCGCCGCGGTCGTAGGCCTCGATGACCTCCGGCAGGTCCCGCGCCTGGCCGCGATGGAAGTAGGGTGCGGTGTCGACCAGATTGCGCAGCGTCGGCGTCTTGAACCGGAACATGTCGCGGTAGCGGCCGGTGAAGGAGAAGCGGCCGAGGTCGCCGTTGGGGTCGGCGACCACCGACACGTGCATGCGTTCGTCGGTGTAGTTCGACCCCGAGTGGCAGCCGAAGCACCGCGCCTTGCCGAAGAACAGGTTGCGGCCGCGCTCCTGATCGGGGGTCAGGGTCGGCGAACCTGCCTCGAAGTGATCGGCCGGCGAGCCGCCGGTGACGACGCCGCGCATGTAGCTGGCCAGCGCGTTCTGCAGCAGCGGGATCGAAGGCGTCGCGGTCGGGCCGTAGACCTGCTGGAACACGCCGGCGTACGAGGTGCTCAGGTAGCTGGCGAGCGCCGTCGGGTTGTTGTCCATCTCCTCGGGGTTGAACAGCGGCAGCAGCGCCTGGTCCTCGAGGCTCGCGGCGCGACCGTCCAGCATCTGGACCCTCGAGAACAGCCGGTTCAACACGGTCGGCGCGTTGCGCAGCGGGATGCCGGTTCGGAACCCCGGACGCTCGGCGATGCCATCGGTGAACGAGAGCGTCGCCTGGTGGCAGTCGGCGCAGCTGAGCGTGCCGCTGCCGGACAGACCGGGGTCGTGGAACAGGCGCTCACCGAGGTCGATCGCGGCCACGGTCGGCACGTTGGCGAGCGGCACGTGGCTCTCGGCGACGTCGAGGCCGAGCGGCAGCGTCGCGAATCCGCCGGACCCGACCGGCAGCGTGGTGTGCGACGTTCCCGGCAGCGCGAACGCGGCGCGCTGGATCTCGTCGGCCGAACGCGCGGTGATCGAGAGGCGGACCTGATCGAAGAACAGCCGCGCGTACGACAGCGGCGTGCCGACGGTCCGGTTGTCCGGGCCGACGACGAACGGTGTCCCCGGCGACGCCAAGACCGCGGCGGGTGGCAGCCCGGTGACGCGGTGCACGTCCCGGCCGTTCGAGTAGACGATGAACTCACCGGCGATGCCGTCGTACGTGAACGCGACGTGGTTCCACGCCGCGCCGGCGTAGCCGACCCACCCGGAAGCGAGCGTGCCGGCGACCGTGTGCAGCGTGACACGGACACCGACGCCTGGGTTCACATCCACCTCGAACGCCCCGGCCTTGTACATCGCCGAGAACGGCCCGCTCGCCCCCTCGTCCTTGACCCAGCACTCCGCCGACAGCGCCGACCGGGCCGCGTCGAGGTCGGGGTGGGTCGCCGTCACGGCGCCATCCGGGTCTTCGATGTAGATGGCCTGACCAGAGTCGGCCACTCCGCTGTCACTGGCCGTCGCACCGAAAGCGTCCTCCGGGAAATACGCGCGGCCCTGCAGCGCGCCGGTGATGCAGTGGCCCGACGAGTCGCCGGTCCGCCGGGTATCGAGCTGCCACTTCGTCGCAACCAATGCCCCCAACTGCTGCACCTGCTCGAGGACCTCGTTCATGTCCCACGCCAGCAGGTACTCGCCGTCGACACACTCGTGGGTCGAGATCTCGCCGTACTGGCGAAAGTGCAGCGAGAGCAACGGAATCACCTCGCCGACTCGGGTGTACGGGAGCGCCAGGTCCGGCGCGTCGTCGCCCCAGCGCCAGAAGCCCGGCACCCGTCCCGTCCCGGTCGTGATGATGCGCTTGGTGAGGAACCGATCCGGATTGAGCGGGCCATCGATGTAGCGCACGCCATAACCCGTCGACTGGCCGACGATGGCCATGCCATAGTGCCGCGCCTCACCCGGCGCGGTCATGGTCGAGATCACGACGTCCGTGGCATCGAGGGTCATCCACGGGTAGGCGCCGACGATCGGCCCGACCAGCGACGTGCCGTCGATCATGGTCATCGGGGCACGCGCGATCGGGTAGAGGTCCGCGAAAGGCACTCCGTCGACGAGCGTCGCCTGCTCGTTGCTGAACATGTCGGCCAGCGGCTCGGGTCTACTCCAGCGGGTCGCCATGCCGGGCGTCGGGTTGAAGCTGTACATCACATAGTTGCCTTCGGTGCGGGCCGAGTTCCAGCGTCTCGTCTGGTTGTCCGTGTGCCCCTGGAAGAGCAGCAGTCTGCCGTCGCGCGAGATGCTCGGCTCGATGCCGAGCACCGGCTGATCGCCGAGGAAACCGCCCGTCCACTCGAGAACCTCGAAGTCAGGCGACAGCGCCGCCAGCACCGGTTCCGCTTGGGCGGTGCGCGGGTTCTTCACGGTGATGCAGAGTCGGCGCATGCCGATCGGGTAGACGCGCTTCGTGTCGCCCGGGACAAAGGTCGGTCGGTGCCAGTCGTTCGCCGGGCTCGGATCGAGTTCGCCGTAGTAGCGAATCGGCGACTCCGGCCGCGGCCCCCAGATGTCGGCGCCGAAGACCAGCATCCGATAGGTGTCGTGATCGCCGCTCGCCGTGCCGGGCTGACCAGGATTGCCATTCGCATCGGAGGGGAAAGGGCACGGCAGATGCGACCAGTCGGGGTCAGGGCACATCGAGACCCACTGCTTGAAGAACTGCTGATCTGCCGGGCCGCTGCCGGAGGTCGGCGGAATGACGTCCTGCTCGACCCAGAGGTGCTTCGACCAGGCGCCGTCCGCGAGCGGTGTCGGCGCGAACTCCGCGGCGCCGTCGGCCGTCGTCCGGACCCTCTCCGGGAGCAGGCACGTGACGAGCCAGCCCGAGCCGTTGTAGCTCGTGGCCGGAGTGGGGTAGTGGTATCGCGCCGCCAAGAGCACGCGCCCATCGGGGGTCATCGTGCCGCCGCCGAAGCCCACCATCTCGGTCTGGGTCTTGAGCGGCTCGTTCGGCATCTTCCCCAGCGACACGCGAGTCGGCGCGGCGTAGGGCGTGCCCTGGGCAGCAGCGGCTCCGGCCAGCAGGCCGAAGCAGAGGAGAGCGAGCAAGGTCGGGCGCATCATCGTTGGTACACGTGTTCGAAAGGGAAGGTGGAGCGGGCGTGAAGGCGGGAGGGGCCCGCAGTGCCTTCTCGTTCGCCGCGCCGGCGTCTCAGCAATTCGCGAGAATCGTGCGCGGACGGCGGACCCCGGCCCCGAGGCGCGGTATCCCTCTGCCATGCGCTGGTTCGCCGGTCTCCTGTTCTGCTTCGCGGCGCTGAACGCGCAAACCCAGATCGCAACGAGCAAGAAGGGCCTGCAGGTGCAGATGGTCGACGACGCACTCGAGCTCGGCATCGCGCACGCCGCGATCAACGTGCAGCTCGGTCACCTGCTGCGGCCCTCCGGGCACGAGATCTCGCCCGCGGCACTGCACGCGCTCGACGCCCAGATCCGTCCGCTCGCCAAGGCCGGCGTGCGGCTCTACCTGATCCTGCTGGCGCGCGCGACCGGCGACGCCGCGATCGACGCGCTGCAGTTCGATCCGCGCTACGACCCGAGCGCGCCGAACGCGCTCGGCGCATTCCGCGTGCTCGACGACGACGGCCGCGCCCACCTCACCGCCGTGCTCGAGGTGCTCGCCGAGCGTTACGGCGAAGACAGCGAGATCGGCCGCGTCGACGGCTGGATCGTCGGCAACGAGGTCAACTCGCACTGGTGGTGGCACAACCTAGGCAAGGCCTCGGTCGACGAGGTCGCGCGCGTCTACGAACCCGCCGTGCGGCTGGTGCACGAGGTCACCTCGCGCCACAACGAGAACGCGAAGGTCTACATCTCGCTCGAGCATCACTGGCAGATGCGCTTCGCCGCCGGCAGCGACGAGCAGGCCTGCGCCGGCCGCGCGCTGCTCGATCGCTTCGCGGCGCTCGCGCGTGAGCGCGGCGACTTCGCGTGGCACGTCGCGTTCCATCCGTATCCCGAGGACCTGTTCGACTGCCGCTTCTGGGAGGACGAGACCGCGCTGCCCGGTCCCGATTCGCCGCGCATCACCTTCAAGAACCTCGAGGTGCTCACCGACTATCTCGCGCGCGACGAGCTGCTGTGGCAGGGCGCGCCGCGGCGCGTGATCCTCAGCGAGCAGGGCTTCCACTGCCGCGACGACGCGACCGGCGAAGCCGACCAGGTGCTCGCGTTCGAACGCGCGTGGCAGAAGGTGCAGTCGCTCGACGGCGTCGACGCGTTGATCTACCACCGTCACGTCGACCACGCGCGCGAAGGCGGCCTGCGCTTCGGGCTGTGGCAGAACGCGCCCGGTTCGATCGCCGATCCGGGGCGGAAGCGCACGCTCTGGTCGGTGTTTCGCGACATCGACCGGCCGACTCACCGGTAGGTTCGGCGGGCACCGACCCCGGCGCCTTGCCGGCTCAGCCTGATCGAGCAGATCTGGGACAGCTTGGAGGCTGCGGAGCTTCCGATCAGTAAGAAGCAGAAGGCGGAGATCGACCGGCGAATCGATGCGATGGATGGTGACTCCGAGCTTGGGATCCCCTGGGAAGAGGTGATGGACCGGATCCGAGGCCGTGCGCAGTGAGTCTTCTTGTCCGCCCCGATGCGGCAGCGGACATCGAGGACGCCTACACATGGTACGAGAGTCAACGGTCCGGGCTCGGTGACCGTTCTGGAGACCATCACGACACACCTCCAACTGACTCAGCGGTGACCGACGACGCCCTCGGCCGCGTCGGAGACGACCGCACCGAGCGCGTTGCCGGCCTGCAGATCGAGCACGATCGCCTGGTTGTAGAAGTGCAGGCCGACGAGGCCGGGGTCGTTCGGGATCGGCAGGTGGTACTTCGCGACGCCGAGCTGCCCGCTGACGAACACCGCTGCGTCGAGGCGCACGTGCTGCTGACAGCCCGGCATGCCGAGCGGCGCGAGCGACACCGGCGGGATGCGGGCGAAGCCGAACAGCACGAACGCCACGTCGTGTGGCAGGTCGAAGACGTTGACCTCGAGCCGATCCCCGATGCGCGGCGTGTCGAGCGGCACGAGGCGCGCGGCTTGCGCGCTACCGGCGCAGCCGTTTGCGAACGACACGTAGGTCGATTCGGGCCCGACGCGGGCGACGACGGACGTGTTGGCGGAGACCTCGACGTAGCTCAAGCCCGGATCCAGCGGCTGCGGCCGGAACTGGAACGGGAAGTTCGGTGACTCGAGCGCCTCGCACTGGCCGTCCGAACGCCGGGCGATCATGGCGTTGCCGTTCGAGCTGTTGTCGATCTCGACGTAGACGACGCCCGGAGGCGGCGCCGGGAACGAGACGTTGGGCCATGCGACCACCTGGCCGTCGGAGCGCCGCGCCATCTGGAAATGGCTGCCGGCCGCGACCTCGACGTATTCGACGCCCGGCGGCAGCTGTGGCACGTTGCCGACGCCAAAACTGGTATCGCCCGCCACGAGGAGCGCACCATCGGAGCGCAGCAGGAGCGTGTGGAGATAGGCGGCATCCACGGCCACGTAGGTGAGGTTGCCGGGCAGCGCTGGAACGATCGTCTGGCCGGCCGTGCTGCTGCCGCACGTCAGCACCTGGCCGTCCGAGCGCAAGAAGGCCGAGTGCGAGTTCGCCGCGCAGACATGCGTGTACGTCTTGCCCGGAGGCAAGGGCGGGATGCTCATCTGACCCCAGGTGTTGATACCCCAGGCGACGGCTTCGCCATCGGACCGCAGGGCGAGGTTGTGGATCCAACCCGCAGCGATCTCGGTGTAGGTGACGCCCGGCGGCAAGGGTGGCGGGGCACCGCCGATGCTGCTGTCCCAGTCGCCCCACATCCGGATCTCACCCGTGTCGGTGAGGCCCAGCGCGTGGTGCAGACCGCGACTGGCCGACACCCAGCGTTCGCCGGGGCCGAGCGCGGGGATGCCGAACTCGAAGTACCGCGAATTGCCCCACGCCTGCATCGTCCCGTTCGAAAGCAAGACCACGGAGTGCAGACTCCCGGCCGCGAGACCGACAATGGTCAGGCCGGCAGGAAAGGCCGGCACGTTGCATTGGCCGAGCGAGTTATCGCCCCAGGCGATGACCGCACCGTCGGAGCGCAGCGCGAGGGCGTGTCGTGTTCCCGACGCGATGCTCTGGTAGGTGAGCCCACCCGGCAACGGCGGCACGTTGCATTGGCCGTCGGTGTTTCGACCGAAGGCGATGACCGCACCATCGGAGCGCAGCGCCAGCGAGAAGTTCCCCTCGGCAGCGATGCTCGTGTAGCTCATGTTCGCCGGGAGGGGCGGCACGTTGCATTCACCGTCGACGTTGCGACCCCAGGCGACCAGTGCGCCGTCGGAGCGAAGCGCGAGCGAGTGTGCTCCTCCGCTTTCGACCGCTGTGTAGGTCACACCCGAAGGCAAGGCCGGCGCCGTCGCGAGACTCGGATACGAGGCGATCGCCGATCCCCAGACCTCGATCTGTCCATCCGACCGCACGCAGGCGTAGTGCAATGGCCCAGCCGAGACGGCGGCGAACACGACGCCGTTGGGGAGCGTCGGCGGCGGGAAGGCCATCGCGCCCGGCAGGCCGATCCAGGTGACCGCGGTTCCGTTGGACAGGAGTCCAATGCCGACGATCGAGCTGATATCGAAGTCGACGTAGCGATCGCCAACTGGTGGAAGCGGCGGAAAGGCCTGGCCGGCGCCGCCGCTTCCCATGTTGAACAGTCGCCCATCTGCTCGCTGTACGAGTGTGCAGTAGAAGGAGGCGGCGATACCAGTGAGCGGGCCTTCGTGCATCGCCGTGTCGAACCCCTCCCCACCCCAACCTCGAATCGATGACTGGCCGGAAAGCGAAGGGGCGACGAACGCGCCCCAAAGCAACATCGACAGCCCTCGGCAACGAAAGCCAGCGCGCATGTCGCGATGAGATCGCACGTCGGCGCCGAACTCAACCGCGCTACGCTTCCGCTGCATGAGACCCCACCCGTCACTCGCCGCGCTCGCGTTCCTGCTCACCGCCGTTGCCTGTTCGAAAGAAGGCTCCGCCGGCGGCGGCGCAGGTGACGGCGCCGGTACTCCTGCGAAGCCCCCCGCCACCGTCGAATCGGCGAAGGCGATGCTGTCGAAGTTCGTCGCGCCCGGCGCCGATCACGTCGCGCTGTCGAAGACGATGCAGCCGACCGCCGCGGACTACGCACTCGTCTTCGCCGACCCGGTCATCGCCGAGAAGGCGGCGAACGCCTACGGCGACCTCTGGAACCAGATCGACAAGAGCCCGATCGCGCCGAAGGACGGCCAGACCGAGGTCCTGGTGTCGCGCGCGACGACCGACGAGCTGCAGCAGTGGACCGGCAACGCCGACGACTTTCCCGGCGGCTACAAGACCGCGGCCAAACACCTCCGCCCCGGCCTGACCGTCTTCCGCTTCAAGTTCGTCAAGCCCGGCGAGACCAGCGGCATGGCGTTCGACGGCCTCTACGACCTCGATGGGCGCTGGGTGTTGATCCCGAAGCCCTGGCGGATCGTCGAGTAGCGGCCCTACCGCCCGCCCTCGCCCTCGGGCACCTCGAACGAAGCCGGCACCTCCTCGCTGCCCTGCTTCTGCTCCGACCACGGCGTGTTCAGCAGTGCCAGCGGCCCGTAGCGCCGCTTCTCGCCGGTGTGGTTGTCCTGCACCTCGAGCGACACGAAGTCGCCGCCGAGCTTGCTGCTGAGCAGCATCTGCAGGTGCGGACCGTTGAGCACCGCGGTGCCGTCGATCTTCAGGATGATGTCACCCTTGCGGATGCCCTCCTGCGCCGCGAGGCCGTCCTTCGGCGTGCCCGAGATCTTGGCGCCGGGTCCGAGCCAGGCGGTCTCGAGCTGCACGCCGAGCCAGCCGCGCTGCAGGATCTCGCCGTTCTTCATGCGTTCGAGCAGCGGCCGGATGTCCGCGATCGTGGTCGCGAAGCCGATGCCCGAGTCGTACCACTCGACGCCGGCGTTGCGGCCCGATGGCGACAGCGGCACCGCGATGCCGAGCACGTCGCCCTGCGCATCGACGACCGCGCCGCCGTAGTTCGCCGGCGAGGTGTAGGCGTCGATCTGCAGCGCGCGGCCGAACAGCCGACGCCTGGCGCTGACGATGCCGATGTGCACCGTCGGCAGCTCGCTCGCGAACGTGCGCCCGAGCGCGAACGCCCACTGACCGACCCGGGCTTCCGCGGGATCGACGAAGCGCGGCACCGGCAGCCCTTCGGCGTCGATCTTGACCAGCGCGATGCCGCGGCTGGTGTCCTCGCCGGCGCGCTGGGCGTGGAACGTGCCGCGCCCCGGCACATCGACCAGGATCGTCGTCGGGTCGAGGTTGAGCGCGAAGCGCGACACCAGGACCCAGCCGTCGGCGGTGAGGATCACGCCGGTCGTCTTGCCCTGGGTCTGCTGGAAGCCCGGCGCCGTGAGGATGAGCTTCTTCTTCTTCTTGTTCTCGTCGTCCTCGTCGGCGCCGTCGCCCTTCGGGGCGGGCGCGGGCGCGGGCGCCGCGTCGGGCGGAACGGGCTCGGGCCAGGCCTCCGGGGCTGGCGGCGGCGGCGGCGCCGGCAGCGACTCGGGCTGCGGCAGCGGCCGGGACTCGGGCGCGGCCTTCGGTTTCACGACCGGCTTCGGCCGCGGCTTCGGGGGGCCGTCGCCGTCCATCGGGCCGGCCTTGCCTGCGTCGCTGCGCGTGCCGCCGAACGTCTCGATCGTCACGACGAACGGGCTGGCGTGCTCGAGTGCGCGCTGCAGCACGGGCTCGAGGTGCACGAACTCGTCGGGATCGACACCGGCGAGCGCCTGCGCCGGCAGGGCACCGGTAGCGAGCACGGCGAGCAACGACGCCATCGACAGGAGCTTCACTTCTTGTCCTCCTTGGCGGCGAGCACCATGTCCCCTTCCTTGATCTTGGTGCCGCGCTTCCAGGTCAGCCGGATGGTCTCGCCGGCGCCGTAGCGCGCGAGCACCTCGCCGAACTCCTTGCAGCTCCGGATCGAGTAGTCGTCGATGCGCACGACGAGATCGTCGGGCCGCAGACCGAGCTCGGCCGCGGGCGAACCCTTGACGACGCGATCGACGTAGGCCGGCGGCGACTGCCGCCCGGCGGTGTCGAACAGCACGATGCCGGTCCACGGCGGCGTCTTGTCGCTCCTCACCACGACCGGCGCCTTGCCGAGGATGTGGTCCTCGAGATACGGCAGCAGGTCGCGCACCGGGATCGCCGCCGACAGCATGGTGTTGGTCTCCTTGCTGTCGAGCAGCCGCATGTTGAGCCCGATCCAGCGGCCGTCGAGCGTGAACAGCGCACCGCCGTAGTGGCCCGGGTTGTTGCACGCGTCGGTCAGGATCAGGTCGCCGTCGTACTCGACGTCCTGCACGCGGTAGCGCAGCGCGGTGTTGGCGCGGCCGACGACGACGCCGAACGTCGCGCTGAGCTTCTCGGAGAACTCCGCGAGCCGGAAGCAGTTGCCGACCGAGACCACGAACTGGCCGGTGCGGAAGTGCGCGCCGGCCTCGTCCGGTGGCCAGAGCGGCACGAGTTTGCCGGCGACCAGCGACGGATCGATCTTCAGCAACCGGACGTTGAGCTTGGGGTCGTCGGGCAGCAGCTTGGCCTGATGCACCGAGCCGTCGTAGAGCACGACCCGCGTGCGGTCCTTCTGCAGCAGGATCTGGTCGATCGTCAGGATGTGGCCCTGATCGCTGACCAGGATGCCGGTGGCGTAGCTCGTGATGCCTCGCAGGCCCGAGGCGCCGTGGATCTTGACCAGGCTCGGCATCACGCGGTCGACGATGCGTTCGACCGCCGTCTTCGGCTCGCGCTCCTCGAACGAGTAGGCCTTGCCGAAGTCTTCGGTCTGCGCGCGTAGCACCGTGCCGAGCGCGAGCGCCGGCAACAGCAGTGTGACGGCGCGCATCACTGCGGCCTCCGGAACCAGCCCTCGTCGAACTCGACGTCGCCACGCGCCGTGATGCGCCAGTCCTGGTGCGGCTCGCCGTCGACGACGACGAACAATCGATCGCCGTGCACGTGGTACTCGACGCGCGCCTTGCGCAGCGGATCACGGAACGCACAGCCGAGCGGCTCACCGTCGATCGTCAGCCAGGCCTCGCAGTCGCCCTCGCCCGGCAGCCGGTAGCGGAAGCCCGGCGTGCCGAGCACGTGCACGCCGCCGAACAGCTCGGCGTCGGCGAGCCGCGCCGGCAGCTGCGCCGGCGGCCACAGCAGCGGATTGCAGCGCAGCTCGCGTTCGAGGCGGGCGAGCTCCTCGGTGGTCAGCTCGCGGGCGGCGCCGTTCTCGACCGCGAAGCCGCCGGCCGCGTCGGTGCCGGCGAGCACGAGCGCCAGCGGGCCGAGCTCGAGCCGCAGCCGGGCGCCGTCGCTGCGGGCGCGCGTCGCGGTGCCGTCGCCGTCGACGATGTCCCATTGCTCCGCGCGCGCATCGCCGGTCCGCGTGATACGACGCAGCAGCGTCGTCGCGCCGAGCCGCCGATCGAGCCGGCAGGCGAGCCGCGCGTCCTCGCCGTAGCCGTCCTTGCTCGATCCGGTGTCGAGCACGGCCATCTTGACCAGCGTGCGCCGCTCCTTGCCGAAGCCGTCGCCGACCGTCGGGCGGTAGCCGACCGTGACCCAGGTGAACGCCGGCAGCACGCCGATCAACGTCGCGAGCTGGTTGGCCGAACGCACCTCGGTGCCGTTGAACCAGGTGATCTCGTCGCCGATCGACACGCCGGCCGCGGCGATCACCGCGTCGCTGTAGATCTGCTGGACGTAGACGCCGCGCCGGCGCTCGTCGCCGATGCCCGAGTTCATGAACCAGGCGCTCATGTCGAGCGTGCCGTGCTCGGCGTGGCGCCCGGCCATCAGATCGCCGAGGAAGTTGACGATCTGGTTGCTCGCGATCGCGAAGCCGACGCCGACATTGACGCGGCCGCGATCACCGATCGAGATGCGGCCGTTGATGCCGACGATCTGCCCGGACTCGTTGAACAGCGGTCCGCCCGAGTTGCCGGGGTTCACCGGCGCATCGACCTGGATGCAGTCGGGGTAGACCAGCAGGCGCTGACCCTGACCCGACTGGTAGCGGTGCGTGCCCGAGACGATGCCGAAGGTCACCGTCGGCGTGAAGTCGGTTGCGAGCAGGAACGGGTTGCCCATCGCGAACACCGTCTCACCGACGAGCAGCCGATCGCTGTCGCCGAAGTCGCACCACGGCCAGGTCTGCCCGGGCTCCTTCGGCACCAGCCGCAGCACCGCGAGGTCGCTGCCCGGATCGATGCCGAGCACGATGCCCTCGTAGAGCCGGCCGTCGGGCATGCCGACCTTCTTCGGCTTGTAGAGGTCCGTGCCGGTCGGCCAGTGCTCGTCGCGCCAATCGTCCTTCCAGGCCTTCAGGAACTTCTTCTGCGCGGCCTCGTCAGCGCCGGGGTGCTCGGCGAGCCAGCGTTCGAGCAGTTCGGCCGGCGGGTCGGGCGGATCCGGCAGGTCGTAGTCGTCGTCGGGTTTGCCGACGACGTGGTAGTTGGTCAGCACGAAGCCGGCCGGGTCGAACACGACGCCGCTGCCGCCGCCGGGCGAATCCATCGACATCACCGAACAGACCGCCGCAGCGCACCGGTCGATCGTCGCGACGCGGCGCTCCTGACTCGCGAGGACGGCCTGCAGATCCGGATCCTGCAGGCCACAGATCAGGGCGGCGAGGGCGAGCATCATGGCGGGTCGGGTCAGTTGCGGCGCAGCACACGCGCGTTCGCGAACACGCAGAAGTCGCCGAGGTCGAAGTTCTGGCCGAAGTCGCACTCGATCGCGAGCCGCTGGCAGCCGGCGATCTCGACGTGCACCGGCTCGGGTTCCCGGCCGAGCGTCATCGGCGTCGACTCGTAGACCGGCTTGCCGTCGGCGTAGACCCGGAACACCGCGTTGGCCTGCGGTCCGCCGCGGTCGTCGATCCCGATCAGCGCCTCGAACGCGTCGTAGCCGCCGCCGAGATCGTAGGTCAGCCGCGTGCGCGGGATCATGCCGATCCCGCGTGTGAAGGACTTGCCGCCGAGCTCGAAGCCGGGGCCGGCGATCGAGCGGTCGGCGGTCCACGGCCAGACGCGATCGAACGCGGCGGTCTGCTCGGCCGCAGGTTGGAGATCGGACAGCCAGCACAGCCGCTCGCTCTCGACCGCGAGCCGCAAGATCCGCCGGCTCGGCACCGTGAGCTCGCAGCCTTCGTCGAGCCGCAGCCGCAGCTCGCCGTCGAGCCCGAGCAGACGCCCGGCCAGCCGATCGCCCGAATCGAACTCGACCACCGTGCGCGGCGGCGACTGCGGGTCGGCGGCGAAGCCGGTGTTCTTGCCGAAGACGGCGCCGAGCACGCCGGCGAGCGCGAAGTCGTAGGGCTCGCCGCGCAGCTGGAAGTCGATGCTATCCGCCGAGAACCCGGTGATCGCGACCTGGAAGCGGTGCTGCTTGCCGTCCTTCTGGACGAAGATCAGGTCGTCGTTGGCCGGCGGATCGCGCCTGTCGCCGGCGAACGACGGCGGCATGTCGCCGCGGTTCGGGCCGGCGTGGCGGAACGCCTGCACCATCGTCAGCGGCAGCTCGAGCAGCGCGCCGAGCCGCAGCTCGATCTGCAGACGCGCGGGCTTGCCGTCGCCGGCCGGCAGGCCACGCAGCGCGGTGGCCGCGAGCTCCGCACCCGAGCGGAGCCAGACGCGATGCGGCGCCTCGACCTCGACCGGCGCCGAGCCGACGGCGTCGAACGACGCGATCTCGTCGAGCCCGAGCCGGACCTCGCCGTCGGCCGCGCGCACGGCGGCGACGTTGTCGCCGTCGACCGTGAACGTGCCGTTCAGCGTGCGGCCGTCGATCGTCGCGACCGTGCCGATCGGTCCCGCGGCCTGCGCCGTCAGCGCGGCGCCGACCACCAGGACGGCTGCCGCCGCCGCGAACGCGCCACGCATCGCCGATCTCACCGGCGGCCGGAGCTCGTGCCGAGCTTCTTGTAGTACTGCTCGAGCATCTTGCGGTACTGCGGCGGCAGGCTGTTCTGCACCTCGGCCTCGATCTTCTCGCGGTCGTGGTCCTTCATGTCGCCCCAGCGGTCGGCGAGCGACGGCCGCGGGTTGAGCTGACCGACCGAGCCGTCGCCCTCGGGCAGCGCACTCTGCGTCGCCGGGTTGCTCGAAGGACCGTTGCCCGACGGCGGGCCGCCGGCCTGACGCTCCATCTCCTCGAACATCTCGATGAGCTGCTGCAGCTCCTCGACGTACTTCTCCTGCTCGATCTGCACCGGCTTCGTGGTGCGCTTCTTCTTGAGGTCGCGCCGCGTCTTCTTCATGCGATCGGCGAGGTCGTGCAGCTGGCTGTCCTGCTGACGTTCGAGCTCGAGGATCTGCTGATGCGCCGCCGAACGGAAGCGTTCGCTGGCCGCCGGGAACCACTGCAGGAACGCCTTGAACCGCGGGATCGCAAGGCTCGGGTACGGCATCTCGGCGAGCGCCTGCGGGTAGTAGAACGCGGCCTCGCTGTCGAGCGGCGAGTGGTTGATGTCCTCGTGGATGTAGTCGCCGAGCACCTCGATCGCCGACTCGGGGTCGTCGCTGTCGAGGAAGACCTCGCCGAGGTGGTAGCGCACGTGCGCGCGCAGCAGCGGCTGGGTCGCGCCGGCGAGCACCTTGGTGAACGCCAGCGCCGCCGACGGGTCGGTCGCCTCGTGCAGCTTCACGGCGGCGTCGAACTCCGGCACCGCGGCGCGGACCAGCATGTCGGCCGCGGTCGCGAGGCCGTACTCGTCGATGTTGGCGCCGAACGCCTCGAGCTGCTCGGCGGTCGCGCCGAGCGCCTTGGCCTCGGCCTCGAACTGCGCCCGATCGAACGGCTTGAACGGGTTGACCTGGATCGGCGGCGCCGCCTCCTGGCCAGAGCCCTCGCCCTGGGCGAACGCCGGGACCGCGATGGCCGCGAGCGCGACCACCGCGAGCAGCGGGGACGCGAGGCGGGTCACTTGCCCTCCTCGGCGTGGTTCTCCTTGTTGAGCTTGGTCGCGAGTTTGCGCATCAACTCCTGGACGCGGCCCTGCTTGCCCGACAACACGTCGGCCTGGGCGGCGCCATCGGCGTTGTTCTTGGCTTCCTCGGGCTTCTCGTCGAAGGCCTTCGTCGCCTTGTTCACGCGTTCCTGCAGGTACTTCAGCATCTTGAGCTCTGCCGACACGGGCACGAGCGGCGGTTGCCCGCCTCCGGTACCCGTTCAACACCCGCCTTCTTTGCGTTCGACGGTTCGTCGCAGGGCGTTGATCAGCAGCTCGAGGGTGTCCTCGACCTCCTTCTGCTTCTCCTGCACCGTCGGATCGGTGCGGTGCTCGCGGCAGAGGCCGGCGACCTCGTGCAGCTGCTCCTGCAGCCCCTCGACGATCTCGGGGAAGACCGCGGTCGTGCCCTCCTCCTCGAGCAGCTTGAGCGCGTCCGAGGCCTCGACCTCGAGGTCGCCCTCGCCGGTCGCGACGCCGCCGATCTGCTCGGCCAGCGACGCCGGCAGCGAGCCGTCGGCGGTCAGCACGTTCTTGCGGGTCTCGTCGAGCTTCGCGGTCGCGATCGTGAGCTCGCGCTGGATCGCGAGCATCTCGGTGAAGCGCTCCTCGAGCGCGCGCAGGACCTCGTCCTGGAGCTGCTGGCGCAGCTGCGCGAGCGCCTCCTCGAGCTCCTTGCTGGCGGCTTCGAGGTTCTCCTTGGCGTCCTGCTGGTCCTGCTTCGCGGGCTTGAACTCCTTGAGCGTGCCGGCGGCGGAGCGCTGCTTCGGCACCGCCTGCTGCACACGCTTCTTGCCCGGCGTCGGCTGACCCTTCTCGCCGTTCTCGCCCTCCTCGGCCTGCTCCATGTCCTTCGACAGGGTGTCGGTGGCGTGCTTGGTCTTCTCCTGGCGCTTGGCCATGTCCTCGAACGGCAGCTTGAGCAGCTCGCGGCGGGCCTCGTCGATCATGTCGTCGAGCTCCTCGACGGTCTGCTCGAGGTTCTCGATCGCGTGGTCCTGGTCCTTGAGCGACGGCTCGGGCTGGTTGTCGCCGAGCTTCTGGCCGGCCTTGCCCATCGCCCCGGCCGCCTGCTTGGCGGCACCGCTCGGCCCGCCCTTGCCCGGCTCGGCCGGCTGCGGCTGCTCGCCATCGGCCTTCTTGGCCTCGGCATCGAGACGCTCCTTCTGGGCCTCGAGCTGGGCCAGGTCCTCGGCCAGCTTGGCGGTGTCGTCCTGGAGCTGGGCTTCCTTGTCGGCGAGCGGCTTGGTCGCCTGCGCGGCCGCCTGCATGCCGAGCTCGTTGGTCGTCCCGCGCACGGCCTTCTGCTGCTGCAGCAGCGCCTGCGCCTCGGTGCGCTTCTGCTCGGCGTCCTTGATGAGCTTCTGCAGCGCTTCGGCGCGCGCCGAGTCCTCCTTCTCGTCGGCCTGCTCCTGCGCGAGCTGGTCGACGCGATCCTTGAACTTCTCGAGCTGCGCGATGCGCTCGAGCAGCTCGCGCAGGTCGTCGTTGCGGTTCTGCAGGATCTCGGCGAGCCGCACCAGCTTGTCGCGCAGCGCCGCGATCTCGGCCAGGGTCTCGTCGTCCCAGCGCTCCTGCTCGATCCGTTGCCGCACCAGCGCCATGTGCTCGTGGATCTTGGCCTCCTGCACGTACTGCGTGCCGGCCATCAGGATGCCCGCGTCGGTGGCGGCGTTGGCGTCGGCGTCGTTCTTCTGCAGAACGAGCATCAGCCCCTGCATCCGCTCGGTGAGGTCGCGGAACTTCGTCCGCGCCAGCTCCTGTTTGCTGACGGTCGGCGCCGGATCCTGGGCGACGGCCCGCGGGCCGATCGGGACCAGCGCCGCGAACAGGAGCGTTGCCGCGATGGCAATGCCGCGATGCATCATGGGGTCACCTATCTCTTCTTGTCGTTCGGTTTGTCGGTCTTCGGACCGCCGAGCACGCTCTGCTCGGACGCCCGCGCCTTGTCTTCGACTTCCTGCTTCACCGATTCCTCTATCTTTATCACGACCCGGAGCTGCTCCAGGATCGCGGCGAGGGTCTCGGCCTGTCTCATTTCTTTGAACACCGCCAGCAGGCGCTGTTCGATATCGACGTAACCAGCAATTGTCTGGTCGCTTATGTCTTTCGACCGGACGCCGGCGAAGGTGTCGACCAACCGCCCCGTCGCCGGGAAAGCCTCCTTGCCAACGGCCTCTAGCGGCACCGGGATCAGCGCCTCGATCTCCCGGACCTTGCGGGGCTCGATCAGGCGATTGTTCTCGTACTCCCAGAGGATGCGCTGGTAGGACTCGGCGATGAACGCGGCGCGCCGACCGAGGGCGACCTGCTGCCGCGCCAGGGTCTTCAGCCGCGCCACCACGAGACGTTCGCGATCGCCGATCGCGTTCTGCAGCACGGTGTCGACGATCTCGCGCAGCTCGAGCAGACCGGCCTGGTGCTCGAGGATCACCTTCTCGAGCTCCTGGCGCTGTTCCACCTGGCGCCGCCGCAGATCCTCCTGCAGCCGCTCGCGCGTCACGACGCGGAACGTCAGCGTCTCGCCGTAGCCGTGGTGCGGCTCGCCGGGCCCGAAGTTGTCGGTCGCGCCGAAGCGCAGCGCCACCTGCATGCCGGGCCGGATGCGGTTCTTCTCGCTGTTCTCGTCCGGGTCCGGATTCCACTGCCGCAGGTCGACGGCGGTCTCGGTCTCGTAGCGCAGCGCGTTGGTCGCGATCGGATCGTCGTAGGTCGCGGCGGCGTTCTCGAACGGCACCTCGGGCGGCGGCTCGTCGCTGCCCTGCGGCCGCTCCTCGACCGTGTCGCTGGTGATGCGCACCGCGGCGTCGATCGCGCGCAGGCCGTAGTCGTCCTTGACCTTGAGCGTGCCCGGGATGCGCGCGTGACTCGCGATCAGCGCGCCGATTCCGCGCAGCCGCAGGTCGACCTTCGGCGCGAGATCTTCGCCGATGCGCAGCAGCAGCTTCGGCGGCGAACCGGCACCGAGCCGGTCGGTGTCGATGACGTCGACGACCAGCAGACCGGAGTTCGGCGGCACCAGCGTGCCGGCGAACGAGTGGCCGTCGGCATCGAGCGCCAGCGGTTGCTTCTCGTCGTTGCCGAACAGCAGGAACGCCTCGGTCAGCGGCTTGTGGCTGCGACCGGCGAGCCGCAGCGTCGAGCCGCGCGGCAGTCGCACGTCGCCCTCGGTCGCCGGCACCAGCTCGGGCTCGCGCTCCATGTAGGACGGGTAGTCGATCGTGATCGCGAGGTCCTCGATGCGCGGGCGCTCGACGATCGTGACCCGCAGCTCGACGGGCTCGGCGTCGCCGCCCTCGGCCGTCAGCACGACGTCCTCGAGCACGGCGTCGAGCGTCAGCGTGAACTCGCCGTCGCCGGTCGCGCTCATCGGCTCGACCCCGGATTCACCGCCGGCGAACACGTAGTTCAGGAACACCTGCTCGGGCAGCTCGCCGTCGGCGGCGACCCGCACGGTCAGCGCATCGCCCTGCGGCAGTCGCACCGCGTCGCCGGCGTCGGCGAACGCGAGGCGGGTGTAGCGCGGCCAGTCGACGTTCGAAAGCAGCAGGTTGCGGCGCGCCCAGATCCCGAGCGAGCCGGCGTCGGTGATCGACCAGCCGACGAAGAAACCGACCGCGAGCAGGATGCCACCGAGGTACTTGCGCACCCGCGGCGAGTCGATCGCGTTGCCGAACGGAATCGCGTCGAGGCGCGACGAGGTGTCGGCGACGACCGCGGCCATCAGCTCGCGCGACTCGGCGTGCGTCGCGCCGCCGCCGCCGGCACCGGCGAGCTGCCGATCGAACTGCAGCGAGCTGATCAGCGCCTGCCGCGTCCCCGGCGCACGGCGCTCGACCGCGAGCGCCATCTCGTCGTCGTCGAGCGTCACCGCCAGCGGCACGAACAACCGCCGGCGCAGCATCCGGATCACGACGAACGCGAACGTCAGGAGCAGCACGAGGCGGAACGCGAACTCGAGCCGCAGGAACCGGTCGGTCAGCAGCGTCGGGACCGCGTAGGCCACCAGCAGCAGCCCGAGCAGTCCGAACGCCTCGATCCAGATGCCGCGGCGCACGCGACCGCGCAGGCCGTCGAACTTCTGCCGGGCCGTGCCGAGGGACGCGGGCGGAGCCGTTGTTGCGGTCGAGGTCATAGCAGGTTGAAGCGCTTGCGCAGGATCCACTCGATGGAGAGCACGACGATCAGGAACACGATCGTCGCCCAGCCGTCCCACAGCGCGTGCGGCGTGCGGAACGTGTCGGTCGCCGAACGCGACGGCACCTGGTCGAGCGCCGCCAGCAGCGCCGCCGGGGTGTCGAACAGCTCGCCGCCCGGCGCCGCGGCGATCGCCGCGAGCTCGGCGCGATCCATCGGGCCCTCACGCTCTATTTGAGCCGCGACGACCTGGAACGTCAGCTCGGTGTTCTTGCCGATCTTGCGCACCGGCCGGACCCGGTAGGTGCCGAGCGCGGTCGGCCGCAGCTGCTTCTCGTAGCTGCCGGGCAGGCTCTCGACCGGCACCAGCTTCACGTTCTCGGATTCGTGCCCCTCGCGCTCGACGACGACCTCGAACGACTCCTCGATCCACGGCTGCAGCGCCTCGTCCTTGACGTCGGCGCTGATCAGGATCGCGTCGCCGAGGTCGATCTTCTCGGCGTTGGCGGTGAGCCGCAGCCGGCTGTTGCCGGCGAAGATCCGGCCCTCGAACAGGTAGCGGATGCCGTTGACCCAGAAGCGCTCGTAGGCCGACATGAAGATCGAGCGCCAGCGGTAGCTCTCGTCGGTGCCGAGCCACAGCACGCGGCCGGCGCCGACGTTCTGCATCGCCAGCATCGGCATGCCACGGCCGTCGCGGCGGAACTTCGGATCGGGGTTGCTGCTCTCGACGACGCTGGTCGCGGCCGGCTTCAGGCCCTTGACCGGGAACCAGAAGTGGAAGCCCGGCAGCCGCGACCAGACGATCCGGCGCTCGCTCTTGTCGTCGACGATACGCGACACCTTTGCCGCGACGCCGTCGGCGCCGTCGGGCGCGAGCTCGTACGGCCACGCCCGCGGGAACGACAGGCCGAGGTTGAGCATCTTGCGCTCCGCGAAGTCGATGTCGGGCACGACCGGCAGCAGCTCGGCGAGCGGGCGGGTCGTCGCGTCGGGTCGCAGTGCGTTGAGCGTGAACTTCTCGCCGCACACCCACCACAGGCCGCAGCCGCCCTCGACCACGTGCTGCGCCAGCTGGTCGCAGAAGCTCGCGGTCAGCTGTTCCTGGTTGGGGTCGACCAGGATCACGACGTCGTAGACGTCGAACTGCTGGCGTTCCTCGGGCAGCTGATCGATGCGCACCGCCTCGTTGCCGTCCTGCGGGAACTTCGGATCCGCGTTCTGCACCCAGCAGCTGACGTCGATCGTCTTGTCGCGGATCAACGTGTTGCGCAGCATCTGGTACTCGAACACCGACGCGCCGGCGATCAGCAGCACGCGGGCGCGCTCCTCGAGCACCTCGACCATCGCGAGCTTGCTGTGCCGTTCGGCGGCGGGCGGCTCGCCGTCGGGCGGTTCGACCACGGCGCGGTAGACGAAGCGACCCGACGTGTCGGAGGTCAGACCGCGCCATTCGACCGGGACCTCGGTGCGGTCGCCGCCGATCTCGACCTGCTGGCTCGCGACCTCGGACTCGCCGCCGGTCTCGCCGCTGCGCAGCAGCCGGACCGTCACGGTCGTCGGGTCGTAGCCCTGCGAACTGACGTTCGCGCTCATCTGGAACTCGTCCTTCTGGAACACCTTCTCAGGTGCCTCGAAGCGCGACAGCTCGACGGTCTGGGTCTCGGACGGATCGCCGACACCGAGCACGAACGTGTGCGGGATCTTGCGCTGCGCCAGCAGGCGCGCGACCTCGGCACCCTGCGGCCCGGCGTTGCGGCGGCCGTCGCTGACGATCACCACCGCGGCGATCTCGGAGCTCCGGCTCTTGTCGAGCGCGGTCCGCAGGCTGCCGCCGAGGTTGGTGAAGCGACCGTCGGCACCGAGCTGCGTGAGGTCGAGGCGCGGCAGCGGCGGCGGCGCCGCGGGATCGGCCTCGGTCCCGGCCGGCGGCGTCGGCGGCGCCTGCAGCGGCAGGTTCTCGATGCTGCCGGCGAAGGCGTAGAGCTGCGGCACGTTGCGGCGGCCGAGCTCGCGCACCAGCGCACCGTCGTCGTGGGCGAGCAGCGCCTTGACCAGCTCGATCCGCGGCTGTCCGACCGGATCGGCGACGCCGACCGCGCGCCAGCCCTGGGCCAGCTTCTGGACCTCGTCGCGCCGGAACGCGTCGACGTGGGTCATCGACTGCGAGGAGTCGATCAGCAGGATCGTGTGGCCCGGCCGCGTCTCGCGCTTGACCGTGACCAGGTTCGGTTCGAGCAGCAGCACGATCGCCGCGATCACCGCGGCGGCGCGCAGCAACGCGAGGACCACGCGCTGCGGCGTCGTCAGGTTCCTGCCGTCGCGCCGATACATCCAGCCGATCGCGAGCACCGCGAGCAGGCACCCCAGCAGCACGAGCATGCCGAGGCCACCAGTGGGGAACGCGGTGAACTCGAACTGCAGCTCGGTACCGGGTTCGGGCTCGACACCCTTCCACGCCGCCAGCCATCGCAGGAAGTCTTCCATGTCGTGCCTCCCGTCAGCGACGGCCGAACCTCATGGCGAAGAAGGACTCGGCGAGCAGGCCGAGGACGAGGGCACCGGCGAGCAGCTTCCAGATCTCGCCCTCGCCCGGACCCGAGCCGAAGCCGTCGGCAGCGGCGACGAACGTGACACGCTGCTGCAGCTCCTCCGGGAACGCGCGCGCGAAGCCGTTGGCGGCGAAACCCTGCAGCCGGCTCTCGTCGGGCGCGGCGCTGCGCGCGAGCATGCGATGTTCCGGCACGCCGTCGTGGCGCGCGAGCTCGACCTCGTAGGCGCCAAGCTCGCGCAGCTCCGCCATCGGGATCGTGAGCTCCCAGCCGCGCTGACCGCTGGCGCCGCCCGAGTCCGGCGCGACGCCGCCCGCCGGCGCGCCGCCATCCTCGGTCGCGGCCTTCGGCTCGACGGCGGTGAACGTGCGTTCGTCGCCGTCGCCGGCGAGCGCGCGCACGGTGACGTCGGAACGGTAGACGCCGGGGTCGAGGGTGAGGAAGTAGCTCGACTCGGGACCGAGGTTGTAGCCACTGAGATCACGCCGGCGCGCCGCCGACTTGTGCAGCTCCATGACGATCGGCACGAACAGCGGTGTCACCGGCAGGTTGGTCCAGTGCGAATCGGCCGAGGTGGCGAACAGTGCGACCTCGCCGCCGCCGGCACCGTAGCTGCGGGTGACGAGCAGCGGTGGCCCTTCGGTGTCGCGGATGCGCGCGACGATCGCGGCGTCGTGGTCGATGCTGGCGTCGATGCCGAGCCAGCGATGCACCAGCACGGTCTGGCTCATCAGCATCTCGAACAGGTCACCGAGCGCGCCGCAGACCGGATGGTCCTTGCGCACCAGCACGGCGCGTTCGGGGCGATCGGGATCGCCGTCGATGTCGAGCAACGGCAACGGCAACAGCCCCTTGCCGCCCTGCCACAGCAGCTCGTTGTAGCGCTGGGGATCGACCAGATCGCCGCAGAAGATCGCGAGACCGCCGCCGCTGGCGACGAACGCCTCGAGGCGTTTGACGAGCTCCTCGCTCGGCGCCTGCACGTTGCAGAGCCAGACGAAGTCGAACGGCGCGAGGTCGATCTCGCCGAGGCCGGTGTCGGTGACGACGGTCGGCTCGATGCCGAAGCCCTGGTCGCCGTCCGGATCGAACGCCGCCTGCAGGAAGAACGTCTCGCCGTCGTCGGTGTCGGGATCGCCGTCGACCAGCAGCACGCGACTGCGTTCGCGGATCTCGATCGCGAACGCGCGCCGGTCGTCGAGCGGGAAGCGCTCGGTCGGCTCGAGCCGGGCTTCGATGCGATGGAAGCCGGCGGTCGCGAAGGTGTGCGTCGCCGGCAGCGCGAGCCGCTGCCCGGGCGCCAACGGCGGCACCTCGAGCGTGACGCTGCTCTGGCCGTCGACCTGGAACGTGAGCGTCGTCGGCAGCGTGGTGTCGAGGCCGAAGTTCTTGATCCCGACCGCGAGCGCCACCGGCACGTTGGCGACCGCGAGCCGATCGGTGAGCTCGACGTCGACGATCGCGAGGTTCGGTTGTTCGCCGCCGATGGCGAGCAGCGTCAGATGCTCACGTTCGGGATCCATCGCAGCGATCGCGGCCTGCAGCGCCGGCCGCGGCTTGTCACCGTCGGTCACGAAGTCGAACTGCCGCTGGTCGCCGACCAGGTAGTAGTGCGTGCGCGACGCCTCGGCGACCTCGCCCGCGCGCGCGACCGCGGCGCCGAGCGCCTTGCCGACGTCGGCCGAGCGGTCGGTCACCGACCACTGCTTGATCGCGGCCCCGACGCGGCGGCCGAGCTCGGGACCGACGGGCGTCTTCCAGAGGTCGGGTTCGGACTGGCGGCTGGTGCGCAGCACCGAGATCAGGTCACCGCTGCGGGTCTCGGCGAGGTCGTCGGCGAGCGCGCGGATACGGTCCTGGGCGCGGTCGTAGAGCGTCGCGCTGCCGCTGATCTGGCTCATCGAGGCGCTGTCGTCGAGCAGTACGACGTGATGCGTCACGCTGCCGATCAGACCGCCGCCACCGAGCTGCGGGCGCGCGACCAGCAGGCCGAGCAGCAGCACGGCGAGCACGCGCAGCAACAACACCAGCCACTGCTCCATGCGCAGGCGCTTGCGATTGCGCTTCATCGCCTTGAGCAGGAACTCCATCGCCGCCCACTGCACCTTCTTGAAGCGGCGCCGGTTCAGGATGTGGATGATGATCGGCACCGCCGCGAGCGGCAGCGCCCAGAGCAGCATCGGATTGAGGAAGGCGAATGCGAGCATCGACTGCCGGCGGGGTCAGCGTTGGTAGATCGGGACCAGGGCGTAGGGCAGCTGCAGGATCGTCAACGCCACCGCGGTGCCGTAGATCGGCCCCACGCTGTCGCCGTTCCAGCTGCCGTCGGGTCGCTGCTGCTCGCACAGCCACGACGCGATCGCGGTGTAGTAGTCGAGCCACTCCGGGCCACCGCGCTGGTAGAGCGCCTGACTCCAGTAGTGGTGCGTGTAGTAGTGGTGCCCGGTGGTGTCGACGCGCACGCGGATCGTGCGCTCGCAGAAGCGGGCTGCCGCGGCGACGAAGTCGGCGTCGTCGTAGATGCCGGCGTTGTAGAACACCGCGACGCCGGCGGCAGTGATCGCCGGGCGACTCTCGGGCGGACCGCTCACCCGGTAGCGGATACCGCCGTCCGGATTCTGGCTGCGCCGGACGTAGTCGACGCCGCGGTCGATCGTGCGCTTGTCGACGACGATGCCGGCCATGCGACAGGCGCGCAGCGCCTGCATCTGAGTCACCGTGACGCTGCCCTCGTCGTCGTTCGCGTTCGGCGTGTAGATCCAGCCACCGGCTGTCGACTGCGCCGCGGCGGTGAGCCCGACGGCGCGATCTAGCACCTGCTTGAGCTTGCGCTGGGTGCGGAGGTCGGCCTCCATGCCGTAGATCGATCCGAGCAGCAGGGTCGCGAAGCCGTGACCGAACATCGGCACCGACTCGCCCACGGCGTGGATCAGTCCGGTGTCGGGATCGGAGCACTCCGCGAGGTATTCGACCGCGCTGCGCACCTGGCGCCAGAAGCGGCCGCGCGTCGGCGTCGAACCGGCTGCGACGAACGCCATTCCGGCGAGCGCCGTCATCGCCACCGAGTGATCGCCGCCGCCGCCGGCGTTGCGCCAGCTGCCGTCGCCGTCCTGACACGAGGCGAGCCAGGCCAGTCCGCGGTCGATCGCGACGCGCGTCACCGGCGTCACCCCTTCGGGCAGCGCCTGCGCGCCGGCCACGGTGGCCAGCGCGAGCGCCGTCGTGATCGTGTTGGCGAGGCCCATGGTCACCGCTGGTAGATCGGCGCCAGCGCGTAGGGCAGCTGCAGCACCGTCAGCGCGATCGCGGTGCCGTAGACCGTGCCGACGCCGTCGCCGTCCCAGCTACCGTCGGTCTTCTGCTGCTTGAGCAGCCACTTCGACTTCTTCTCGTAGTAGTCGTCCCAGTCCTCGCCGCCGTGCTGGTAGAGCGCCTGACCCCAGTAGAGGTGCGTGTAGAAGTGGTGGCCGGTGTTGTCGACCGTCACCGAGATGTGCTTCTTGCAGTAGCTGTAGGCCTTCTCGACGAACGGCTGATCGTCGTACATGCCGGCGTTGTAGAGCACGGCGACGCCGGCGGCCGTGATCGCCGGCCGACTGCCGCCGCCCGAGCTCAGGCTGTAGCGGATGCCGCCGTCACCGGTCTGGCAGCGCTTGATGTAGTTGACGGCGCGATCGATCGTCTTCTTGTCGACGACGATGCCGGCCATGCGACAGGCGCGCAGCGCCTGCACCTGCGTCACCGTCACGCTGCCTTCGTCGCCGTTGGAGTCCGGCGTGTAGATCCAGCCGCCGGCCGACGACTGCGCCGACGCGATCAGCGTGACCGCCTTGTCGAGCGCGCGCTTGAGGCGGCGCTGCTTCGCGAGGTCCTCCTCCATGCCGTAGACCGACGCCAGGTAGAGCGTCGCGAAGCCGTGCCCGTACATGCTGCGGCCTTCCTCGGCGGGCACCGAGACCACGCCCGACTGGGGATCGGCGTTGTCGAGCAGGAACTCGACCGAGTCGCGGACCTCCTTGTAGTACCGACCGCGGGTCGCCGTCGATCCGGACGCGATGAACGCCATGCCGGCGAGGCCGGTCATCGCCGCAGGGTAGGCGCCGTAGCCGCCGTTGTTGCGCCAACTGCCGTCGTTGGCCTGGTTGCGCGCGAGCCATTCGAGCCCGGCGTGGATCGCGGTGGCGATCTCCTTGTCGACTCCCGGCGGGTAGGCGTAGTCCTGGGCCGGTGTGAGTGCGCCCGGTCCGAGGACCGCAGCGGCGAGCAGGAGCACGGTACGGAGCGTCATCGCTTGCCCTCCATGAAGTCGTAGAGCCTCTGCTGCTCCTCTTCGTGAGCACGCAGGTCGTTCGCCGCGCCACACACTTCGATGCGCGCGAGGTGCCACCCGAGCCGCAGTTCGCGCTCGGTGCACAGTCCGTCGATCTGGTCGAAGGCGGCCAGCGCCGCCCGCAGGTGGTCGTCGGCCGCGAGCCGCAACGCGCGCTCGCGCACCAGCGACAGCAGGCGGCGGCAGGAGCGGCGGCGATCGGCGGCGGTGGCGTCGGGGTCGTTGATCCACTCGAACAGGATCTTCTCGGCCTCGAGCTCGTCGCCGGCTTCGAGCCGCAGACCGGCGGCGATCCACGGATCCGATGTCGCACCCGCGAGCTGGCGCAGCGCGGTGCTGGAGCTCAACACCTCGACCCCGTTGCGGTAGCCGAGGCCGAGCCACGGGCCGGAGGCGACGAGGTTGAACGGCGTCGGCAGCGGCGCCTCGCTGACGCCGAACGATGGCAACGGCAGCCGCTGCATCGACTCGACGCCGGCCGCGTCGAACACCAGGATCTCGCGATCGCCCGGCAGCAGCACGCGGTTGCCGACGATCGTGCCGCGACCGCGGCCGACGTTCTTCTGGCCGGGCGGCTCGGGCAGCTCGCGCATCCACTTCACGAGTCCACCGCGCAGCGAGATGCAGACCAGCGCCTGGTCCGAGGTCGCGAACAGGTCGCCGCCCACCGCGCCGACGATGGTGTCGAGCTTGCCCCACGGCGCGTAGCGCGACGCGGCGTCGACCATCCAGACCGGCTCACCGCTGGCGCTGTCGAGCGACACCAGCATGCCGCTGTCGCAGGCGCCGAAGATCACCAGCCCGTCGTCGACGATCAGATCGTTCGGCAGGAAGCCGGCGATCTCGCCCTGCACGAACTGCATGCCCCGGCCGTAGTCCGGCTCGCCGCGACCGCGCACGTGCGGCATCGGCCGCAGCGGGTCCTCGCGCTCGTAGCGCCGGATCCACCGCAGATCGCCGGCGAAGGCGTCGACCGCGGCGAGGCAGCCGGCGTTGGTCAGCACGAACGCGGTGCCGCCGGTGACGACCACCGGCGTGCCGGGTGCCTTGTAGTACGGCGAGCCACCGGAGTGCAGCATCGCGTGCCACAGCGGCCGGCCGCTGGCGGCGTCGATGCACTCGAGCGAGTACGCATCGCGCCGCAGCGCCGGCAGCAGCAGGCGCTGGCCGAAGATCGTCGGCGCCGCCAGGAACGTGACGTCGCGCAACCCGTCGTCGCCGTCGAGCCACTGCTCCGAATCCCACAGCCGCGCCATCGTCGCGCGGTCGTAGGCGACGAGCGTGCTGGTCTGCAGCGGCTTCACCGTCTGCGACGTGTTCTTCTGATGGCCGAGCACCGCGTAGTAGCGGGTCGCGTCGACGATCGGGCGCAGCAATGCGAAGTCGCTCGCCGCGATCCGGACGCGCGGATGACCTTCGCGCGGCTTCGGTGGCGCCTCGGCGCCATCGCCGGAGTGCAGCAGGAGACCGGTGCGGGCATTCGCGTCGCGCAGACAGAAGTGATCGAAGAACAGCGCCTCCGGGTCCGCACCCGGCGTCGCGGCCGGCACGAAACGGATCCACGACGCCGGGCCGTAGCGATCGGCGTGCGGCATCGCCGTCATGGTGCTGCCGCCGTTGTTGAAGTTGAAGGCGCCCTGGTTGTTGGCGTTGACCGACTTCGGCCCGCGGTACGGCTGCGGATCGACGAAGCGGTACTGCCACAGCGGGATGAGATCCTCGATGTCGTGTTCGCCGCGTGGGACCAGCCAGGAAGGCCCGGTCTCGGCGGGCAACTCGGCAGCGGTCGCGATCTCGCCGTCGGCGAAGATCGGCAGGCTCGGCAGGTCGCGCACCGACTGCAGCTCGCCGAGGATGCGCAGGGAGTCGTCGGGGTGCGCGGCGGCGACCCGCGCGGCCTGCTCGCGCGCCGCCCGCAGCTCGCCCGCCATCCGCAGACAGAGCGCGATCTTGAACTCGCACCAGACCGGATCGACGCCGACACGGGCCAGGTTGGCGGCCGGATAGACCTCGATCAGATCGCGCAGCACCTGCACCGCCGCGCGGTAGCGGCCCTCGTGCATGAAGCGATCGCCGAGCAGCACCATCGCCTCGCCGGCGGACAGCGTCACGAAGTAGCGATTGACGACCTGCTCCAGCTCGAAGACCGACCCGCTCGCGATCGCGGCGTCGAGCAGCTCGCGGGCGCGGACCTCGTGCAGCGTGCGGTAGAGCTCGATGCCGACCGGCGGCATCCGGGCCAGCAGCTCGTGGCACAGGCGCCGCACCGGGCGGTAGAGCCGGCCGTCGTGCGAGAACACCGAGTTGGCGGCGTCGAGCTCGTTGGCCTCGCGGCCGGCAGGCTCGCTGACGGCCGGGGTCTCGCCATTCGGCTGGGACGGCTCGGTCGGTTCGTTCGAGCCGTCACCGTCGGCACCCGTCGCGGGCGGTGACAGCCCTTCGTTGCTGCCGACGAACTCGATGGTCCGGCCCTGGATGACATCCTGCAGGACCTCGATCGCGGCGACGTAGTTGGATGCCTGGAGGAACTCCTGCGCTCGACGTAAATATCTGTCGAGATTAGGGTTCTCGAACATCTTGACCGGCACCCCGACATCCTCGTCGGCATTCTTGCCCGGGCCGATTGCCCCGATAGGGGCAACCGCGCGCACGCGCTGGGCACTCCCGGCCGCGTGCAGCGCCAGCGCGGCCAGGACAGCGAGGATAGGGCTTCGATACACGGGCAGGTCGGACCACGGACGGCCGGATCGAAGAGACCGAGCGCCGCGGACGGTGTCAGGTTCCAGGTTCAGACGGTGAACGCAGCAAAAAACTCGACCGTTCAGTTCGAGCCTCTGCAGCGTCACCGTGGAGGGATCGGGCCCGACTCTACGTCCATGGGGGCGGACCAGCGAGACCCCCCCACGCACATCTTCCGGAACCGTCGGGGCTAGACTCCGGCAACGTCATGCAACCTTCGATCTTGATCCACCGCGGGCTGACCGTCCTTCTAGCCCTGCTCACCGGCGGCCTGACGGCCCAGGAATGGACCGGCGAACAACTCGCGACCGAGGCCCAGGGCTTCCAGGCCGAGAAGCTCACGCCGAGGCTCGAGCAGATCGGCAATCTGCTCGACCACAAGAACGAGTGCTACTCGCCGCTGGTCGCGCGCATCCACGGCGACCACCGCGAGTACCTGCTCAAGGTCGACCGATTGATCGGCGAGCTCGTCGACGAGCGCTGGGACGTGCGCGAGCAGGCCGAGCGCACGCTGATCGAGATCGGCGGCCGCGCGAAGGCGTTGATCCAGCAACATCGCGACGACTACGAGTTCGTCGAGCAGCACCTGCGGTGCGCACGGATCCTCGACGCGCTGACCGCGAAGGGCACCGAGCAGGAAGACCGCGAGGAGCTGCTGCTGCGCGGGCTGGTGCAGACCGCGCTCTACCTCGATGCCGAACCGCGGCTGCTGCGCGCGCTGCGCAGCGCCCTCGGCCACACCGATCCGACGATCGTCGAGGCCACGATCCGCGCGCTCGGCAAGCTCGGCGGCGACGACGAAGTCGGCCCGGTCGAACAGATGCTGACCTGGAAGGGCGGCATGCACCGGCGCGTGACGCTCGCCGCGCTCGCGCGGCTGCGGTCCGATCGCGCGCTCGCGGTCTGCCGCGACCTGCTGAACTCGGGCGACCTGACCGACGCCGAGACCTTCGTGATGCTGCGCGCGCTGCACGCGCGCGACGACACCGGCGCCAGCAAGCTGCTCGGTGAACTCGCGGCTTCGCCCAACCGGCTGCTCGCTGCCGGCGCGAAGGCGCACACCAGCAAGCAGCCGGTGCGGACACCGGCGCGCTTCACGCTGGCGGACACGACGCCGGTCGACGGCCAGTTCGGCGGCTTCTTCGGCGATTCGATGCTGGTTCACGGCGCCTTCCCCGGCCTCGAAGACGCCGAGCTCGCGTTCGACAACGCCGATGTGATCGACTTCCCTGGCCACGAGGTCGCGGCTGCCGACGGCAACCGGGTCTTCCTCAACCAGGGCAGCCTGGTGATCGGTGACATCGTGTCGATCGACCCCGAGGCGCTGCGGCTGCGATCGGCGATGTTCGGCGATCTGACGCTGCCGCGCAGCGAGATCCAGGGCATCGCGCTCGATCCCGAGCTCGACCGTCTGGTCGGCGCCTCGATCGAACACGACCGCATCCGCCTGCGCGACGATTCGTTCCTCGAGGGCCACATCCGTGCCGGCGGCGGCGACAAGGTCGCGATCGAGCTGCTCGACGGCAGCAAGCGCGATCTGCCGTTCGCGGAGATCGCCGGCATCCTGTTCACGCGACCGCGCGCGACCGAGCCCGACAACACGACCTACACCCGGCTGGACCTCACGACCGGCGAACGCCTGATCGCGTTCGTCTCGGAGGCCTCGGGCAACGAGATCGCGATCACCGCGCCGCTGCTCGGATCCGCCGTCGTGCCGCTGACGCAGGTGCACCACATCGAACTCGGCGTCGGCGGCGGCGCGCTCTGGGGCTTCACCTTGATCGCCGACTACAGCGACAACCGCGTGATCGAGGTCGACGATCAGGGCCGCATCGTGTTCGCGCTAGAGGACGTCTTCGGCGCGTGGGACGCCGAATGTCTCGACAACGGCAACCTCCTGATCACGGAGTTCTCCGTCAGCCGGGTGCAGGAGATCAACCGCAAGGGCGAGCAGATCTGGGTCTACGAGAACCTCAAGAACCCCTACGACGCCGATCGACTGCCGAACGGCAACACGCTGATAGCCGACACCTTCGGTAGCCGCGTCGTCGAGGTCAACCCCGGCGGCGAGGAGGTCTGGGTCTACGACCAGAACATCCGCCCGTTCGACTGCGACCGGCTGCCCAACGGCAACACGCTGATCGCGGACGTGCTGAAGGATCGCGTCATCGAGGTCAACGTCGACGGCGAGATCGTCTGGGAGATCAAGAACCTGCCGAACGTGCACGACGCCGACCGGCTGCCCAACGGCAACACGCTCGTGACGCTGCGCAACAAGGGCGAGGTGCTCGAGCTCGACCGCGACGGCAACACGGTCTGGCAGCTCACCGGCCTGAGCTCGCCGAGCGATGCCGACCGGCTGCCCAACGGCCACACGCTGGTCGCCGAGAACACCCGGGTCCGCGAGTTCGATCGCCGCAAGAACGAGGTCTGGAAGAAGGAGACCAGCTGGGCGGTCGAGGTGAATCGATACTGACCTCGCGGGACTACTTCGGTTCGGTCGCGAGCAGTTCGGCGACCGCCGGCGGCACTTCGCGCCGCCTCACGACCTCGCGGATCGCCGCGACGAGTTCGGGCTCGCCGTCGGCCGCGGCGCGCGCCAGCTCGAACAGCTGCTGCCGCAGCAGCGGCTGCGGTCCGGAGACTTCGGCCGCGAGCGCCAGCCAAGGCCGCGCCGCCGCCGGCCCGTGCGCGCGCCAGACCTCGAGTCCGCGCTCGAAGGCGCGTTCGAACCCGGCCCGTGCCGTCGGCCAGTCGGTCGCGGTCGGCACCAGCTCGTTCGCGGCCGCGAGCTCGGCGTCGAACAGCACCCAGGTCTCCTGCCAGCGAGCCGGGACCTCGTCGCCGAGCTCGCGCTGCAATCGGGTCGCCGCCGCGACGTCGCCGGCATGGAAGCGCCAGAGCGCGCGCTCGAACGGCCAGTCGACGACCCAGATCCAGGCCGCGGCGCACAGCGCCAGCACGACGGCGCCGAAGATCGCGAACCGCAGGCGGCGGCCCGCGCCGTCGAACCGCGCCCGGAAGTCGGGCTCGCGTTCGTAGCGCGCCATCGTCGACAGCCGCATCGCCTCGTCGGGATGCAGACTCGACAGCCGCCCGAGCAGGTGGCGTTGGATCGGCAGCGTGCCGTGCACCACCGCGCGCAGCGCGCGCGAGCACGGGCCGGCACCGAGCGCGCGCACCGACGCGATGTCGGCCTCGAGCTCGAAGCGGTGTGCCAGCGCGCGCACCACCAGCCAGATCGCGAGCACCGCGAGGGTGCCGACCGCGAGCTGCACCGGCACGCCGGCGTTCTCGAGCTGCAGCAGACTCAACGGGTGCAACAGCAGCAGCGGCAGCACGACCGCCAGCAGGACCAGCAGCCCCGGATGGCCCATGCGGGCGTGGCCGACCTCGTGAGCGACGACGCCGGAGAGCGCATCGGCGTCGAGCATGCGCAGCAGGCCGTCGGTGACGCAGAGGCAGCGCGAGATCGGCAGCGGGCCGACCATCATGGCGTTCACCGCGCTCATGCCGGTCGGCAGCAGCAGCACCCGCCGCGGGTCGAAGCCGAGGGTCATCGCGGTCAGCCGCAGCTCGGAACCGAGCGGTTCCGGCAGGTCGGGGCGCGTTCCGAACGCCAGGCGGAACAGCGGCGGCAACACCAGCGCGGCCGCGAGCAGCAGCACCACGAAGCCGATCGTCAGGCCGAGCGAGGTGCCGAGCATGAACGCGTAGATCTCGCGCGAGAACGCCAGCACGTCGAGCGCGAGCCCGAGCAGCAACCAGGGCAGCGTCACCAGCACGATCCAGCCGAGCCGCAGCCGCAGGATCGGCCCGAGCGTCGCGATCCGCGGCAGGTGCGGCCGCGACAGGCCGGCGCTGCGGACCATGTCGTAGCCGACGTCGATCCAGATCGCGGCCTGGGTCGCGAGCACGATGCGCGGCACCTCCACCACCACCACCGGCGCGATCAGCAGCGCGAGCGATGCGAGGTCGCTCGCGCCCGCGAGCCGCCACGCGAAGTCCGCCCAGCCGCCGTAGGTCGTGAACAGCAGCACGACGAGCGGCGAACAGGCCATCGACAGCCGCAGCGCGAGCGGCGGCACCTTGCCGCCGTGACGACCGTTGCGGATCCGCACGCGCAGCAGACCGCGGGCCGCGAGCGCGAGCAAAGTCGGCAACGCGAGTGCGAGCGCCGCGAGCGCGAGCCGGTCCGGCTCGCCGCTGCCGGCGATCGGTGGGTCGAACTCGCGCGCCGCGAACGTGGCGAGCAAGCCGACCAGGAAGGCTACCGGCAGCCCCAACTCAGTGGCCGCTCTTCGCCTTCGGAGCGTGCTTCAACGCGCGCTCGAGCAGCGGTGGGAAACGCGGATCGGCCCGCAGCGCCGCGATCTCGGGGTCCTCTTCGAGAACCACCCGGTCGACCTTGTGGGAACGATCGACGTCGGGCGACTCCTGCAGCTCGACGCACACCGCGAACGCCTCGAGAGCGCGGTCGATCTGTCCCGACAGCGCGTGCACGCAGGCCGACGCGTAGTAGGTGTACGGCTGCAGCGGGTAGTCGGCCTGTTTCGCGACGTCGATCAGCGTGCGATACGTGTTGGACGCCGCCTTGTAGTCGCGCATCTCGTAGCGCAGGTCGGCGAGCTCGAACAGCGCCGGCACGCGTTCTTCCGGCGTGCCGGTCACGCTCTCCTGGACCAGGCGGTCGTAGCGCGGCAGCAGGTACTTCTGCTCGCCCCACTGCCAGAGCATCAGCGCCAGCGCGTTGCGCAGGTCCTCCGGCTCGATCGCCTCGTCTTCGACGACGCCGACCACACGATCGACGAGCCGATCGTCCGGGCGCTTCGGCTGGAGATCGCGCAACGCCGCCACGAGCTGCACGCGGTGGGTGTCGGGATACCAGTCCGGCGTGTCGAGCAACCAGCTGAAGTAGAGCTCGCCGACGAACGGCTGCAGCGGCGCGACCGGCAGGAACTTGCCGGCGTAGACCAACGGCCGTTCGGTCTGCTGCTGCAGGAACGCCAGCGCGAGCTGGGTCGCGAGCGCGCGCACACCGCGCGCCTTCGGCTCGCGGGCGGCATCGGCGGTCTCGGTCAGCAGCGCGCCGACGCGTGCGAAGCCGGGCTTCCCGGCCGCGAGCACGGCGTCGACCGCAGCGCCGACGAGCTCGGGCGACGTCTGGTCCGACCCGATCCAGCTCGCCACCGCCCGCTCCATGCGCTCCGACGCGTCGGTCGGATCCTGCCCCTGAGCGGCCAGCGCCGCGGCGAACAGTCCGCTGAGCAGAGCCAGGAAGGGCCGGCGGCTGGGTTCCATGCGGCCTTTCTAGTCGCTGAACGCCAGGGGGAACAGAGGCCCCTGGCCGGCCGCGGCGGCACCCTCCGGATCGAACGCGAGGCGCGCGAGACCCATCAGCGCGGCCTCGACCTTGGCGGCGCTGTCGAGTGTCGCCGGCACGATGGCCGCGGCCGTGACGCCCGAATCGCGCAGCGACGACGCCAGCGCCCGCACGTACTCGTGCACCGCCGCCTTGCTCGCCAGGTAGTTCGGCGACAACCCGAAGTCGCTGCCGACCCCGGCGCTGCCGACGAACGTGATCGTGC
The DNA here is from genome assembly GCA_020425925.1 of Planctomycetota bacterium. Taxonomy (GTDB): domain Bacteria; phylum Planctomycetota; class UBA1135; order UBA1135; family UBA2386; genus JAGQRA01. The sequence continues at coordinate 76,852 of JAGQRB010000534.1, forward strand.
CGCGGCGGCGCCGGCGCATGCCCGGCAGCGCCGCCCGCACCAGCGTCGCACCGGCCAGCAGGTTGGCCTCGAGCAGCTCTTCGAGCTCGCCGGCCGGCTCGGTGCCGACCTCGGCGGTGCGGAACAGCCCGGCCGCGACGACCAGCGCCGCGATCGGGCCGAGGGCATCGCCCGCACCCTTGACGAAGCCCGCGGCGGCCTCCGAATCGCGTGGCCCGACGACCCCGACGAGCAGGCGATCGGCGGGCTCGCCGAGCTCGCTGCGGAGCCGCGCGACCTGCCATTCGCGCCGCACGGTGGCGGCGACCGAGCCGCCGCTCCGCAGCACGCGCCGCGCGAACTCGGCGCCGAGCTGACCGGTCGCGCCGGCGAGCAGGACGACCTGGCCGGCGCCGGCGGCGAACGCGTCAGCGGCCATCGCGAAGCGTCAGAAGCTGACCTTGACGGCCTCGCGCTCCTGCGGCGCCTCGACCTCGAAGAACTCGGCCTGCTTGAAGCCGCCCATGTTGGCCACCATCGAGGCCGGGAACTGCTCGATCGCGTTGTTGAGCCGCATCACCGCGTCGTTGTAGGCCTGACGCGCGAAGCCGATCCGGTTCTCGGTCGAGGTCAGCTCCTCCTGCAGCTTCATCATGTTCTGGTTGGCCTTCAGATCGGGGTAGTTCTCCGACACCGCGAACAGGCTGCGCAGCGTCTGGGTCAGCGCCCCCTCGGCCTTCATGAGCTCACCGATCTTGCCGGCGTTCTTCAGATCCACACACTGCTGCCGCGCCTGCACCACGGCTTCGAGCGTCTCGCGCTCGTGCTTCATGTAGCCCTTCGCGGTTTCGACCAGATTCGGGATCAGGTCGTAGCGCCGCTTGAGCTGCACATCGATCTGGCTCCAGGCGTTCTTGGTCTCGTTGCGGCGGCTGACGAGTCCGTTGTAGGTCGCGATGAACCAGAAGATCACCAGCAGGATGATCGCGACGGGGATGATCCAGAAGAGATGTTCCATGAAGCTCCTGGGCGGATTCGGTTACGCGACTACGTGGCCGGCACGGTCGATCCGGTTTCGCCAGAAAGACGGTACCGGCCCGATTTGCGATCGCAACCGCTTCCCGGCGATCGCCGCGGGTCAGGCGTCGGGCCCGGCGTGGACCCGGATCGCGCGCGGCCCGATGCCGCAGAGCACATCCCATTCGTTGGTGCCCCAACGCGCCGCCAGCGCGGCCGCCGACAGGTCCGCGACCGGCGTATCGCCCAATAGCAGACCGATGTCGCCGATCTCGACCGCTGCCAGATCGGTGACATCGAGCAGCGTGTGCTGCATGCAGATCCGCCCGACCGCCCGAACCGGAGTGCCGCGGACGACGACGACGTTGCTGTCGCGCGGCACGCGCCGGAAGCCGTCGGCGTACCCGACCCCGAGCACGGCCAGCCGCGTCGGTCGCGTCGCCCTGAACTCGCCGCCGTAGCCGACGGTCCGGCCGGCGGGGATCGCGCGCACCTCGAGCACGCGCGCCTGCCAGGTCAGCGCCGCTCGGATCCCGTCCGGCAGCGGCACCGGTGCGCCGGGCGAGACTCCGTACGAAGCGAGTCCGACGCGGCACATGTCGAAGCGCGCCGCGGCGAAGCGGATCGCCCCGGCGGAGTTCGCGGTGTGCACGATCGGCGGGCAGCACGCGCGCTCGCGCAAGCGGGTGACCAGGCCGCCGAAAACCTCGAGCTGATCGAGCGTGATCTGCGCCTCGTCGACATCGGACGACGGCAGATGGGCCGAGAGACCGACGACCCGGAGTCGCGGCAGCGCGGCGGCGCGGTGCAGCAGCGCTTCGAGCCGTTCGACGTCGGCACCGAAGCGGCTCATGCCGAGGTCGCAGTCGAGATGGACGTTCGCGATCGCGTCGAGCCGTTCCGCCGCAGACGCCGCCGCGGCGAGCTGCTCGTCGCGCCAGCAGGTCAGATGGAGGTCGGCGGCGATTGCCGCTTCGGCGTCGGCCGGATCGACGGGGCCGAGCAGCAGGATCGAGCCCTCGATGCCGGCAGACCGCAGCGCGAGCCCCTCGCTGACGTCGACCACGCCGACGAAGCGCGCGCCGGCCTGCAGCACCGCGCGTGCGACCGCGACCGCGCCGTGACCGTAGGCGTCGGCCTTGACGACCACGAGCACGTCGGTGTCGAGCGCGCGGCGGTAGACCTCGACGTTGTTCGCCAGCGCCGCGAGATCGATCTCGACCCAGGTCGACGGCACCGTCGCCATCAGCGCAGCTCGATTCGGTCGCGCTTGTGCGGCACGTGCACCTCGCCGAAGCCGGCGTCGACGAGCCGCTGCGCATGGGTCTCGGCCGGTTCGTCCTCGCCGTGGACGACGAAGACCTGTTTGCAGCGATCGACGAGATGCCGCGACGCGGCCATCAGCTCGCTGTAGTCGGCGTGGGCCGAGAACCCCCCCATCGACCGCACCTTGCAGCGCACGCGGTATTCCTCGCCGTAGATCCTGACGGTGTCGGCACCGTCGCGGAGCTTGCGACCGAGCGTGCCCTCGGCCTGCCAGCCGACCATCAGCACGCAGTCCTCGTGCCGACCGACGGTGTTCTTGAGGTGGTGCAGGATGCGGCCCGACTCGCACATGCCCGACGCCGAGATCACGACGCCGTAGCGCTGGCCGTTGAGCGACTTGCTCTCCTCGACGTCGGCGACGTAGCGCACGCCGTCGAAGAAGAACGGGCTGTGCCCGTCCTTCAGCAACGCGCGCGTCTCCTCGTCGAACAGGTCGGGATGCCGCGCCATGATCTTCGTCGCCTGCGTGCTCATCGGCGAGTCGACCCAGATCGGCATCGGCAGCAGGTGTCGCTCCTTGATGAGCTGACCGAGGAACAACACGACCGACTGGGTGCGGCCGACCGAGAACGCCGGGATCACGATGCGCCCGCCGTCGCGCGCCTCCTCCTCGACGATGCGGCCGAGCTCGGCCATCATGTCCGGTCGCGGATCGTGCAGCCGGTTGCCGTAGGTCGACTCGGTGATCAGGGCATCGCACTCGGGAATGCGGTCCGGATCGCGCAGGATCGGCAGGTCCTTGCGACCGTGATCGCCGGTGAACACGACCCGCCGCTGCTTCGTGCCGTCGTCGACGTCGAGCACGACGATCGCCGCGCCGAGGATGTGGCCGGCGTCGAGGAACTCGACCTGCACGCCATCGAGGACCTCGAACCGCTCGTAGTACGGTTTGCCGCGCAACAGCCGCAGCGTCTTCTCGACGTCCTCGGCATCGTAGACCGGCTCGTAGTCGACGCCGCGCTTCTGCAGGTGACGGGCGTCCTGGGCCTGGATGTGCGCCGAATCGAGCAGCATCATCCGCAGCATGTCGGCGGTCGCCTCGGTGCAGTAGATCGGCCCGTCGTAGCCGTCCTTGACGAGCTTCGGCAGCGAACCGGAGTGATCGATGTGGGCGTGCGACAGCACCACGGCGTCGAGCTTGGTGCCATCGAACGGCAGGTTGCGATTCTGTTCCTCGGCGATGCGGCGCGGGCCCTGCACCATCCCGCAGTCGAGCAGTACGCGGCGCTGGCCGATCTCGAGCAGGTGCTTGCTGCCGGTGACGTGGCGCGCGGCGCCGAGGAATCGGATCGCGATGGTCATCGTCTTCCTCAGGTTCGCACGATCACCGTGCGCGAGGTCGCCAGCAGGGGCAACAGCAGCGGGGTCAGCAGGAAGTCGACGAAGCCGTACTCGGTCTCGACCGTGTAGCTCGTGAGATCGCCGGCGATGCGCTGCGCGTCGACCTCGTTGATGCCGACGAACCCGAACAGCCAGTAGTACTGGCGCGTGACGTGCTCCTCGGAGCCGGTCGCACCGAGCCCGACGGTGTGCACGTGAGCCACGCAGCCCGTGGAGGTGACACCGGCAACCGCGATCAGGAGGCCGGCCGGGAAGGAGCTTCGTAGGCGCGTTCGCACCGTCGCGCTGTACCCGAGCCCGGAAGGGTTGCCAACCTCACGGGCGGATTTCCGGCGGCGGCGGGCCGTGCAGCTCGAGCGGCGGCATCGGCGCCGGCTCGAGTTCGAAGTCGGCGGGATAGAGCTCGGCGTGTCGTTCCATGCGTTGCCGCAGCTTGCGCGCTCGCGAACGCCGCCGCAGCACCGCGACCGCGAACGCCGGCAACGCGAGGATCAGCAGCAGGTCGAAGCTCCGGCCGAGCAGCACGCGCCACCACGCGCCCGAACCGTACTGCAGGTATCGCTGCCAGCCGTCGCCGAGTTCGAGCGTCGGGCGCCCGGTCGCGCCGACGATCGCGCGGTCGAAGTCGGTGTCGTCGTCGACGTTGCCCGCCGCCGCGATCACGTCGTCGAGGCCGAACTCGCGCACCAGCCAGGCGACGTACGAGTAGCTCTGGGCATATGCGACACCGAGTGCGTCCTCGTCGCGCGGGAAGCCACGTTCGAGGTCGTACCACGGCAGTAGCCGCCGGACCGCGACCCGCCAGACGATGTCCTGCTCGCGCACGCCGAGGTAGACGTCGCCCGCGAGGTACTGCGCGAGCCCCTCGTGGAACCAACGCGGAATGCGCGCGCCGTGCGGCGCGACGAACTGATCGAGCAACTCGTGCACGAGCTCGTGGGTGACCACGCTCTCGAGACGGGTCCCGGTCCGCTTCATGTCGCCGACGACGAGGTGGATCTGATGGCGACCGAGCAGCGCGAAACCCGGTGCTCCCGGGTGCCGCAGCGCGGCGAGCGCCGGCGGTAACGATTCCGCCGCGCCGTGAACGAAGACCGCGAACCGCTGCGGCTCGAGCCCGCGGAACGTCGGCCGCAGGAAGTCGAGCCGCTGCGCGGTCAGCTCGCGCACCTCGGCGACCAGCGCCGGGGCGACCTCACCGCTGCCGACGGCGACCTCGAACGCCGGACCCTGACCGCGAGCCGGGCCGTCTTGCTGGCTCGGCACGGCGAACGTCAGGGCAGCGGACAGGAGAATCGAGATCACTGGCAGGTTTCCGCGGATGGGTCCGTCATAGTTCGTCGCACCCGGATCGAGAAGCCGGGCCGACTCATTCGGAGACCTCCCATGAAGTACTGGAAGTTGTTGCTCGCCGTTCCCGTGGTCGCCGCACTCGCGATGGTCCCGCAGGACCCCAGTCGGGCCGGCGGCGCGGGTGACCCGTCGCTCGACGACATCGCGCACGTGCTGCCGATCTCGGAGCTGCAGTACGTCACGCGCCAGGGTCAGACGACGGTCGTGAGCGCGCGCAACGTCGTCGAGATCCGGCTCATCGACGACCTGCCGGAGGGGATCCGGCTCGAGCTCTACTACGACAACGGCGACTATTCGCTGATCGACGCGCAGGCGTTCCACCTGCTGCGGGCGGGTCAGTCGACGCGCGAGGTCAAGCTGGTGCGCGGCAAGCAGTCGCGGATGCGTTTCCCGCAAGGCATTCGCTGAGACCGCGGCGCCACGCGCGCGCTGCCATCGGCAGTTCTCACCCGACCCGTCGGTTCCTTCACCACCGGTGCGACGGATGCCGAAGAATCGGGCGGGATGACGGAACCCGTCACAGCTCTGAGCCAACACCTGTTGACCCGCGCCGATCTCGCGCGCCTGGCGATACCGCCGGCCGAGATCCTGCGCTGGTTGTTGTCGGGTGCGCTGCGCGAGGCCGGCGCGCTGCCGCGCGCGGATGGCGTCGATCCGGTGTTCGCGGTCGACGATCTCGAGCTGCGCCGCGACCTCAGCGGGCGGCTCGAGTCGATCGGCAAGTCGGAGGTCGTATTGTCCGAGCCGCGGGTGCGCGCCGTGCTGGCTCGCGCGCTGCTGCCCGAACTCCCGCCCGTCGAACTCGAACGCGACGTGCCGGCGGGCGACGGTGCGGTCGAACCGCAGCCCGTCGCGGAGGACCGCGACGAAGTGCAGTCGCAAGAGACCACGGTCGACGGTGCCGGCGTCGAGGAACTCTCCGGCGCACTGCAGGATGCCGCCGAGGCGGTCGATCGCGAGGTCGCCGAGTGCCTGGCCATGGCCCGGGAAGAAGCGCGACGCGACGCGATCGAGCTCGAGGCGACGCCGGTCGAACAGCCGGTGACCGAGACCGTCGACGAACTCGAGGGCGAGCCATCCGACGACGACTACTTCGACGCCGACGCCCTGGTCAGCGAGCTCGACGACTGGGGGCCGGCGCGAAAGGACGAGACGTCACCGGAGTCGGACGAGCCGGGCGAGGACGCCGACCAGCAGGAGGAACTCATGAGCGCAGGCGACACCGAAGCGGCGCAGCCGGGCGAACCTGAGCCCGCCGCCGAGCTCGAGTCCCCGATCGCGGCGACCGCCGACGAGCCGGAGGACGAGGCCGCGGCTCTGTTCGCCGAGCCCGCGGCAACCCCGCCGACCTTCGAAGCCGAAACGGCGAACGAACCGCCGTCCCAGCTCGAGGACGCCTCGGCGTCGACGCCCGAACCGGAACCCGAAGTCGAACCCGCGCCGGACGACGAGGCCGCGGCCCTGTTCGCCGAGCCGGTCGCGACCTCGCCGGCCTTCGAAGCCGAGCCGACGCCCGAAGCGGTGGAGCAACTCGAACCCGAAGCCGAATCCGGAGCTACGCCGGAACCCGAGGCCACGCTCGAGCCCGGCACGGAAGCGCCGGAGAAGTCGGAATCCGAGTCCGAGACCGCGTCGGTGCCGGAGCTCGAACCCGAACCCGAAGTCGAACCCGAAGTCGTACCGGAGCCGGAGCCCGAGCCGGAGGTCGTGCCGGAGACGAGCGCTGTGCCGGTGACCGAGCCGGAGGAGCCGTCCGAACCCGAGGCCGCGTCGGCGCCGGAACCCGAACCGGAACCCGAACCGGCGCCGGAGCCGGAGCCGGAGCCGGAGCCGGAGCCGGAGCCGGAGCCCGTCGCGCCAGCGCCGGCAGCTGTTGCTCCAGCCCCCGACCTGGCAGCGGGTGCGATGACGCGCGTCGAGACATTCCTCGGCGAACTTCGCGGCGCGCTGGTCGACCTCGCGCAGCGGCCGCCGACCCAGGCCGTCGACATCCAGCCCCTGGTCGCCGCGGTCGGCGAGTTCGGTCAGCGAGTCGAGCACGGCGTCGCCGTCGGCCTGCACGCCGCGATCACGAGCCGCGACCAGCGCACGCAGCCGGTCGCAGCAACCGGCTATGTCAAACCCGGCGCGTCGGGTCGCGACGTCACCTTGTTGAGCGTCGCGTTCCTCGTGCTCTGCTGGGCCGGGATTCTCTGGTTCAAGACCGGCAACGCAGTGCTCGCGATCGGCACGCTGGTCGGGGCCAACGCTCTCGGCTGCATCCTGCTCGCGCGCCGCCGCTGAACGCGACCGCCCCTCAGTGCTGCCGCGCCGGCGTCAGCAGGTTGGCGAGCAGCCGCACGGCGCCCGGGTGGAGCTTCTTGAGCTGCCGCCACAGCGCCAGCGAGCAGTAGACGTACTCGCCTTCGCCAGTGCGCGCATACAGCAGCGCGCCGCGTTCTTCCGGCTGACCCGGGTCGTGCATCTCGAGCAGCTCCTCGAAGTCCGCCGAGTAGAGCCGCGGCAGGTAGAGCGCACGCTCCTGACCCCAGCCGTCCCAATCCGACGGCCGGATCGTGTTGGGGTGGTTCAGCAGGACGTGATCCGGCCGCAGTACCGTGACCGGAGCGTCGGCGCGCGTCACGCGCGCTTTGCCGATCCGGAACGGTGCGAACGGCGCGCCGAGGAACGCCTCCCCTGCCGGGTGGAACTCGATGTCCTTGTGATAGAAGACGACGAGGCGGCCGCCGGCCTCGGCGAACTCGAGCAGACTGCGGAAGCCGCGGCGCGCTCCCGGCCGGTCGCGCAGCGCACGCACGTCGACGACGATGGTGTCGAAGCGCGACAGCTCGCCGGCCGCGATATCGGCATCGCTGAGCTCGGACCAGGACAGGCCGAGTCCGGCGACTCCGAGGATCCCGGGCAGTGTGTTGTCGCGGCTGCGCAGCACGCCGACGCGCAGGTCCGGTGGCACCTCGACGTCGACCTTGTGGATTGGCAGCGTCACGCGAGTGCCCGCGAGCGCGATGCGGAGCACGTCGACGCCCGAGCGCTGGTTGTCGGCGGCCCGCACCTGGAAGCGGAAACGGTCGCCGCGATGATCGCGCAGCACCACGGGCCGGCGATCCTGCTGGATCGCGTAGCCGGCACGGGCGCGGACCTCGAGCATGCCCTCGACCGGGAATCGGGTGTTGCGCACCACGTCGACCGTGAACTGCAGTTCGCGGCGCGACCGCGGTAGCAGCAGGCTGCGCGGTACCACGGCGAGCTCGAGCGGTGCACGTTCCTCCACCGGCACCGTGACATCGAGCGGGATCTCGGCACCGGCGAGGTCGAGCCAGAAGCGCAGGCGCACGGGCGGCACGAAGCGATCGCCACGGAAGCACGGCCCCATCGGGTCGTCGGTAGCGTCGGCCGACAGCGGCATGCGGACCGCGACATCGAGCTGCAGCGTGCCGCCGGCGTCCAACCGCGGCGGCGAGTCGTCCGCGGTCTGGAGCTGCACGCCGACCTCGCCGAGCCCCTCCGCACGCACGCTGACGGGGATCGCCTCCGCGACCAGGATGCGGACGCCGACACGGAACTCCTCGCCAGGGATCGCGAACGTGCCCGGTGCGACGTCCAGCACGATCTTGGCGCCCGCGAGCTGCACGACGAGCTGCTCGAAGGCGGCGATACGGCGCTGCAGACGGCGGTCGACGTCGTCGTCCGCCGCGGCGTCCCCGGTCAGGCGACCGGCGAGCCGGTCCGAGCGCAGCTGACGGAGCTCGCCGAGCACCGCGACGATGCGCTCGCGGTCGAGCTCGCGGGCGGTCAGCTACTCGCGCACGAACCGGTCGAGCGCCGCCGCTCGTTCGGGATCACCCGGCCAGATCGCAGGATCGAACAGGCTGGGCAACCCGGCGAACGGAGTGTCGCCGGGCTGCGGCGGCAGGCGCAGCTCGAACCGCAGGGTCGGCTCGAACAGCTCCTCGAGCGGGACGGGTGGTCCGGGGCTCAGGTGCGCCATGCGCAGGATCTCGCGCGCCAGATGACGAAAGGACGCGCCGCGCAGCGGCTCCAGCCGATCGACCGGGATCGAGATCGCCGACGGTGAGTCGGCCGTCGCGCCGATGCCGAAGACCCGCGGGCGATGCACCGGCAGCTCGGGCAGGAACTCGGCGTCGCCGGCGAGCGGCACCGCGTTCGTCAGCAGTTCGACGAGGGCGACGTCGTGGCCGTGCTGCTCCTGGAAGTTGTGCGTGGTCAGGATCACGTCCGGCCGGATCGTGCGGATCAACCGCACGAGGTCGCGGAGCGACTGTTCACGCCCCCACTCGCCGAAGGTCGCCTCGGCGGTTCGACGGTAGCCGGCGTCGGGACGGTTCAGGTACCAGACCTCGCCGTCGAAGTGCGAGCAGCCGGCCTCGGTCTCGAGCGTGCGGATGCGTTCGAGCGCATCGCCACTCTCGGGCCCGCTGATGTTCTGACCACCGCCGCCCCTGGTCGCGAGCAGGACCGCGATTCGCAAGCCCATGACGTAGCGCAGCCAGACCGCCGGCAGCACGTAACGGTCGTCGGGGTGCGAGGCGACGACCAGCGCGAGACAGTCGCTGCCGGTGTCCTTCACCGCCTGTCGCAGCGCGACGATGCCGGCGCGCGTTTCGCCGCAGCTCTCCTGCCAGGACTGCGCCGGCACGAGGGTCGCGAGCAGGACGACCGACAGCGCCGCACGCACGCTGGCGCCGACGCTCATACGCCGAGCGAGAGCCTGTTGGCGAGCACTTCCGGCAGTCCGGCGGCGAGGATGCGACGCTGCACGGCCGCGATGTCGTACTCGACGCGGCGGATGCTGGCGATCTGCTCGTCGGTGTCGACGAAGCCGTAGGCCGCCCGCGGATCCTCGTCGCGCGGCTGGCCGACGCTGCCGACGTTGATCAGCACCCGGTCGTAGCCGCGGTAGGAGATCTCCGCCTCGGAGTTCATCACGACCCGCAGGTCGCGCAGCGAGCCCTTGTTCGCGAGGTACATCGCCGGCACGTGGGAGTGCCCCACGAAGCACAACGGCGTGTCCTGGTGCTGCAGCGATTCGAGCGCCTCCACGGGACTGATCACGTAGCCGAACTGCTCGGGCATGTGCAACGTGCCGTGGACCACGGTGAACGGCGGCTGCCGCACGACCAGCGGCAGACCGCGCAGGTAGGCGAGATCCTCCTCGCGGAGCTGCGACTTGGTCCACTCGATCGCGGCGCGCGCGAACTGATTGAAGTACGACGTGTCGAGCAGGTTCAGGACGGCGGCGTCGTGGTTGCCGAGACAGACGACGCTGCCGAGTTCGCGCACGATCTCGATGCAGCGCGAGGGCTGCGGGCCGTAGCCGACGATGTCCCCCACCTGCACGAAGAGGTCGACCCCGTCGTCGCGCAACGCGGCAACCACGGCCTCGAGCGCTTCGACGCTCCCGTGGATGTCACCGAGGATGCCGATACGCATGAGGAGTCGAATTGCGGGTAGGAGGATCGGGAGTCGCGAACCGAACGATGAGGATCGCACCGACGCTGGCCAATCCGCTTGCGAACGCCACGGTTACGCCGGGTTCACGGAACCATAGCGCAGCCGCGCCCAGCGAGAAGCCGACGACGCCGACGAGACCGATCCGGGCGACGTGCGAGACACCCCACAGCGGGGCGAGCAGGACCGCAACCAGGCTTGCCGGTGCCATCGCGAGCGCGAACCCACCCGCCGCCACCAGCACGCCCCCGAACGGCCGGGCGCTGCCGGTAAGCAGGTCGGCGAACCAGGCGAGCCCGGCGTGGGCCACCGCCACCGACACCACCAGCGCCAACCCGACGCACGACCCCGTGGATACGCTTATCCGTAATCCGGTATTACCGTATCTCATGCCAGGTTCACCCTCGCGTCCTCCCCCGCCGGCGGCGCACAGTGCTACCAGCAGGATCGCCGCAGCCGCCCAGATGCCCTGCCAGACGATCTGGATGTCGAAGGTGCGGAGCAGACGCGGCTCCTGCGCCGCGGTCGCGGCCGACCAGGCCAGCAGTGCGAGCCAGGGCCAGAGGCCGAGTTGCCGCAGCCGGATTCGACACTCCAAGCGGACCAGACGCCAACCGGCTGGGATCGACGACCAGATGGCGGAACGGGACTCCACGCGAGGAATCGTACGCAAATCGAGGCTGGCGATCCATGGACCTATGGGTAGCATTCCGCGCCGACGCGCACGTCCGACGTTCGTGCGCAATCGGCGGTTCTCGGGTAACAAGCGGCGGGGCGGTTACGGTGCGGTCCCTAGTTCTGGCAAACCAGAAGGGTGGGGTGGGCAAGACGACCACCGCGATCCACCTGGCTCACGGGCTGGCGCTCAGCGGAGCGCGTGTAGCTCTCTTTGATCTCGACCCCCAAGGCAATGCCACGGTCGCGGTCCAGAGCATGGCGGGCGGGGCCGAAGGCGACGGAGGCCTCGAGATGCTCGAGCCGGTCGCAACCAACCTCTGGCTGCTGCCGTCGCCAGGTGCCGAGCAGCTCGTCGAACCCGGCGCGGACCTCGACGTCGACCGTCTGCTCGAGCTCGTGGGCAACCTGTCGAGCCAGCTGGACTGGTTGATCGTGGACTGTCCACCGCGGATCGATGCCTGGGGCTGGGCGGGTCTCCAGCTCGGCGAGGAGGTCTTGGTGCCGGTTCAGGCCGAGTTCTTCGCAATCCACGGGCTCTCGCAGATGCTCGAGGCCATGGAGTACGCCGCCGCCAAGCTGCCCGGCAAGGCTCGCCTTCGCGGCGTCCTTCCAACGATGGTCGACGTCTCCGAGCCCGTCACGCTCGAGGTCGTCGAGGATCTGCGCCGCAATCTCGGCAAGCTCCTGTTCGAGAGCCTCGTGCTGCGCGACGCGAACCTCGTCGAGGCCGCGAGCCACGGCAGGACCGCGTTTGCGCATTGCCCCTGGGCGAAAGGTGCTCTTTGCTATGGTGAACTGGTGATGGAGATTCTCAATGGTTGATCGACGACTAGGGCGTGGCCTGGACTTCTTCCTGTCCGGTGGCCGTGGTGCTGGGGGACCGAAGGACAAGGACAAGGGCAAGGTGGAGATCGAGGACAGCACCGAGATCGCGGTCGGGCTGCTCCGCCCGAACCCAAACCAGCCTCGAGGCCCAATCGACCCTGCTGACCTGAAAGAGCTGGCAGCTTCGATCCAGAGCAACGGCATCCTGCAGCCGATCCTGGCGCGGAAGGTCGGGGACGCTTTCGAGATCGTTGCGGGCGAACGACGCTGGCGGGCCGCTCAGGTCGCCGGGCTCGAGCGGGTGCCGGTCCTGGTCCGTGAGATCTCCGACCAGGACTCGGCAGTGTTCGCGCTCGTCGAGAATGTCCAGCGCGAGGACCTGAACGCAATCGAGAAGGCACGCGCCTTCCAGCAGCTCCAGAAGCAGCTCGGCGTCAAACAGGAGGAAGTCGCGAAGCGGGTGGGTATGGAGCGATCCACGGTCGCCAACTTCGTGCGTCTGCTCGACCTCCCGGACGAGGTACAGGCGCATGTTTCACGTGGAACACTCGCGATGGGCCACGCCCGGACGCTGCTCGGACTCGTGGACCGTGAGCTGATGGTCACCATGGCCGACGAGACGATCCGCGGGGCCTGGTCGGTTCGAGCCCTCGAGGAGCGGGTGCGCGAGGCCAACGAAGCCCTCACCGCGCCCGCTGCTCCGGGGGCGACCGATACCCCGAAGAAGGCCACCAAAGGCCGGCCGGTCTGGGTCAAGGAGCTCGAGGAGACGCTGATGGAGAACCTGGCAACGCCAGTCTCCGTCCGCTACGGCCGCAAGCGCAGCCAGATCGTCATCGAGTGCGGCAGCCGCGAAGAGTTCGAGCGGCTCTACGAGCGCCTCAAGAACGCGTAGCGCTCGGTCGCCAGCAGGGGTGGGTGGTACCGACCCCGCGGCGACGTGTGGCCAGATCTACTTCAGGATCTCGACCGACTCGACCGTGATGTTGTCGGTCGGCACGCCCATCCCGGACTCTTCTTCCTGGGCGGTCATGGCCGCGTTGCAGATCTCCTTGACGTTGTCGAGGCCCTCGACCACGTAACCGAAGACCTCACGCTGGCCGTCCTGCTGGGCGGCGTCTTCGCCGCAGACGTAGAACCGATCGGCCGCAGCCTTGCCGTCCGTTCCGAGCCGCGCCGCAACGGCACCCGGGAAGTGGCTCAGGCCAGTGTCCTCGAACTCGACCTCGTGGGTGCTCGGATCGGTCTTGGTCCACTTCGTCTTGTCCGCTTCGCGGGTCGTCTCGAACCCGAGGTGGAACTGCATCGGACGGCGGTAGCGCCCGGCGGGCCGCTGGATCTCGTCTACGCTCAGCCCGACCCAGAACGGCTTCGGCTCCTCTTCTTCGCCTTCCTTCTTCTCCGGCGCCGCGAGGTTCAGGAACTCTTGGACGAGCTTCGGCGCCTTGTCCTTCATCAGCGCGATCGTGATGCTGCCGTACTCGCCCGAGAAGTTGATCTTGACCTTCGGCGCATCGGCCGGGATCTCCGGCATCGCGAACTGCGAGGGCACCTCGTACTTGCGCGCCTCGGCGATCTGGGCCCGCATGCGTCCGACGATGCTGCCCTCGACCGCCGGCTCGAGCTCCGGCTTTTCGTTCGGCCGCTGGACCTTCTCGTTGTCCTTCTTCTTGTCCTCGTCCTCCTTGTTCTCGCGCACCTGCACCGGATACGCCGTCTGCTGGACCAAGGGGTGGTCGGGGTACTTCTGCTCCAGTTCGGTCAGCGCGGACTCGGCGCGATCCCAGTTGCGATCGATCATCGCCTTGCGCGCGATCGCCAGCAGCAGGAACGGCGCGCGCGTCGCATCGGCCTGCAAGAGCGCGCCCTCGAGTTCGGCGAGGGGCTTCTCGACCAGCATGTCCGAGAGCGATTCGAAGCCGTCCTCGCTGGTGTAAATGCCGTCGAGACCGATAGTTGTGGAGAACTGGGTCCAGGTCTGATCGATCTGGCTCTGGCGCTGCCACTTGTAGCCGTAGTAGATCGCGAACGCGCCGACGATCGCGACCAGCACCCACGTCAGCAGGTGCTTGTAGCGCTCGTAGAGATACTCGATCTGGCTCGGAGCCTGGGTGCCCTCCATCGTGGGAGGAGTGGTTGCCGTCATTGGAGTCGATGCCTCGTGGGATCAGCGATCAGCGCGAATAGTCGGTGCCGTAGTCGACGACCAATTGGGTCCGGCCTTCGACGCGACTGAATGAATACTCTGCGGCGTAATAGCCGCGAACATAGCGGAGCTTGGCAGCGTTCGGGTCGACGGCGTCGTCCAACACGAGCTCCCAGTTGTGCCGCGGCATCTGCTGGCGCACGTAGGCCGCCGCGTCTTCGGCTCGCACGTTGCCGCTGTAGACGAAGCGACCCTGGCGCCAGCTCGCGGCCTCGAGCGAGTGGCTCTCGTGCGCGCGGTCCACCAGGTGCAGCCCGGCCGGCACCACCATGTCGGGGAACTGCACCGCCGTGACGCCATCCTGGCCGTGGGGCATTCCGCTGCAGCCGCCGGTCATCGCCGCGATCGCGATTGCCACGACGCAGGCCGAACCGCGGCGCGCGAACGATGCCAGCAGCGAGAACGCCGAAGCGCTCATTGCACGGTTCTTCACAGGGTTCTTCATGGCATTCCCGGATTGCGGGTTGGCTGGGGGGCGGAGGAGTGTAGCGGGGCCGCGAGTGCCGAGCAACGGCGCGGGCGAGCAAGCCGAACGCCCCGGATGCGTGTTTCGGGCCAGGAACGGCACGCCGCCGGGGGGTGGTTGCCCGCTGCGGACGGGAGCCTAAACTCCCGCCTCCGCCCGCGCGATCTCGGACCCAGGACAGCGGGCCTCCTGCGCATGCGGATCAGCGACGACGCCGTTCGACTCGGACTCCTGGAGCGCGCCACCCTGGTGCTGAACCGCTCCTGGCAGCCGATCCACGTGACGACCGTCCGGCGGGCGCTCTGCCTGGTCTTCCGCGAGGTCGCGCGGGTGGTGTCGCCGGCGACGCTGACGACCTACGCGTTCGAGGAGTGGATGCTGGAGCCGGTGCCGCCCGGCCAACTCGCGATCCGCTCGCCGTCGATCGACATCGGCGCGCCCGAGGTGATCCTGCTCGCCCGCTACGACCGGGTGCCTTGCCACGAGGCCCCGTTCACCCGCCGCAACCTGTTTCTGCGCGACGACTTCACCTGCCAGTACTGCGGTCGTCG
The DNA here is from genome assembly GCA_020425925.1 of Planctomycetota bacterium. GTDB lineage: Bacteria > Planctomycetota > UBA1135 > UBA1135 > UBA2386 > JAGQRA01. The sequence continues at coordinate 92,063 of JAGQRB010000534.1, forward strand.
CTGCGCCTCCGACCACCTCAGCGTCGACCACGTCACGCCGCGCTCACGCGGCGGGCGAACGACCTGGGAAAACTGCGTGCTCGCCTGCGTCGGCTGCAACTCGCGCAAGGCCGACCGCACCCTCAAGGAGGCGGGATTCCGCCTGCTGCGCCAGCCGACGCGCCCGCGTTGGTCACCCTACCTGAACCTGAGGCCGCAGCAGCGGCTCGACTCGTGGGCGAAGTTCGCTCCGGAGAAGCGCCGCCGCGTCGGCTCGTGATCCGGCTTTCTCGCCCGCGGCCCTTCAACCGCGTGGAGCGGGCAAGGATCATGGTCGATCCGACTCGCTCCTTCCTCCCGCCAAGCTCATGAAGTCCGTTCTCACCGCCATCGTCTCCGTTCTGATCCTCATTGCGCCGGCGCTCGGCCAGTCCGCCGCCGCGCTGAAGCGCGAGCTGCGCAAGCGCGAGACCGAAGCAAAGAAGGAGAAGACCGCCGAGGCCTTCGTCGAGGTCGCGCAGTGGGCGAGCACGCAGGGTCTCGCCGCCGACGCCAAGCGGCTGTTCCTCGTGGTACTGAAACAGGACCCCGAGAACGAGGCCGCCAACCTCGGCATCGGCAACGAGAAGTTCGACGGCAAGTGGCTGCCGGCGCAGAAGGCCGAGGAGCTGCGGAAGAAGGCGCTCGCCGCCGAATACGAGGCCAAGGGCTACTCCGAGGTCGACGGCGTCTGGGTGCCGCCGGACGAGGTCGACGACGCCAAGAAGGGCGTGTTCCACCACGAAGGCAAGCTGGTATCGCGCGACGAGAAGGCCGCGCTGCTCGCGGGTCTGGTCTACCACCCGGTCACCGGGCTGCTGATCGCGAAGGCCGACCTCGCGAAAGCCGAGCAGGGTCAGTTCCCGATCGGCCGCGAGGGGCGCTGGGCCGACCTCGCGCAGGCCAACCGCTTCCACGCCGATGCGAGCAGCCCGTGGATCGTGCGGAGCTACTACACGACGATCGCGACCACGCTCGACATGGAGAAGATCGAGTCGCTCAAGAAGGGGCTCGACGAAACCTGCGAGAAGCTCGGACCGGTGCTCGGCGGGCAACCGCTGCCGGCGTACCGGCCGACGATCCTGATCGCCGCGACGATCGACGAGTACCGCGAGTTCGGCAACCAGTTCGGCGACGAGACCAGCGCCGCGTCGGCGTTCCTGATGTCGTCCGAGAACTCGCTGACGCTGCCGTTCCAGGCGCCGGTACGCGCCGGCATCTGCACCGCGCACCAGTTCGCGATGGCGCAGTACTACGCGCAGCACGCTCTGGGACTCGCGTTCCTGAACGGGAAGTGCCAGGAGAGCGGCGCCGACCTGCCGCTGTGGTTCCAGCAGGGCGTCGGCGCACTCGCCGGCTTCTACACCGATGACCGGATCGGGGCGCACTTCTGCCGCACGATGGTCGTCGTGCGCGGCGGCGTGAACGACCTGCGCACGTTCTTCAACGACTTCGCGATCAACCCGGACATGGAGCCCGAGGCGATCAACTACAACTGGACGGTCGCCGGCCTGCTGCTGCACTTCGCGACCAAGGGCGGCGATCAGGGCGTCACCGACAAGATGGTGGCGGTGACCGAGGCCTTCAAACAGGGCGACGGCGTCGAGAAGGCCGTCAAGGCGCTGCAGAGCGCGCTGCAGGCGGCCGAGCCGAAGGTCGCGGCGCACATGCAGAAGCTGCTCGACGACAATCGCTGATCGCGATCACGCGGCGGCGTCGTCGATCAGGAACGCGGCGCCGACCCGATCGGCGAGCAGCAGCCCGGCGTCCGACAGCCGCAGCGTCGTGCCGTCGCAATCGGCGAGGCCGCGATCGACCTGCTCGGCGATCGCCGCGCCGAACCACTCGCGCACCGGCAGCCCGAGCCGATGCTCGACGGCCTCGAGGTCGACCCCGGCGCGGCGCCGGATCCCGAGCCACAACGCTTCACCGGCGCGCTGCCGCGGCCGCAGGGTCTCCGCGGTCGCGACTGCACTCGGCCCGGCGAGCGCGGCGTCGGCCCAGGCCTCGAGCGGCTTGAGATTGGTCCAGCGCACGCCGCCGCGGTGGCTCGATGCGCCCGGGCCGATGCCGACGTAGTCACCTTGCAGCCAGTAGTGGTCGTTGTGGCGACACGGTCCACCGCGGCCCGCGAAGTTGCTGATCTCGTAGGCGGTGAAACCCGCGCCGGCGAGGCGCTGCCGGGTGTGCAGGAACATCGCGCGGTCGACCTCCTCGTCGTTGGCGTCGACCTCCCCGCGCGCGCGCGCGTGGGTCAGATGCGTTCCGGGCTCGAAGGTCAGGTTGTAGCACGACATGTGGTCGGGCCCGAGCGCGAGCGCGCGTTCGAGGTCCGCGACCCATTCGTCGAGCGTCTCGCCGGGAACGCCGAACATCAGATCGAGGCTCAGATTGTCGAACCCCCCGGCGCGCAGCGCACCGAACGCCGCCTCGGCGCCGGCCGCCGAGTGGGCGCGGTCGAGGAAGCGCAGGCGATCCGGGTCGAAGGTCTGCACCCCGAGGCTGGCACGGTTGACGCCGTGCTCGCGGGCGATCGCGGCCTTCTCGGTGGTGACGCTCTCGGGATTGCACTCGATCGTGACCTCCGGGCAGGCGCGCAGGTCGACCGCCGACGCCAGGATCGCCAGCAGGCGCCGCAGCCGCTCGGGCGAGAGCAGGCTCGGGGTCCCGCCGCCGAGGAAGACCGACCGGGGAGCCTGGCCGGCCGGCCAGCAGCGCTGCAGCTCGGCGGCCAGCGCGGCGAGGAAGCGATCGTGCGCGCCGTCGTCGTCGACGACGTACGAGTTGAAGTCGCAGTAGCCGCACTTTCGGACGCAGAACGGGACGTGGACGTAGAGCGCGAGCATGCAGGAATCGTCAACCGACAGATTTACCGTCTGCCCGTCCACTTGGGCGAGGTCGGTTCCGGCCGACCCCACCGTCCTGGAGGCCTTCCTCCCAACCCCAGACCCAATCCGCATGAATCATCCTAAGTGCCTTGCCCTGGCCACGATCGCGCTGTTCGGCGCGCCGCTGCTCGCCCAGGATTCCCTGCTCCCGTACCTGCCGCGCAACACCCTGATCGCGGTCTCCGCTCCGGATCTGACCAAGACGATCGCCGAATTCGGCAACACCCCCGTCGCCAAGATGTGGAAGGAGGAGGAGGTCCAGACCTTCTTCGGCGACGTGATCGAGTTCGCGAAGGAGCGCATCGACGAGGGCATGGCCGAGGCCAAGCAGATGCACGAGAACGGTGAGCTCCCGGTCGATCCGGAGCAGCTCACGAAGCTGCGCGTCGGCGGCGTAACGGCGGCGCTGACGAAGCTCGACGTCACGACGGGTGGCCGCCGCCCGATGCCGCAGATCGGCGTCGCGCTGCACATCGATTTCGGCGATTCGGGGGAGACCTGGAACCAGCTGCTCCGCATGGGGCTCGGCATGCTCGAGGCGCAGGCCGGCGGCCAGATGGAGAAGACCGAGAGCAAGATCGGCGGTGTCGACCTGATCTCGATGATGCCGACCGGCGCGAACGCGCCCGAGATGGGTCTCAACGTCGCGTTCGTCCCGAACGGCGTGCTGATCTGCACGCTGCCCGACGAGGCGCGGAGCATCCTGACGAAGTGGACCGCGAAGGAGGCCGATCTCGGCGCGACCGAGATGTACGCGGCGCTGTCGAAGCGCGTCGACGCCGACGGCGCCGAGGTCCAGAGCTTCATCCGCTTCGACCCGATGATCCGATTCGGCCTGAAGGCGCTCGGCATCGCCGCCGAACGCGAGCCCAAGCTCGCCGAGGTCGATCTCGACGGTGTCGAGCGCGCGCTGGTCGCGATGGGGCTGCGCAACCTCGGGGTCTACGCCGAGGCCGGCAAGTACGTCGACGGCAAGACGGTCACCAAGGGCGTGCACCTTCGCAGTGACGGCGCCGTCACCGCGGCCGCGCCGACCGGGCTCGACATGTCGTTCCTGAAGTGGGTGCCGAAGGATGCCGTCAGCTTCAGCGCCTGGACCTGGGACGTCGCGAGCTTCTACGACACGCTCGTCAAGGGCCTGCAGGCCTACGACCCCGAGTTCGCCCGCATGGCGCTCGACAAGCTCGGCAAGGTCGAGGAGCAGCTCGGCTTCAAGATCCGCGACGACCTGTTCGGGGCGTTCGGGGACCACGCGATCAACTGGTCGATGGCGGTCAGCACGATCGCCTCGATGCCCGAGACCGCGCTGCTGCTGAAGGTCAACGACGAGCAGAAGCTCGTCACCGTGCTGCGCAACCTCTCGCAGCTCAGCAACGGCATGGTCGAGTTCGAGGAAGGTGAGCGCCGCGGCATCCAGGTCTACTCGCTGCGGGTGAACTTCGATCCGACCGACGGCATGGGCATGAACCCCTTCGACATGCTGACCCCGACGTTCTCGTTCAAGAGCGGTTACATGGTCGCGGGCTTCTCGGTCGGCGACATCAAGCGCGTCTTCAAGCGCATGGAGCGCGAGGACGACCCTTCGGGCGACATCCGCAGCAACAAGGAGTTCGCGGCCGTCGCGCAGCAGATCCCCGGCAGCGCGGCGAGCGTGTCGTTCACCGACTGGAAGACCGAGTTCGAGAGCTTCTACCAGCTCGGCACCGGTCTGCTCGCGCTCGTTCCGATGGGCGAGGAGGTCCCGATCGACATGTCGCTGCTGCCCGACTCGAGCACGCTGACGAAGCACCTGTGCGCCAGCCTGTCCTACTCGAAGAACCTGCCGAACGGCAGCGAGACCGTGACCACGAGCCCGTGGGGGCCCGAGGTCGCGCTCGGCGTCTTCGCCTTGATCGGCGCGGCCGCCGCGGTGATCCCGAACGTCGTCCGCTGATCGGTCGACGTCGGCTGCCCGACGTCAGTGGCGGCTCGCGACGCGCTTGCGACGCGAGCCGCTGCGCTCCTCGCCGAACTCGCGCGACATCACCGCGCAGAGCTTGTCGAGCGCCTGCTGTTCCATCTGGCGGACGCGCTCGCGGGTGAGACCGAAGCGCTTGCCGATCGCCTTCAAGGTCATCGGCTCGGCGGTGTCGATGCCGAACCGCAGCTTCAGGATCTTCGCCTCGCGCTGTTCGAGCTTCTCGAGCAGCTCGCGCATGCGTTCGATCTCCATCGCCGCCAGGATCTGCTCCTCGGGCGGCGCCACCCGCGCGTCCTCGAGCGTATCGGAGACCGAGGAGCTGTCCTCGCTCATCGAGTGGACCGGTTGCGAGTTCGCGAGCACGGTCTCGCGCACGACGTTCCAGTTGTTCTCCGGCAGCTCGAGCTCCTCGGCGACCTCGGCCGTGGTCGCCCGCCGGCCGAGGCGGTAGTTGAGCTCCATCGCGGTCGCCTTCCAGCGCGACACGATCTCGGCCATGTAGGACGGCACGCGCACGGTCTTGACCGTGTTGACCAGCGACCGGCGGATGCCTTGTTTGATCCACCAGGTCGCGTAGGTCGAGAAGCGGCAACCGGCATCGGGGTCGAACTTCTCGACCGCCTTCATCAGGCCGATGTTGCCCTCCTCGATCAGGTCCATGAACGACAGGCCGCGGTTGACGTAGTTTTTCGCGATCGAGACCACGAGCCGGAGGTTGGCACGGATCATGTGCTCGCGCGCCTGCATGTCGCCCTGCTGTACCCGCGTGCTGAGCTCGATCTCCTGTTCGGGCGTCAGCAGGGGGACTTCGTTGATGTCGGCCAGATACGTGTCGAGCCCGTGATCCCTCATGGCAGTCTCTCTCGTGTGGGTTGCGAGAGAGGTATCGACCCCGTTGCCGACTTCCTCGCCAGTCGGTGGTCGCGTCGTATCGAATCGGGACCTCGATTAGACTGTCGCGATGAAGGACCGCGCCTCGGAACCGGAGTCCACTGCGCGCAGAAGGCGCCGGCTGCCTCGCGCCATCGCCGTCGCGTTCGGCGGCGCGGCCGCCCTGTTCGGCCTGCTCGCCGTGCCACTCTGGGCCGAGTGGACGCTGGCGCTGGCCCCGCTGGATCCCACCGACTGGCTGCCGCTCGGCCTGATCACGGCCGTCTTCGTCGGACTCGGGCTGACGCTGTGGCGCTCGCGGTCGCCGCGCCTGGCCGCCCTGATGTTGCCGCTGCTCATGTTCGCCGGGCTCGAGACCGCGGCGCGGCTGTGGCTGCGGTTCGCCGGCTCGAACGAGGCCCGCGCCGAATCAGTCGCACTCGCCGATCGGACCTACCCCGGACGCGCGGCCTTCGTCGGGCACCCGTTCCTGCAGTTCACCGGCCGACCGGATCGGCGGCTCGCGGGCGCGGACGTGCTCGGCAAGTCGCGGTTCAACAACCTCGGTTTCATCAGTCCGGACGCCGGCCCGATCAAGCCGGCCGATGTCGTGCGCATCGCGTTCATCGGCGGCTCGACGACCGCGACCGGCTACTACTGGCAGTGTCAACGCCGCCTCGCGGAGCTCGGCAAGGAGGCGAAGTCGGGTCGGCGCTTCGAGTGCCTCAGCTTCGCGCTCGGCTTCTACACCTCGACGCATTCGACGGTGAACTTCGTCCTCAACGTGCGCGACTACGCTCCGGACTACGTCGTCTTCCTGCACGGCTGGAACGACCTGCGCGCGCTCGGCCGCGCCGATGACTTCCGCGGTGACTACGCCCACGCCTACCGCCCGTTCGAGCTGCCGCCGATCCGCGATGCGTTGCTGATCCGCGGCAGCGTCATCTACCGCTACCTCGCCGCCCGCATCGCGCCGACGCCGCGATGGGCGGATCTCGGCGCGGCAACGCTACGGCCGCATCCGGCGGGCGGCGCGTGGGATCGGCTCGAGGCGACCTACCTCCGCAACGTCGACACGATCGTGACGCTGGCGCACGCCGCCGGGATCGTGCCGGTCCTCGTCACCCAGGCGCATTCGACCGACCCGGCGATCGGGCTCGCGGCCGACGCCGAGGGGATCGGCCGAATGGCCGCGCGGTTGCGCGAGGCGGCGCGAGGCTACGGCGACGGCGTCGTGTTCGTCGACCTCGACGCCGAGACCACCGGCATCCACGACGAGTTCTTCAAGGACGTCGGCCACCACAACGCCGCCGGCATCGAGTTCAAGGGCCAACGCGTCGCCGAGGCGATCTGGGCGCACTGGTCAGGACACTGATCGGCGCGCCGATCGGGCTACATCAGCGCGTAGATGAACGGCGCCACGCCGGTCGCACCGAGCACGAGCAGGATGCCGAGCAGGCCGAACACGATCAGGATCGGCGTCAGCCACCAGACCTTGTTCTCGGACATGAACTGGACGAACTCCGAGACGATGCCGCGGTCTTCGCCGCCGGCGGCCTGCAGGAACTCGTCCTCGTGGTCCTTGCTCTGCTTGTCCTGGTTCTCGTTCATGGTTCGGTCTCAGTATAGCTTGAAGTAGCTCGCGGGGCTGCGCGCCGGACCGCGATCGTGCCAGTAGGAGCGCGCTTTGGGATCCGGCTTTCGGCCCATGGCATCGCGCCCGATCAGCCGGAAGACCAGCCCGATCGGGGTCATGACGAGGTAGAAGATCACCGCCATCAGCACGTGCGACAGCACGAAGCCGATCGGCAGCGCCACGATCATGAGCACGACGTAGACCGCGCGGGTCAACGGTCGGAAGCCGGCCAGGAACAGCACCAGCTGCAGCACCCCGACGCCGAGCGCGATCAGCACCGCCGGGTGCCCGAACGCCCAGCCGAGGCCGCAGAAGCGCAGCACGACGAGGGCGATCAGCGGCAGGCCGACGACCGCGATGAAGGCGAACTGCTGGAGCTGTCGCTTCGGGGGATCGAGATCGAGCTTGAACATGGCTTCTGGGGGGCCCGGGCGATCAGTCGAGCGCGAACGCCGACAAGTACTTCTCGCGGTCGACCTCGGGCAGCTTCTGCTGCGCGACGCGGCGGATGACGAAGTTCTCGAGCACGAGGACGTCCATCTCCGTGCCGAGGAAGCAGCGCAGCGCGTCCTGCGGCGTGCAGACGATCGGCTCGCCGCGAACGTTGAAACTGGTATTGATGAGCACCGGGCAACCGGTGCGTTGCTTGAAGCGCTGCATCATCGCGGCGAGCCGCGGATTGCGCTCCCGGTCGACGGTCTGCAGGCGCGCCGAGTAATCGACGTGGGTCACGGCCGGGATCACCGAGCGCAGCTGCTTGAGCTTGTCGAGGCCCTTCAGACCGGGCTCGACCTGCTTGCGCTTCTCGCCGCGCACCGGCGCGACGATCAGCATGTAGGGGCTGTCGTGGCTCGGCTCGATCTCGAAGTACTCGCTCGCGTCCTCGCGCAGCACGATCGGCGCGAACGGCCGGAACGACTCGCGGAACTTGATCTTGAGGTTCATCACGCTCTGCATCTTCGGCGAGCGCGCGTCGCCGATGATGCTGCGCGAGCCGAGCGCGCGCGGGCCGAACTCCATCGGCCCCTGGAACCAGCCGATGACGTTCTCCTCCTCGATGAGCTCGGCAACGCGATCGGCGAGCTCCTCCTCGCTGCCGCACTCCTCGAAGACGACGTCCTCGCCCTTCAGGAACGCGCGGATGTCGCCGCTGTCGTATTTCGGGCCGAGCAGGCTACCGCGCTGCGAATCCGTCGACTTGACGCTGCGCGGCTTGTTGAGCAGGTTGTGCCACACCATCTGCGCACAGCCGAGCGCGCCACCGGCATCGCCCGCGGCCGGCTGGATCCAGATCTTCTCGAACGGCCCCTCGCGCAGGATGACGCCGTTGCCGACGCAGTTGAGCGCGACGCCGCCGGCGAGGCAGAGGTTCTTCTTGCCGGTGATCTCGTGCGCGTGACGCACCGTGCGCAGCATCACGTCCTCGGTGACCTTCTGCACCGACGCCGCGAGATCCATGTGCCGCTGCTCGAGCTGCGACTCGGGTCGCCGCGGATCCGAGCCGAAGAGCCGGTGGAACTTCGCGCTCGTCATCGTCAGACCCTGGCAGTAGTTGAAGTACGACTGGTCGAGCCGGTACGAACCGTCCTCCTTGAGGTCGATCAGATGGTCGCGGATCAGCTGCTCGTAGGTCGGTTCGCCGTAGGGCGCGAGCCCCATGAGCTTGTACTCGCCGCTGTTGACCTTGAAGCCGCAGTAGTAGGTGAACGCCGAGTAGAGCAGGCCGAGCGAGTGCGGGAACCGGATCTCCTCGAGCAGGCGGATCTTGTTGCCCTCGCCGACGCCGATCGAGGTCGTCGCCCACTCGCCGACGCCGTCCATCGTGACGATCGCGGCCTCCTCGAACGGCGACGGGAAGAACGCCGACGCCGCATGGCTCTCGTGGTGCTCAGGGAAGACGTAGCGGTTCTTCGGCTTGCGGCCGAGGCTCTTGGTGAGCTGCCGCCGCATGTGCAGCTTCTGGCCGAGCCACATCGGCACCGCCTTGCTGAACGACTGCAGACCGACCGGCGCGAACGCGAGATACGTCTCGATCAGCCGGTGGAACTTGAGCATCGGCTTGTCGTAGAACGCGACGAAGTCGACGTCGTGCACCTCGATGCCGGCCATGTCGAGGCAGTACCGAACGGCGTTCGCGGGGAAGTCGGCGTCGTGCTTGCGGCGCGTGAAGCGCTCCTCCTGGACCGCCGCGACGATCTCGCCGTCGCAGAGCAGCGCGGCGGCCGAATCGTGGTAGTAGGCCGAGATGCCGAGAACGTAGGTAGGCATTGGGGGGGCGAGAAGCATAGCCCGCACCGCTAAGCTGCCAACACCGCGAGCGAGCTCGATGTCCAAAACCAAGAAACGCCTGGCGCTGCTCGGCGCGACCACGCTGATCGTGGGCCTGCTGACGGAATTCGGCTATCGCGCGCTGCGAAGGGACGAACAACCCCTCATGCATTTCCGCGACGGCGCACGCAACGTCGTGCCCGACAAGCCGTCGGCCGAAGAGGATCTCGCGTTCCGGATGCAGATCCAGGTGCCGTGGCCGCGCGCCGGACTGCCGCCGTCGATCCCGACGACGCCGCGTCCGGGCGAGACCGCGGCGTGGTTCGGCACGGGCTATGACATGCCGCGCGACAACGTGCTCGGCAACGTGACCTGGAAGCCGAATTCGCGCTTCTACCTCTGCTATCGCGGTCCGCAGCAGCCCTACTTCGACACCGACGGCTGCGTCGAGTTCCGCTTCAACCGCTTCGGCATGCGCGAGCGCGACGACCTGCAGCTGGCCAAGCCGGGCGGCGTGCGCCGTGTGGTCTGCCTCGGCGACTCGTTCACGCTCGGCTGGGGTGTGCGCCGCGAACACAACTGGCCGGTGCTGGTCGAGCAGGAGCTGCAGCAACGCTGGCCGAACGTGCAGGTGCTGAACTGCGGCGGCACGGGATCGGCGTACGTCGACGAGTACGAGCTCGCGCTGCGCCACCGCCACGGTCGGTTCGCACCCGATCTCGTGCTCGTCACGCTCTGCCTCAACGACCTGCTGGTGACCAACGGCAAGCTCTGCCAGTTCCGCACCGCGGCGCTGCCCGACGCGGACCTGCCCGCCGACGCGCACAGCTGGTGGATGGCCTCGCGCCTGCTGCACGACCTCGCGCGCCGGCTCGCGGCGCCGCACGCGCTCGATCTCGACCCCGACCGCGACTGGGTCGGTGAGCTCATGGCACTGCCGGCGGATCACCTCTGGTACCGCAACAAGCTCGAGACGCCCGCGGTCTACTGGACCGGGGGCACGCCGCAGAAGGCGCTGATCGGCATCCGCGACTGGTGCCGCGAGCACGAGGCGCAGGCCGCGGTCGTGGTCTGGCCACTGCTGCAGGGCCTCGGCGAGGGCAGGTTCTATCCGTTCACCGAGATGCACCGACTCGTCAGCGCGTTCTGCGAGCGCGAGGGCATCCCGTGCCTCGATCTGCTGCCGGTCCTGAAGGACGAACCGCAGGAGCAGCTCTGGGTCAGCCCGGCCGACATGCACCCGAACGAACACGCCCAGCAGCTCGTCTTCGCGACGATCGCCGCGTTCGTCGCCGACGGCCTGCGGCTCGAGTAGCGGTTCGACCGGATTCCGGCAGCTCGCGGTCACGCCGCCACCCGCGCTGCGATCCCCAGGCTACCGTGTCCGCCATGGCCGAATCCGAAGACCGCGAAGCCTACCTTGCGCGCTGCATCGACTCGGCGCTGCACGACGACGAGGCGGCGTTCGAGCGCCTGTGCGATGCGCGGCCGGAGCTCGCCGCCGAGGCCCGGCGTCGGGTCGCGAGCCTCCGGGCCGCGGGCCTCCTGAGCCTCGCCGCCGCCGACCGGCTGCCGGCCAGTCTCGGTCGCTATCGCGTGCTCTCGCGTATCGGCAGCGGCGGCATGGGAACGGTCTACCTCGCCGAGCAGCCCGAGCTCGGTCGCCAGGTCGCGCTCAAGGTCGTGCGTTCGGAGCAGCTCTACTTCCCCGGCGCCCGCGAGCGCTTCCAGCGCGAGATCGAGGCCATCGCGCGGCTGCAGGTGCCGGGGGTCGTGCCGATCCTCGACGTCGGCGCCGCGGACGGCGTTCCGTACTACGCGATGGAACACCTTCCCGGCATCGACCTCGGGCAGCTGCTGGCGCGAACGCGTGAGCTCGGCGATTCGTCGTTCGCGGCGGTCCTCGCGGCCGAACCCGCTGCCGCGGCGCCGCGCACTCCCGACAGCAACCTGTTCGAGGGCGGCGCAGTGCACGTCGCGGCCCGCATCGCGATGCGGCTGGCGCGGACGGTCGCACGAATCCACGAGCACGGCATCGTGCACCGCGACCTCAAGCCTTCGAACGTGATGCTCGATCGCGACGGCCGCGTCACGATCGTCGATTTCGGCCTCGCCCATCTCGCCGATGCCGACGAGCTGACGCGCTCGGGCGCGCTGCTCGGATCGCTGCCGTACATGGCACCCGAACAGGTCCGCGGCGAGCGCGCCGCGATCGGACCCGCGACCGACATCTACGCCATCGGCCTCGTGCTGCACGAGCTGGTGTATCGCGAGCCGGCGTTCCGCGGCGACGATCAGGTCGAACTCGCACAGCGGATCGCGGCCGGCCGACGCCCGCGGCGGAACGGCCCGCGCGATCTCGAGACGATCATCGCCTGCGCGACCGATCCCGATCCGGCCCGGCGCTA